>JBHJGY010000099.1:0-23197 GCA_050331335.1 Pikeienuella sp.
CCGCTCACCGAAGGCGGCAAGGTCGGCTCCTTCGCCCTCACCGAGCCCCAGGCGGGCTCGGACGCCGCCAATCTCCGCACCCGTGCCGTGCGCACCAACATCGGCTACCGCGTCTCGGGCTCGAAGCAGTTCATCTCGTCGGCGCGGATCGGCTGGGCGACGGTGCTCTTCGCCGTCACCGACCCCGAGAAGGGCAAGAAGGGGATCACCTGCCTCGTGGTGGAGAACGCGACGCCGGGCTACGAGGTGGTGCGCGTGGAGAAGAAGCTCGGCCAGAAGGCGTCGGACAGCTGCGCGCTCGCCTTCGAGGAAATGGAGGTGCCCTTCGAGAGCCGCATCGGCGAGGAGGGGGAGGGCTACCGCATCGCCCTCGGCTCGCTCGAGGCGGGGCGGATCGGCATCGCGGCGCAGGCGGTGGGGCTGGCGCAGGCGGCCTATGAGCGGGCGCTCGCCTATGCCCAAGAGCGCAGCGCCTTCGGCGGCCCGATCTTCGATCTGCAAGCGGTACAATTCCGCCTTGCCGAGATGGCGACAGAGCTTGAGGCGGCCCGCGCCCTGACACTCAAGGCGGCGCAGATGAAAGACCTCGGACAGCCTTGTCTCAAAGAGGCGGCGATGGCCAAGCTCTTTGCGGGCCAGGCGGCGGAGCGGGTGAGTTCTGAAGCCATCCAAGTGCTCGGCGGCTACGGCTATCTGGCGGATTACGAGGTGGAGCGGATTTATCGTGACCAGAAGGTTTGTCAGATCTACGAAGGGACGAACGACATTCAAAAGCTGATCATCGCCCGCGAGATCCGGCTGTGATGCGGTTTCTGGCGGCCGATCAGAGCGTTAAGGCGCTCGGTTTCAACGCCTAGGTGCTCGGGATGGTTAGCAGATATCCCGTGACCGGCTTTGCGATCCTCTGACGAGGGCGATGGCGCGGCATCTTCGGCGGGATACCGACACTGCATGGCGCGGCTGCGGAAGCCTGCCGCAGCGTGTCGTCGACAGCGGCGCGGAGACTTAGTCGCTGGGACCGCGTCCTGCCGGCTGCGCGTCGATGCATGCGACGCGCCCCATCTGGCGGCTGCGCCGTCGCCGTCGGGTGCGGTCGGCCTCAACGCCGCGCGCGGTGGAGCCCCCCAACCGGGGCCTGCGCGCGCTCGCCGTCTTGAAACCCAGCCGGCAACCGCGCCGCTTTAACGCGCGCCCTGCGCCCGGCGCTGGGCGAGTTGGCGCGCTCGCCGGGCTCTGGGCGTCAGGCGAGATCGAGCCGGGCGACACGCTCGCCCCGGGTCACGAGATGGGGCTTGCGCCAATCGGCGATGCGATCATGGGTGCCGCGGGCATAAGCCTCGATCTGTCCCCGGCCGATGCCGAGATCGGCGAGGAGATGGTCATCCATGGCGCCGAGTTCCTCGACATCCCGGGCGATGCGGCGCTCGCGGTTCCAGGCGAAGAGGGCGGCGCGGGCGGCTTGGGCGAGTTCTGAGATCATCTGTTTTTCCTTTCTTTTGCGATTGAATTGCATATGCGCGTCATAAAACCGTCATGCAAGACGTGTGCGTTTTGTGGACGGGGCAGGCTGGTATGAGCGGCGCGCATGGCACGGCGACAGGCGAGATGGCACCGACAGCGATCTGGTCGGGATAAAATGCGTTGACGCGGCGTGCCGCCCGCGCCGTGGCCAGGATTGCCAGCGCGTGCCGGACACACGCCGATCGCCATAAGCGCCGTCTATGCGAGATCACCGAGCCCGGTTATCGATCGCGCGGTCTGGTCGAGCGGTCTGCGGCGACTTGGGCTGGACCCCTGAAAGGCCTGTGCGATCCAGGATGAGATCGGCCGTCGCGGTGCCCATGCCGGTGCCTGACATGCGCGGATACCCGTGATGGGGGTCGGGCTTCGGCACGGCTCCGGGGCGCAGCGGCCGGCCAATCTGCCCCAGATCGCCTGAGCGCATCCGGTGCGCAAATTTAGCCGCCGACGCAGAGTGCCCGGCCTCAGCGCTCGTTCAGCGCCCAATCATAGGCATAGGCGTCGATCCGACCGCGACGGCGGAGAGCCTCGGCGCGCTCTGGCTCCGCCGCGCCGACAAGCCGAGCGATCAGGTCCTCGGCGCTGCCGAAATCCTCCTCGAACCAGGCGAAAATCTTAGATGCGGTGACCCGCCCGTCTTCGCCGATGCTGAGCCCGCGCGGGTCGTTGACATAGGCGCGCTCGGCCGCATCGAGGCGGGACCCGAGCCCGTCCGCACGCCACGCTGTCGCCGCCAGGTTCGGGCACCCGACGGCGGCGCAATTGAGCGCATAATGGATGCGCGGATCGGCGAAAACGGGGCGTACGATGCGATGCTCGATGTCGTTGAGCGTGAGCGGCCGGCCGGCGACGGTCACGAGCTGGCGGTTCCACGGCCCCGTCGGGAGCGGCCCGTCGGAGATGTCCCGGATCGACGCCACCGGATAATGGTCAAGGACCACGGCGACGGTCACGGCGTTGTAGAGGTTGAGCCAGTAGGCAAGCGCCGTCGCGCGGTCCAGATCCGCCGGATCGACAGCTTCCAGCGTCGCGATATAGGCGGCGAGGCGCGCCCGGTCGTCCGCGGTGACGGCGGCATAATCGACCCGCGCGACGCCCGCGGCATCGACCCCCCGGTACTGCGCCAGGAACGCGTCCCACGGGCGGTGATCCACCGCCGCTCCTGGTGCCGAGGCGAAGCGCGCGAAGGCCGGCGTCAGAAGTGCAGGCTCGGGCAAGAATTGCCGTTCGATCCGGGTGCAGGCGGCAGCAAGCGCTGTGAGCACCACCAGGATGGCCAGACGTCTCATGGCCGCCCTGTATCGACGGCGGCGGCGCGCCCCTTCAGCTTTTTGGCCGGCAGGGGGGCCGGCTCGGCCGCAACCGGGATGTCTGTCACCTCGCCGGTTGCAGCGCTCCACCAGCCGGCTTGCCCGGCCAGCCGCGCAGGCGCGAAGATATGCGCATCGCGCGCCGCATTGTGCACGCACATCGAGAGCGGCCCGTCTTCGGTCGCCACCATGAAGACGCAGGCGGCGCAGCGGTCCCGGTCCAGATCATCCGCATCCATGAAATTGTGAATGAAGACCGAAAGGCGGGCGACGCGGCCGCGCGCGCTGAGAAGACCGCCGCGCAGGCGCCAGAGGAGGCCGAGCCCGTGGGCGGCGGCGGCGAGTGCCGTTCCCGGCCGGCGGAGAAGCGCGCGCAGCAGCATCGGCCAGAAGGCGGAAGCGGCGCGCCGTCCCGGATCCGCGGCTTCGAGCGCTGCGAGAACCCGGTGGAAGAGGGCCGTGTCGCCGAGCGCCGACACCGCCTGTTCGCCGGCCACGAGCAGCGAGCCATAACGGTTGCACGTTTCGTGACCGACCCTCGCCGTGTCGAAATCGATCGGCGTGCCGAAGCCCTCCGAAAGCGCTGCCTGGACCCGGTCCTGGGTCACCGCATCGACCCGACGGCCCAACACCCCGCGCCCGGTATCGGCCTGCATCTGGAAGGAGGCCATCGCAATCTCATGGGCATGGGCGCGGAAGAACCGGGCCAGCGCCGGCAATTCGGGCAGCGTGGCGGCGTGCACCGTGGTGTTGAACAGCACGCGAAGCCCCAGGCCGCGGGCCCGCGCCAGATAGTCCGCCCGCACCGCGTTGAGCGCGGCTTCGCTGTCATAGCCTCGGCGCTCCTGGGTCATGTCGACATGAAACGCCACGTCCTTCAGCCCCGCGGCGGCCAGCCGGGCGAGGAACGGGCGCGTCGCCCGGATGCCGTTCGTCATGAGGCAGGGCCAAAGCCCGAGGCGCGTCGCCTCCGTGAGAATGGCTTCGAGGTCTTCGATCCGCCTGAGCGTGGGGTCGCCGCCGGTGATCTGCACCGCCGTTCCCGGCCCGAAATGGTCCGCGATCGAAGCGAGGCGGCGGACGAGGACCGGCAGCGGCACGTCATGGGCCGCCTCGGCCGCATCAGACAGATAACAGAGCGTACAGTCGAGATTGCAGCGCTGGGTGATCTCGAGCGCGACGCACGCTATGGCATAGAAGCGCCCGGCCGTCTGCCCGGCCGTGAAACGTCCCTGCTCACGCAGCGCCTCACGGAGCCGCGCGCGGCGCCCCGTGGCGCTGTCCTCGCCGCGAAACCGGTGCCCTGCGGCCGCGAAGGGCCAAGTTTGCTTGTCGAGATCGGGAACCATGGCGCGCCTCCGTTTTCCGTCCAACATCCTATATCAACCGGTGGCAGTGGGCAGACCCTCTCGCGCAAGCGTGACAGTGGCATGAGGTCACCTGCCCAGCCGGGAGCGACCGGTCTACCGGTCACGCCGATTATGCCGGTGACGAGGATCTGGACCTGAGCCAAACCTCGGAAGAACCACGGGCGCGCGCAGATCATCGAGGTTGGCGGTGGCGGTGGCGGTGGCGATGGCGGTGGCGATGGCGATCGGGTCGGGCGGCGTTCCTGCGGTGCCCCGCAGTCGCTGACATAAAGGTGCGCCGCGGTCGCACGGGGCTGCGTCCGCTTTCAGCAAAAGGACGAGCGTGACCGTTGGGATGGCTTGCAGCCCTGCCCGCATGTGCACGGCTCGGTCTCGCACAACCGCCCGAAAAGTGTTGCGATGACAGGATCGGCGCGGTCAGGGACCACCGCGATGGAAGCCGATCCGCCGGGGCGCCGGGCCGAGCCGCAGAGCCGCAGAGCCTCAGTCCGAGGCCGCCGTCCGGGGCCGCGCTGATGGTTGCGCCGAGCCATCAATCAGCGCGGCAAGTTGGTTCCGCGACTGCCGGTTGGCCGCTTCCTCGGCGATTTGGCGCGTCAGACGACGATCGAGATCCCGATCCACGATCACCGCCAAGGCACCAGCGCCCCGATCCTTGAGACGCCGCCACCGAGGCGCCGCGCTTCGTGCGGTGAGATCAGCGCCCCCCGGAGAGCGGGATCCGGCGCGCGCCGTTGACCGCCAAAGTCAGGCGTTGTTCGAAGGCACCGCGCCGCGAGACGATCTCCTCTGTCAGCAGGCCGGGGCGGTCGGCATTCAGAACGGCGGCGAGCGGGCGACCGGTCATCGAAGCCGGGCGGTCGCAACCGAGGGCGGCGAGAAGCGTCGGCACGATATCGGTAAGGTCTGCGGGGTCGGGGATTGCGCCCAGAGCCGGGATGCCCGCCCCGCCAAGGGCGAGCAGCGTGTTTTGCTCCAGAGGGTTGAGCCCGCCATGCATGCCGCCGCCGACCGGGACACCGGTGCCCGAGGTGAAGAGCCCGGTGCCGGGGAGGCCGCCCGCGTCTGCGGTGCTGCCCGATCGCGCGATCCAGAGGAGATCGGGCGCGCGCGGGTGGTCGAGGCCGATATGGCCATGCGCGAAGGTGCCCGGCACGAGGGGCTCCGTGCCCCGGTCCCGCCCCCGTGAAAAGAGAAGCCCGGTTTCCGGCATCTCCATCAGCAGCGCGGCCAGGGCGTCGAGCCGATCCAGATCCGGCGCGCGCAGGCTCAGACCACACGCGATGCCGGCCGTGGCCAACACCTCGACGCCATCGCCCGGGCGTGCAGCCGCCGCGATCCCGGCTTCGCCGAGCCGTGCCAAAAGATCGACCTCGCCGGTCATGGTGATCTGGCCATGATCGCTCATGGCGACGACGAGGGTTTCGTCCGCTTGAGGACCGGCGGCAACGGCAGCCAGGATGTCGCCGAAGCGGGCGTCGACCCGGGTTGTGATCGCCTCGGCCTCCGCCGAGCCGATGTTCCGGTAGTGATAGGCGGTGTCGGGCTCCGGGAACCAGATGAGGGCGACATCCGGATCGCGGTCGGGCAGCACATGCTCGACGAAGACGCGCGCGACATGGTCGATTTGCGCGTGTTTGGGCGTCTCCTCAACGGGTGCGGGGCCGAAACGCGCGACCATGGCATCAACGGCTTCTGGGGTGGGCGTCACCTCGCGGCCATGGATGGAGTAGGTCCAGTGGCCGTGCAGGCGCGCGCGGTGATTGACGAGGTATGTGGAGCCGGCCGATCCGCAATGCGCCACTGCATAGCTGCGCCCGGCGCGGGCGAGGGCGCAGCCGAGCCCCTCTGCCTCGACGAAGCGTGCGGCATAGCGGGTCTCGGCGGCCGCGATATGAGCGCCGTTCGACGTGTCGAGGGCCCGGTCTGGAACCACGGAGAGGTCGAAGAAGGCGTTGTTCACGATGCCATGCGTCTCCGGGCGGCTGCCTGTGGCAAAGCTCGTGGTCGCGACGCGGGTCATGGAGGGCACCACCGAGCGGCTCTCGCGGAACCAAACGCCGTCATGGACGAAGCGCCAAAGATTGGGCGTGAGCGCCTCGGAGATCCGGTCGGGCCGAAGCCCGTCGAAGACGCAGATGACGGCGCGTTTGGCGGAGAGAGGCATGGGCGGCTCCAATTGGCTCAGCGGCTGGTTGCGTCGAGACGGTCGCGCATCCAGTCCCCGAGGATGCTGATCGCCAGTGTCGCGAGGAAGACGGCGGCCCCCGGCAGAAGCGCGATCCAGGGCGCGCGGGTGAGGAAGTCGCGCCCCTCGCCCATGAGCACGCCGAGGCTGGTGTCGGGCGGCTCGATGCCGACGCCGAGGAAATTGAGCGAGGTCTCGGTGAGGATCGTCGCGGGGAAATTGAGCGACATGTTCACCACGAGGACCGCCGCGATATTGGGCAGGATGTGACGGAAATAGATCCGCCAGCCGGTCGCACCGAGCGCGCGCTGGGCGGTGACGTAGCCCTGCTCCTGCGCCGAGATGGCAAGCCCGCGGGCGAGGCGGGCATAGCGCTCCCAGCCATAGATGCACATGAGGATGATGAAGGTTTCGATGCTCGCATCGGGCATCACCGTCAGCAGCGCCAGCGCCAGGACGAGAAAGGGCAGTGTCGCCTGAAAATCGACCAGAACCCCGACGGCCGCATCCACCCAGCCGCCGAAATGCGCCGCGGCAAAGCCGATCAGCGTGCCGGCGGCAGCCCCGATCACCGTGCCGAGAAAAGCGATGGTAAGCGAAACCTGGATCGCGCGGATCATCAGGGTCAGCATGTCGTGTCCGAGCCCGTCGGTGCCGAGCGGATGGTCCCAGCTGCCCCCGAAAAAGACCGGCGGCGCAAAGCGGTTGAGCAGATCGAGTTCGTCGATCGGGTAAGGCATCAGCGCCTGCGCAAAGATCGCGACGCAGACGAAGCCAACGACGACGAGCATGGAGAGGATCACAAGCGGCGGCCAGCGCCGCCAGACCCGCCCCATCGCGCCGGTTGCGCGGCGGAGGTCGATCTGCTCGGCCGGCTTCATCGGCGCTCGTCCCGGATCCGCGGATCGATCCAGCCATAGGCGAGGTCGACGAGCAGATTGGCGAGGATCATCGTCACCCCGATCAAGAGAACGATGGTTTGCACCACGGCATAGTCCCGCGCGCCGACCGCATCGACGAGCATCCGCCCGAGCCCGGGCCAGGCGAAGACGTTCTCGGTGACGACACCGCCGCCGATGAGCGAGCCGATGAAGAGACCGGCGACGGTGACGATCGGGATTGCGGCGTTGGGCAGCGCGTGTTCGCGGACCGCCTGGCGCCAAGGCACACCATTGGCCAAGGCCGTGCGCATCATCGGATGGCCCAACACCTCGGCCATGGCCGAGCGCGCGAACCGGGCGAAGATCGCCGCTTCGGCCGACGCCATCGTGATCATCGGCATGATCCAAGAGCGCCAGTCGACGATGCCGGAGGGCTGAAGCCAGCCGAGCTGCACGGAGAAGAGGTAGATCAAGAGGATCCCCACCAGGAAGTTCGGCACCGCAAAGCCCATCACGGAGAAGATCATTGCGCCCCGGTCGATGGCGGAGTTGCGGTGGATCGCGGCATAGACCCCGATCGGCACACCGATTGCGACGGCGAGAACCGCGGTGGGCACCATGAGCGCGAGCGTCGCGGGAACCCGCTCGAGCACCATCTCAAGGGCGGGGTCGGAAGTTCGCCAGGACTGCCCGAAATCGAGGGTGAGCAGCCGCCCGAGATGGGCGAGGTACTGCTCCCAGACGGGTCGGTCCAGTCCCCAGGCGGCGCGGAAGGCGGCGAGCGAGGCCTCGTCGGCGATCGGCCCCATGATCTGGATGGCAGGGTCTGCGGAGAGGATCAGCGCAACGAAGGTGAAGCTCATCAGCAGCCATAGCGTGACCAACGCCCGGCCAAGCCGCCCGAGGACCCAACGCGCGCTCATGCCGCCACCTTCGCCGTCTCGGGGAAGTGGCACGCCACGGTCCGGGCGGGGTCGGAGGGGTGCGCAGCCAGGCTCGGGTCTTCGGCGCGGCACCGCGCTGCGGCGCTTGGGCAGCGCCCCGCGAGCGCGCATCCCTGAGGACGCGCGGCGGGTTTCGGGGTCTCGCCGGTCAGGCGGAAGCGCGTCCGACCGCGCCCCCTGCCGGGCACCGCGTCGATCAGCGCGCGCGTATAGGGATGCGCGGGGCGGGCCAGGACGGCATCCACCGGCCCGACCTCGACGAAGCGGCCGAGATACATCACCGCCACGCGTTGGCTGATATGGCGAACCACGGCGAGATCGTGGCTGATGAACAGGGTCGTGAGCCCGAGCTCGTCCCGCAGCCGGTCGAGCAGCGCAAGGATTTGCGCCTGGATCGACACGTCGAGCGCGGAAACCGGCTCGTCGCAGAGCAAGAGATCGGGCTTGAGGATCAAGGCGCGGGCGAGCACCACGCGTTGGCGCTGGCCGCCGGAAATCTCAACCGCGGCACTGCGGTGCAGATGCGCCCCGATCCCGACCGCTTGGAGCAGGCGCGCCGCCGTTTCGGTGCGGGCGCGGCGTGGGCCGGCGTTGTGGATGTCGAGCGGCTCGCGCACCTGCGCGAGGATCGACATGCGGGGGTCGAGCGCCCCGAGCGGGTCCTGGAAGACGTATTGGAGGCGCCGCCGGATCGGTCGCCAGGCGGCAGGGCCGAGCCCGTCGATCCGCTGGCCGTCGAGCCGCACCTCCCCCGAGACAAGAGCTGCCCGGTCGGCCAGGCCGGTGATCAGACGGGCGAGGCTGGACTTGCCGCAGCCCGACTCACCGACGACGCCCAGCGTCTCCCCGGCGGCGAGCTCGAAGCTCACGCCGTCGATCGCGGCCACAGGCCCGTCCGCGCTGTGATAGGAGAGCCGCGCGTTGCGCACCGAAAGGCGGGCCGGCTCAGCCATCGACCAACTCCGAGATTTCCGCGAGATGGCAACGTGCGGCGCGCTCCGGGCCGAGTGCCCTGAGCTCGGGAGGCACGGCGCAAGCCGCAACCGCATGGGCGCAGCGTGGGGCGAAGGCGCAGCCCTGCGGCCGCTGCCCCGGTGGTGGTGCGGATCCGGGGATCGTCGCGAGCGCCTGGCGGGGGCCGTGCAGACTGGGTCGGGAGGCGAGAAGCGCCCTGGTGTAGGGATGCGCCGGGGCGCTGAGGACCCGCTCAGCCGGCCCCGTCTCGACGATTTCGCCGGCATACATCACGAGGATCCGGTCGCAGATATCGGCCACAACCCCCAGATCGTGGCTGATCAGGATCACCGAGAGCCCGCGCGCCGCGCGGAGCTCAGCGAGGAGATCGATCACCTGCGCCTGTGTGGTTACGTCGAGCGCGGTCGTGGGCTCGTCGGCGACCAACACTTTGGGCCGGCCGGCAAGCGCAAGAGCGATGGCCACACGCTGACAGAGCCCGCCCGAGAGCTGGTGGGGATAGGCGGGCAAGATCCGGTCTGGGTCGGAGATGCCGGCGTTTGAAAGTAGCTCGCGCGCCGCGGCGTCTTCGGCGCATCGCTTCACGCGCCCCTGTCGGTGACGGCGCAGGCGCTGGCGGAGATGGCCGCGTGCCGTCATCAGCGGATCGAGGGCGCTGATCGGGTCTTGGAAGATCATCGAGAGCGTCTCGCCCCTGAGCTTCTCGAAGGCGCGGCGATCTTCGGCAGCCACGGATTGCCCGTCGACCCTGATCTCGCCGGAGACGGCGGCACTCCGCGGCAAGAGACCGAGGAGGGCTTGGCAGGTCACGCTCTTGCCTGAGCCGGATTCGCCAACGATGCCAAGGACCTCGGCTGCGCCGAGCGTCAGATCAACACCCGTAACGGCCGCGACCTGGCCCTGATCGGTGTCGAAGCGGACCGAGAGCCCTCGGGCCTCGATCCGCGGAGCCGCCGCACGCGCGCACGACGGCTGGGCCTCTTGGGCGGCGGTGACCAAGGTGCCGCTCACTCGGTGAAGGAAAGTTCGGCCGAGGTCAGGTTCATATACTGGGTCGGGTAAGGTTCCCAGTTCACGCCGTCGCGGATCCCGTAGAACTGGGTGAGCGCATGGAGCGGCGTGCCATGGGGGTCTGCGTCGAAATTGTCGAGAAGCTGGGCGAAGAGCACGCGGCGGCGCTCCGTGTCCGGGTTCTCCTCGAGCTCCTTGCCGATCGCGAGGAACTCCGGGTTGTTCTCGTACATGCCACGCTCGACCCAGCCCGAGCGCGCGCCGAAGCGGCGCCAGATCTGGCCGACGGGATCGGGATAGTAGGCGGTGAAGGAGCCGTTGAAGATGCCGCGATCCGGCGTGTCAGCGTAAACTTGGTCCCAGTTCTCGACCATGTCGAGGCGCACGTTGAGACCAGCCTGCTTCCACATAGCGACGAGGATCTGCGCAGTCTCGCCCTCGTTGGTGTAGTAGCCCTCGTGGCTGCGATAGACGATTTCTTCGCCGTCATAGCCGGCTTCTTGCAGGAGCGCACGGGCCTTCTCGAGATTGTACTCAGGCACCGGGCGGTCCGCGAGATACATGTCGCCGAAGACCGGCATCTGCCAGCCGCGGTTCACCACGGTCCTGCCGGCGTAGAGGCTGTCGACGATCGCCTGGCGGTCGATCGCGAGGTTGAGCGCGCGGCGGACCAACGGGCTCTCCAGGGCGTTGTCGGTCGAGTCGTAGATCAGGCCGCGGATGTTGAGGATCGGGCCGCCGACGACCGAGACGCCCTCGGCCGCTTCGAGTTCGGCGATGTGATCCGGCCCGACCTCGGTGACGATGTCGAACTGACCCGAGCGCAAACCGGCCAGTCGGGTCGAGATCTCAGGGACAACCACAAAGGTCACGCGCTCGGCGGCGGCCTTGTGCTCGCCCCAATAGCCATCGAAGGGCACCAGCACGAGGCGCTCGCCAAAGACGAACTCCTCGACCATGTAGGGTCCGGTGCCGACCGGCTTCTTCGCCCACTCGCTCCAGACCTTGCCGGTCGCCTCGAAGGCGTCCTGCGAGCCGATCTGGGCCGGGTAGTTGGCGAAGCGCTGGAGGATCAGCGCATCATCGGCTTTCATCGTGATGCGGACGGTGTAATCGTCGACCACCTCGCTGCCCGCGACATTGCCGAGGAAGGGCGCGGTGTCGGTGATGCCGGGGTTGCCGTCGGCGTCGAGGCCCTGCAGGCGCTCCGGCGAGAAGGCCCAGGCGACGTCCTCGGCGGTCATCTCGGTGCCGTCATGGAACATGACGCCTTTGCGCAGGGTGAAGAGGATCGAGCGCGGGCTTTCGATCTCCCAGGCGGTGGCGAGGCCGGGCTTGAGCTGGCCGCCATCGCGGTAGTCGGTTCTTACGAGCGTCTCGAAGACCGAGTACATCACGCGGAGATGGACGTTCGAGTTCTCCATCGCAGGCTCGAGAACATCCGGAAGCTTCTGAACGGCGATGGTCAGCTCGCGTGCCTGGGCGGCGGTCGGCTGAACGGCCGGGGCGATCAGCACGGCCAGCACTATGGCCGCAAGGCGGGCTCCGAGTCGGAACGGCATCTGCAAGTCCCCCTTAGGTGTTTGATGGCATGGCGGGCGCACGGCGATCCGAGCGCCACCAACAGTTCAACCTCGCATCCTTGTCGGCGCGCCGTCGGAGCGATGTCGGAGCGATGAAGTTTTCTTGAATGAATGGTGTGGCCTACCGTGCAGTGCGCCGGATGCCACCGGGTTCACGTCACGGCACCACGTAACCGAGATTGCGCAAACCCAGCCGCGTACCGCTGCCTTCGGAGTTTGGCGGGATGCCGAAAAACGAGGTCTGTCCCCTTATCCTGCTCGGCTAACCACGGACATATCGGTTTCGATGGGGGGGCGGCCGTTGTCGCGGTAGCCCGGATGCAGGCGCTGGGTGCTGTCGTCGCCAAGCCACCGCTCAACCAGGATCTGGGCTTCACCGGCCGCCACACCACCCGCCGGGTCCGACGCTAGGGCCGCCGCCACATCCTGCGACCGCCGCTTCGCGACGCGCTGAAACAGCACATGCGTCCCCCGCCGGCGTCATGTCGGCACGCCCGGACCTCCATCTGGGGGAAGCTGCGGCGGATGGCGCGAGGCGCGTTCGGGTCGACTGCCCCGATCCTTTGATGGCCGGCTCCCCCGAGACGCCGGGACTGGGGCCCGGATCCCGGTCGCGTCCTCTTGCATCCCCGGGGGGCGGTCTCCTCGATGGCGGCCGGCGCAACACCGGGCGCGGCGGCACTGCTATGCGAAGCGGTGGCGCTCCGGCCTCGGCTCACCTGCCGCCAGGGACGGTGGCAAAAACCGGCGTGGGTGACCTGGGCGGTTCAATCGGCGGGGCGTTTCTCGGCAAGCGTGGGCATTGCGGCCCGAGGGGCACCGGCTGCGGCATGGGGGTGATCGGGCGCAACGCCTCTATCCCGATCACCGGATCCCGGCCCAGGAGATGTATCTGCCGCTCGCGGGTTGAGCTGAGTGGCTGGTGGCGCAGGGGCTTTGGCTGCGCTGCGCGTCCGGTTATCCTCGCAGAGCGGCTTGCGATGCCTGGGAGGCGATGCGGCTCATGTTTATCTCCACGCGCGGCTGGGGGCGCCCCCTGGTGCGCTCGGTGCTGAGGAGAGAGAAATGACCGTTGGGGCGGGATCATCGCGGCGCGGTGTCGGGGCCGAAGCAAGGGCCGAGATGGGGGGCGGCGCCTTGTCCTGCGTCGGGACGGCGGCGCTTGCCATCGGTCTGTCGCGCGCCCCGCTGCCCGCGCCGGCCGCTGAGATCTCAGAGGCGCTGCGCCGCGCGCTCACGGCCTATGAGGCGGGGGACGCGGGCACCGCGCGCGATGCGGCGGCTGCGGTTGGACGCGCCCTCGACACGGCCGCTGCTTCCCGCCTTGCCGCCCATTTGCCAGACGCGCCGCAGCGATGGCTGCGCTTGCCCTGCAACTCCCGCCCGGTCGTGGGCGTGCCGGTCTTCGAGGGCGTTTCGGCCTGCGCGAGCTCCGCGGCCGAGGCCGATGGGGCCGCGCCTCGGGCTACCTTCAGCTCCGGCAGCGTGGCGACCGACACCACGGTCGACGCGATGCGCACTGCGGTCGCGGCCGGAGATCCGAAGATGCGGCGCTGCCCGGGCGGCCTGGACGGGGTCCCGTGCTGGCGGCACGGGCTGTCGGTCAAGGGGCTCGTCGACGCGTGGATCGTTCTCGGCATCCAAACTGACGGGCCGGTCGCAACGCTGGATCTCTTGCTCGACCCGATCGGTATCGGCGCCTTGGAGACAGGCCGGTGAGCGACCGGCCGAGCACGCCCGGACGCGGCCCGCTGCAGGGCGTGCTCGTGGTCGCGCTGGAGCAGGCCGTGGCGGCGCCGCTGGCGACCGCAAAGCTCGCAGAGGCCGGCGCACGGGTGATCAAGATCGAACGGCCCGAGGGCGATTTCGCGCGCGGTTACGACACCGCGGCGGCAGGCACTGCGAGCTATTTCGCCTGGCTCAACGGCGGTAAGGAGTCGCTCGCGCTCGACCTCAAAGGGGCGGACGACCGCGCGCTTCTCGATCGCCTTCTCGCCCGGGCGGATGTCTTCGTCCAGAACCTGGGGCCTGGCGCTGTGGCCCGTATGGGTTTCGGCGCGGAGGTTTTGCGAAGTCGGCGGCCGGCGCTGATCTGCTGCGACATCTCCGGCTACGGGGCGGACACCCCAGATGCCGGACGCAAGGCCTATGACCTGCTGATCCAGGCCGAGACGGGGCTCGTGGCAATTTCGGGCGCGCCGGGGGGCGTTGGGCGGATCGGGGTCTCGGTGGTCGACATCGCCACCGGCATGAACGCAGCGCTGGGCATCTCGCAGGCGCTGTTACGCCGGGCGCGCACGGGACAGGGGGCGCATCTGCAGGTCGCCCTCTTCGATGCCATGGCAGACTGGATGACGGTGCCGCTCCTCAACGCCGAGGCCGGGCAGCCGCCAGGTCAGGCGGGGCTCGCCCACCCATCCATCGCGCCTTATGGCGGCTTCCGAACGGCAGATGGCGCGGAACTCGTGATCTCCGTGCAGTCGGATCGGGAGTGGCGCCAGTTGGCGTCCGCGATGGGTCGGGCGGAGCTCGGCACCGATCCGCGCTTCGCGACCAACACCGCCCGGGTGGCGAACCGGGCCGACACCGACGGGGCGGTCGCGGCCTGGCTCGGCGGGCTCGACAAAGCAACGGCGCTCGCACGGCTCGGCGATGCCCGGATCGCTGTCGGTGCGGTCAATGGGCTCGACGACCTCGCAGCCCATCCAGCGCTCGTCCGTCGCACACAGCCGGTGCCGGGTGGCCTCGTCTCCCTGCCGCGGCCCGGGCTCCAGGCCGACTGGGCGGCGGCGCGCCAAGTCCCGCAACTCGACGCCCATGGTGCTGCGATCCGCGCTGAGTTCGCCAAGTAAACCGATCCGGCCCCAGATGGGCCAACTCCGCCTCGGTTCAGCGGTTGAAGGCCAGCGCGGCCTCGCCGAGATTTAGGTGGCGTGTAATCTCGGCGCGATCTTCTGGGCAGGCGCCGGCCCGCACTGCCGTGACCGAGAGTGGACCGACGAACCGGGTGCCGCCTTGAAAAAGCATGCCAGAGGGTACCCGAAAGCAGTAGAACACAGCGTCCTGTGCCGGGGTTACCGAGACGACATCGGCGCGCCCGTCGAGATACGGCATGGTGCCCTCGCCTCGGATCCGCTCTGCCGCTTCCGAATAGCGGCGGATCGCCTCCTGGCTGGTCCGCGGCTCGAGCGGCTGCCGAGCATCGATGAAGGAGACATAGCGCGCCTCCGGCTCCACCTCGCCGCCGTCGCCCGTCGCCTCTGGGACAAGGAAGAACCCGCCGAAAATCTCGTGTAGCACGACGAACTCGCCGCTCAACCGCCAGCCCGCAGGCGGGGCGACCTCGATCCGACGCTCCCCCGGCGACAAAAACGCAGCGCCCTGCTCCGTTGCCACGACACGCACGCCGTGCGCTTCCTCGTCATAGCCCATCGTCTCGATGCCGATTAGGATCGCGGCCTTCCGTTCGGCCGGTGTCATTTGCGGGATCGCTTCAGTGCCTTCAGGCGATATCTCCGACGCCTGTCTTGGGCCGAACCTCAGCCAATCGGTGAAAACGAGCGCCGCGATAAGGGCCAGGCCTGCGAACGCAGCCGCGATGGCCGAGATGACAAGCGCGCTGCGCATTGCTGGACCCTCCCAATCGGTTTTTTGACCCTATAGCATGCCCGGTCGCATCGGTCAGCGTGCCCGCGCGGATGTTTCGGGTCAGATCCCGACACCCGATGACGCAGATGGGCGAGCGGCGGCCTGCCCGAGCGCCGAGGCTCAAAGCGCGGCTCATCGACGAGCGTGGCAAAGGGGCGGACATGAACGAGATCGCGAAGCGACGGCGCGGCGGCGGGCGCAGCGGAAATGTCCGACGGACCGACAAAAAGGCCATCGCGCAAGCGCCCTGGCGGCTGCACGAGCTGGTCGATCGGCCGACCGAGCCGCTCTCCGAGGAGGGCGTGCATGCCGTCGACGGCGCAGCCATGCGGATCCTCTCCGAGATCGGCATCGACTTCTTGCATGAGGGCGCCAAGGCCCGGCTCGCCGAGGCCGGTGCGCGGGTCGATCCGGACAGCGACCGCGTCCGCTTCGATCCGGATATGGTCCGAGAGTATGTCGCCAAGGCGCCGTCGCAGTTCACCTTGACACCGAGAAACCCAGAACGCCGTGTCATTATCGGCGGACGCCACCAAGTCTTCGGCAATGTCGCCAGCCCACCCAATTATTCCGATCTCGAGGGAGGGCGTCGTCCCGGCACTCTCGACACCTTTCGCGATCTCGTAAAACTCGCTCAATACTTTAATTGCATACACTTGATGAACGGCTATCCGGTGGAGCCGGTGGATGTACACGCCTCCGTGCGCCATCTCGACTGCCTGTACGAGAAGATTACGCTGTCCGACAAGGTGCTCCACGCTTACTCACTCGGCAAAGAGCGGGTCGAGGATGTGATGGAGATGGTGCGGATCGGCGCCGGCGTGTCGCATGAGGACTTCGACGCCGTGCCGCGTATGTACACCAACATCAACTCCTCCTCGCCGCTCAAGCACGACTGGCCGATGCTCGACGGCGCCATGCGGCATGCGGCGCGCAACCAGGCGGTGATCATAACGCCGTTCACCCTAGCAGGCGCGATGGCCCCGGTGACGCTCGCGGGCGCGGTGGCGCAGCAGACGGCGGAGGCGCTGGCGGGGGTGGTGCTGCTCCAGGCTGTGAGGCCGGGCGCGCCCGTGGTGATGGGCTCCTTCACCTCCAATGTGGATATGAAGTCGGGCGCACCGGCTTTCGGCACGCCGGAATACATGCGCGCGACCCAGATGTCGGGGCAGATGGCGCGGTTCTACGGCTTGCCGCTGCGCGCGACCAATGCCTGCGCCGCCAATTGCCCGGACGCTCAGGCCGCGTGGGAGAGCGCCTTCTCCCTCTGGGCCGTCACGTCCGCGCAGGCGAATGTGGTGTTTCACGCCGCAGGATGGCTGGAAGGCGGGCTTGTCGCGTCGCTGGAGAAATTCGTGATGGATTGCGAGACGCTGCAGCAGCTCATGGCCTACAATCAGCCGATCTCCACCGAGCCCGAGGATCTCGCTGTAGAGGCCATCGCCGAGGTGGGGCCGCACGGGCATTTCTTCGGCACGGCCCACACCCAGGCGCGCTATGAGACGGCGTTTTATGCCCCCTTCCTGTCGGACTGGCGCAATTTCGAGACGTGGGCCGAGACCGGCGCGGTGCGCACGCCGGAACGCGCCAACCGGTTGGCCAGGGCGATCCTCGCCGAGTTCGAGCCTGCCCCCCTGGCGGAGGACCGCAGGCTGGAACTCGAGGACTTCGTCGCCCGGCGGAAGGCCGAAGGCGGCGCCCCCACCGACTTCTGAGCGCTACGCCTGCCCTCGCCTCGACACCTGAGCGCGGCGCCAGAGCCCCAGGGGCGGGCGAGTTCTGGCAGGCGCTGCGGTGGCGAGACCGCGGGGTGCTCTGCGGCGGCGCGCGTCAGGCTGCTTGCCTCCCGCCGGCCTCTCGGTCGCCGGGCCCAGGCGACCGCGCCAGACGTGCTGGGCCCGAGTGCCGCGGTCGGGCGGCGGTCGGGGCGGGCCTCCCGGCCTCAACTGGCTTCGGAACTGCTGCGGGACGAGACGTCGCTGCGCCGGCTGCCGGCTCGTCGGCCGTTCCGCCCAGGCCGGGCAGGCGTCCCTGGACGAGCGCGTCGAGATCGGCGGGGACGAGGCCGATATCGTCGAGCGATCGCGGCGAGAGCCTGGCGAGTTGGCGCAGGCTTGCGCGGCGGGCCTGCCAGGCGGCAAGGCGAGACGCGAGCGCCTCCCAGAGCGCAGCGCAACGCCGGCCAGCGCCCCGGATGGTACCGTAGAAGGCCGCGGCGCGGGCCTCGTTGGCGCGGCGCAGATGGTCTCGGTAGACGGGGTCGGCAGCGACAAGGTCGACGTGGGCATACATGGGTCGATCTCCTCTTTCGGTCGTCTTTGACGGGGTCGCCGGTCCATCTGAGGGGAAAGCCCAACTTTCCCGTCTGACCTCCGGCTCTTGGCTGTGTTGCGTCTATGGCTCGAACATTGACCCTGAGACCTGCCGCCACAAACGAGAAGTTCTGGCCAGATGGGAAAGCTTGGCTTAACTGTTAGCAGTGCTGCGAGGGCTGCCCGCCAGCCCAAGCCGCCGCGTCGCTGAGGAGCCCTTGGAGCCCGTCATGTCCCGCCGGTTGCCGCCGCTGAACAGCCTGCGCGCCTTCGAGGCCGCGGCCCGCCATCAGAGCTTCAAGAGGGCCGCCGAGGAGCTGCATGTGACGCCGGCTGCGGTTAGCCAGCAAATCCGTGCGCTGGAGGAGGCCGCCGGCACCGAACTCTTCCGCCGCCTTCCCCGAGCGCTCGCGCTCACGGATGCCGGCCGGGCCGCGGCGCCTCTGATGACCGAGGGCTTCGACAAGCTCGCCGAGGGCGCCGAGGCCATGCGCGACACCGGTGCCTCCCGGGTGCTCACGGTGAGCACCGGCCCGACCTTCGGGGCGAAATGGCTGTTGCCGCGGCTCGAGCGGTTTCGTGTCCAACATCCCGATATCGATGTGCGCCTCGACGCGACGGACACCCTCGCCGATCTGGCCGAGGACGGCGTGGATATCGGCCTGCGCTACGGCCGCGGCAGCTATCTTGGGCTGGTCTCGGAGCTCTTGCTGCAGGAGAGCACGATCCCCGTCTGCGCCCCGGCCCTGCTCCAGGCCGGTCCGCCGCTCGCGACGCCCGATGATCTGCGCCGCCACACGCTTCTTCATTCGCAGTGGCGTTTCGAGCGGGACAGCGCGCCCAATTGGCGGATGTGGCTCAAGGCTGCCGGCGTCGACCCCGCCTTCGCGGAGCGGGGGCCGCGCTTTTCCGCCGACACGATGATCGTCCAGGCGGCGATCCAGGGCCAGGGGGTCGGGCTGGTCGGTCGGGTGGTGGTGGCGGACGACCTTGCCGCGGGGCGGCTTGTCGAGCCCTTCCCCCACCTCGCCGCTGAGACAGCCGGTTTCGCCTATTACATGGTGTGTCGACCGGATCGGCTCTGCGAGCCCAAAATCGCAGCTTTTCGGGCATGGCTCGTTGCGGAGGCGGTGTGCGCCGGGGCCGAGCCGCCCCCCCTCGCGGGGCCACTATGAGCCGGCCAGGACCGGGCCATCCCGTCCCGCCGGATGTCGCAGAGCCGGCGTCGGAAGCTTTGGCGCCCGAGGGGTTTCGCGATACACTCCCCCGGTCCCTTATCGGAGACGGGTCGATGTCCGAGCTCTTCCGCGCCGCGCAACGGCCCTTCTTCGCGCTTGCTTTCGTTGCCCTTCTGGCGTTCTGCCTGTCGGCGACGCGCGAGTATGCGGTGCCGATCGCCATCGCGGTGCTCATCTGGTTCTTGATCAACGCGCTTGCCGGCGCGATCCGCCGGGCGCCTCGGCTCGGGCCGAAGGTGCCGCCTCCGGTGGCAAAGGCGATCTCGGTCCTTGTCCTCTTCGGCGCGACGGCCTTGGCGGCGCGGGTCGTGGTGGCCAATGTTGCCGAGCTCGGTGCCGGGGTTCAGGGCGGCCAGGAGGTGGTGCTGGCCAAGCTCGAGGGGTTTCTCGGGCGGCTTGGCATCGAGGCCAACATCACCCCGGAGCAGGTCTTCGACTTACTGGCTTACGACGCGCTCATCGGCTACGCGCTGGCCACGGCGCAGGGACTTCTGGCCGATGTAAGCCTCGTGTTCCTCTATGTGCTTTTCCTCCTCGTTGACGAACGGTTCTATGAGGCGAAGCTCCGGGCCCTGGTCCCCGACGACGCCAAACGCAACGAGCTCAAGATCACGCTGGCGCGGATCGGCGCGGAAACCCGGCTTTATCTCTGGCTGATGACCCTGATTTCTGCGGGTGTCGCATTGATGACTTATGCCGCCTGCGACGCGGTCGGCCTCTCCGGGGCTGGTTTCTGGGGTTTCGTGGCCTTCGTGCTCAATTTCATCCCCACCATCGGGTCGATAACCGCGGTGGTTTTGCCTTGTGTCTACGCGCTGCTCACGCTCGAGAATCCCGTTGCTGTCTTCATGCTGATCGGGGTGCTCGCGGCGACGCAGTTCGTGGCCGGCGAGATCGTCCTGCCTCGCTTGATGGGCGATCGGCTCAACCTTTCGAGCGTGGTGATCCTGCTGACCCTTGTCGTCTGGGGCGCGATGTGGGGGCCGGCTGGGATGTTCCTGGCGATCCCGATCACCGTGATCATCGTGCTGATCTGTGCGCGGCTCCCGGTGACCCGGCCGATCGCGATCGCGCTGTCCCGCGACGGCCGCTTGCCCCAGGTCTGACAGCGGCTGGCCGGCCGCGGCGTGGCGTGCTAGGCCGCCCGCAAGTCATGAGGAGAACGCAACCGATGCCCTTGGCGTTGGCCTATCTCGAGCATCCCGCCGTGGGCGCGGAAACCGCGCCGCCGCTCCTCATCGCGCACGGGCTGTTCGGCTCAGCGCGCAACTTCAACGCCATCGGTAAACGGCTGGCCGATCGACGCCGTGTGGTGCTGGTCGATATGCGCAACCATGGCAGCAGTCCGTGGGCCGACGAGATGGGCTACCCGGCGATGGCTGGCGATCTGGCTGCGGTGATCGACCGTCACTGCGGCGGGCGGGCTGTGGTGCTCGGTCACTCGATGGGGGGCAAGGCCGCGATGGCGCTCGCCCTCACCGCGCCTGAGAAGCTGGCCGGCCTCATCGTCGCCGATATCGCCCCCGTCGCTTATTCCCATAGCCACCGAAGCTTCGTCGCGGCGATGCAGGGCGTGGACCTCGCCCGGATCACCCGTCGCTCCCAAGTCGATCCGCTGCTGGCCGGCACGATCCCCGAGGCACCGCTTAGGGCATTCATTCTGCAGAACTTGGTGGTCGATGCCGAGGGCGCGCGCTGGCGGCTCAACCTTGCGGCGCTCGATGCGGAGATGGCCTGCCTTATCGGCTTTCCCGAGAAGCTTGGCGGGCCCTTCTCCGGGCCGGCGTTGTTTCTCTATGGAACCGCGTCGGATTATGTGACCGAGACGTCGCGTCCGGCAATCGACGCGCTGTTCCCGGCAGCCGATTTCGAAGGCGTCGACGGGGCTGGCCACTGGCTTCACGCAGAGCAGCCGGAGGCGTTCTTGGCCGCGGTCGCCGCGTGGCTCGCCAACCGGGTCGACTGAGCCTTTGCGCGCACAATCCGCCGAAATTGTGAGTGCATGCGAGAAATCGACGATTTTCCCGAGCATTTTCGATTGGTATTGCTGCAGGGGCGTCCATCTCGAGGACAGTGTCTCGAGCAGACCGGTTTCGGCCGCGACCGACACAAGACGTGACCTGAAAAAAGGCCGACCCGGCAGAGGTCGCCAAACAGACGAAGGGACAGTTCCGTGGGTGTACCTCTCCGACAGCAAGCAGCCGTCGCCCTCTACATTCTAAAGCAGAAGCTCAAAGGCAACAGGCGGTATCCGCTGGTGCTGATGCTGGAGCCGTTGTTTCGCTGCAATCTCGCCTGCCCGGGCTGCGGCAAGATCGACTATCCGGAACTGATCCTCAACCGCCGTCTCAGCCCGCAGGAGTGCTGGGACGCGGCGGATGAATGCGGTGCGCCGATGGTCGCGATCCCGGGCGGCGAGCCGCTGATCCATAAGGAGATCGGCGAGATCGTGCGCGGGCTCGTGGAGCGGAAAAAATACGTCTCGCTTTGCACCAACGCGCTGCTGCTTGAGAAAAAGCTGCATCTCTTCGAGCCCTCGCCTTACCTCTTCTTCTCCGTTCATCTCGACGGGTTAAAGGACCATCACGACAAGGCGGTCGACCAGAAGGGCGTGTTCGAGAAGGCGGTGAAGGCAATCAAGGCGGCGCAGGACAAGGGCTTCGCCGTCAATGTCAATGCGACGATCTTCGACGGCTATCCGGCCGACGAGCTTGCCGATTATCTCGATTACGCGACCTCCCTCGGTGTCGGCATCTCGATCTCCCCAGGCTTTGCCTACGAGCGCGCGCCGGACCAGCAGTCGTTCTTGAACCGTCGGAAAACCAAAACCTTCTTCCGCGAGGTGTTCAAGATCGGCCAGGCGCGCGGCTCCAAGTGGAACCTCAGCCACAGCCCGCTCTTCCTCGACTTCCTGCTGGGCAATCAGGAAATGCTGTGCACCCCCTGGGGCATGCCCACGCGCAACGTCTTCGGCTGGCAAAAGCCCTGCTATTTGCTCGGCGAGGGCTATGCGAAGACCTATGCCGAGCTGATGGAGACCACGGAGTGGGAGAAATACGGCACCGGCAATTATGAGAAATGCGCCGATTGCATGGCCCATTGCGGCTATGAGCCGACGGCCGCCAATATCGCTTTTGCGAACCCTTTGAAGATGCTGGGTCTTGCCATCCGAGGCTTGCGAACGGAAGGGGCGTTCGCGAAGGAAATCGATCTCACACAGGCGCGCCCGGCCGAGGAGCACCACGACCGTATCGTGTCGGAGGAGATGGCGCGGCTGAAGCGCGACAAGGCCGCCTAAGGCCCGGCGATCGGACAATGCTGAAATCCGCCCCGGATCTGGCGATTGCGGCGCTTTACGTCTTGCCGGGGTTTATTGCATCCTATGTCCGGGCGCTGTTCGTCCCGCCGCGAACCGAGTCGACCAGCGACCGGCTCCTATCCTATGTGGCGATTACCGGGGCTTACTTTTTCATTGTCGCGCCGTTTTACCCAGAGATCGTGTCCGACAGCGAATTTGACGAAGCCGATTATATGGCATGGCTCGGATATACGGTCATCTGGCCATGTTTGATTGGGATCGGCCTTGGCTTGAATGAGCGCCTTGGGTGGGTCCGCGACTGTCTTTAGTATCTTGGATTGGGAATTCGGCATGGCGTCACAACTGCATTGCGCTGGATTGTGTCGGAACCCCAATCTTATGGGTGAGGGTGGCCCTGAAAAGCAGATAGGTGTTCGCGCGATACTGGGGGACGACGTCGTTTGCCGGCTCGTAACCCAGTGCGCCAGACTTCTTCATTGAGCGGGTGTCTACGTTGACCGAGGATGGCTTCTGGGAAGATGCAGGTCCGAAGGCCGTGTTCATCGCGGCAAGCGAAATCGCAAGTATCGAGATATGGGACGACGACGCAGGAGTAGCACAGTGACATCTAAATCTGGATCGACATACAGCGCCGGCCACAAGACACCAACTTATCAGTCGACCTCCCGGGCCTATTCGGCGCAGCCGGTTGGGTACGGCAAAAAGATCGTCGGCGCAAAGCCGACCTCAAACCCACCGAAGCCGCCGAAGAAGTAGCCGCTGGGGCGGCGACCGAGTGGCATCCGCGAACCGCGACACATGGTCGTCAATGTCGGACCAGTGGTTCGTCGAGGGCACTCCAGCTTGGCGAACGGGCCGCCGTACCGAGGTTCCCAGACCCCAAATCCCATAAGGCCG
>JBHJGY010000100.1:0-19295 GCA_050331335.1 Pikeienuella sp.
GGGCCAGAGCGCTCTTGCCGTTGATGGCGTCGAAGGCCGGACCCATCGTGACCATCGCCATGTCCAGCTCGCCCGCCTGCACCAGGGCCGCGTTCTGCACCGGACCGCCGGTCACCTCGGTCCCGCCCGGGATGCCGAGCGTTTCCGAGACCAGGTTGGTCCAGCCGGCGCCATAGACGAAATAGGTGCCGCCTTGGCTCGCGGTCCCGACCGAGAAACTCGCAGGCCAGTCGCTGCGATCTTCGGCGGCTGCGGTGACGGCGAAAGCTGCGGGGATTGCACAGGCAATCGCCAGTGCACGGAAGATAGAAAGTTTCATCGACGTACGCTCCCTATTTTGGTTATGGCACCACTCTCTTAATTCCATCGCAGATAGCAAGCCTAAACACTTCGCCGTGACAGCGCGGCGCGTGACCTCCGCAGGTAAGTCCTTTTATCTGCCTGGCCGTCGAAGCGTCAGTCGTTTGGCGCGCCTTTAGCGCGATGTCGGCGCTCCATACGGGCCACTGCGAGCCGGACGGCCGCGAAACCCAGCTGAAAGACGACCCCGAAAGCGAGAATGCCGGTCGCAAAGACCACGAGCTTATCGCCCAAGGACGGCCAGCGATCCGCAGCGCGCAGCACGGCCGCCACACCTTCATTGACGCCGATGGCGGCGCCTGCGCTCGAGGACATCACCAGAACGAAATACGCCCGGACGAGATTTGGCACGAAGAGCAACGCGGCCTCCGGCGAACCTGCCCGCCAACGGTCGAACGCGTCCGCACCGTTGTCCGCCGCATAGGCCGCCGCATAAGGGACCAACGACAGCGCGACGATGTCGGGACCGGACGGAGCCAGACTAAAGCCCATAAGGGTCAAATCGCGCGGGATCGTGTTGAGCAGGAAGAACATCACGACAAAAGTCGGCGCCGCGCGCATCAGGCCGAGCAGCGGCCCCGTCCCCCGCCTGATCGCGCCGCCCGCCTGCTGGGCCGCGGCAAGGGGGAGCCCAACCACGAGCCCGCCGGCGAGCGCGATGCCTGCGATGGCGAAATTGACGGCCATCCCAGCGGCGAGAGCTGCCGGATAGCCTGCCGCCAGGAGCTCGGCGAGCACGCTCACGACAGCCCCTGCGCGCGCGCGATCCGGGCGCGCACCCGGTTGCAGACCCACACCACCGTGACGACGACGACGACGTAGAAGACGAGCACCAAGGTGTAGGTCGTGACCCTGCCTGCAGCAAAGGCCGTGATGTCGGTCAGTGCACTGAGCAGTTCGGGCGCGCCGGTAAAGCTCGCGATCGGCGTGCCCTTCGCCGCGTTGACAAGAAAGGACAGGATTTGAGTGATCGAGCGGGCGAGGGCGGCGCGAAAGAGGGCGAAGGTCAGCGGCCCTGCGTGTGCTCCTTCGCGTCGGAGGCTTGCCGCCGCCTCGCCGATCGCCTGGCCCGCATTGCCGCCGTTCATCAAGCCAAGCGCCAGGATCGCCGCGCCAAGGGCCACCGCGGTCGAATAGGCGAACAGCGCCTGGGCGACGGCGCTGGCGACGACCAGGGTCAGCAGCACCGGAGAGGATTGCAATATCGTGACGATCAGCCATGCGAGCAGGCGCAGCGGCGCCCAAGAACCGGCCGCCATCCCCCCGATGAGGAGTGCGAAGACCAAGGTGGCCGCCAGCGCCCCAAGGACCAGAACGAGCGAGTTGACGATGCCCGTAAGAAAAAGCTGCCAGGCCGGCTCGCTCTGCAGCATCGGCAGCATCGGCGCGGTGCCGATTTGACGCTCGATCCAACCGAGCGCCGCGTCCACCTCGTCGGCGAAAGCGGTCGGCGGGTGGGCGGAATGCAGCGGCGGGATCACACAGGCGGGGTCGCCGATGGCGCCGGCCTGGGTGCAGGGCGGCGCGCGCCATATGCCCTGCTGCGCCTCCAAGAAATCGGTAAAAATCCCGTGCCGGATGGCGAGGTCGAGGAAAACCCCGTCACGATGCATGATCTGGCTCATCAGCTCGAGCGCTGTTGCCAGCCGCGTGGTCCCGTCGAGGCCGACCGCCATGCCCCAGGGGATCGGGTCGAACCCGAATTTCCGCTCAAATCGCGGTGAGAATACCGGATCCGCCAGATAAGAGGCCAAAAAGCTATCGTCCTGGGCGACGAACTGGCAGCTCTCATTGGCGAGGGCGGCGGTCAGGTCATCGCCGAATTCAAACAGCATCACCCGGATGTTGCGCGACACGATGAACGAGTTTGAGTAGTTGCCGATGGTGGTGCAGACGACCCGGCCTGTGAGGTCGTGCCACCCCGCGACCGGGACTTCGCGCGGCCCGACGATAATGGTCTCAGAGCGGTAGTAATGGGGGCGGATGAAGCGCGCCTGCGCATCCCGACGCGTGTTGTGTCCCATCGTGGCGACCACGAGATCCGCCCCGCCCTCCGCCAAGGTCGAGATCCGGGTCGCCGCGCGGACATGCACCCAGACCACCTCGAGATCGAGCCGCTCGGCGACCGCGCGGGCGACATCGGTGTCGTAACCGACCCGGGTCTCCCCCATGCGGGTCGCAAAGAGGGGGTAGTGGCCGCGGATGCCCACCCGGAGGGTCCCGCTGCAGAGCACCTTCAGCAGCGCATCGATGTCGGTCTTGCCGCATCGCTCCGGCATCTCCAGGCGCGCCTGAGCCAACAACTCGGCCAAGGCCCGGTCCGGCGCGGCAGCCTGCCCCTGGCCAAGGGTTGCCAGGGCGAGCAGCATGGCAGCCAGACCGGGGCGCAAGGCGGCGATCAAGTGCGCGGTCATCAGGGCGCCGCCTCCGTTTGGCGGGTGAGCGCGATCACCAGCACCTCTCCGAAGGCATGCGGGCCGAACTGGTGAAGCGTCTGCCGCAGCTCCCGCGCGCGGATTGCGGGCGTCATCACCGCGAGCTTGGCCGGCAGCACGGGAACGAGAACCCGGTCGACGATGCTGAGGGTGAGGCCGTTTGCGGCTGCCAAAGACTTGGTCGAAGCGATGCCCAGGAACGCGTTATGCGTCGCAAATGCCATGCCCCCGTCCGCCAGCCGATCGCCGAGACGGGCCACGAACGGGTCGAGATGGGCCCGCCCATCGACCCCGCCGGAACTCCAACGCCGGCGCCGCCCGTCCACCGCTGCTTCGCTCATGGGAAAATGCGGCAGGTTGGCCAAGACGACATCAAAGCGGCGCTCACCGATGGGGGCAAAGAGGTCGCCACGATGCAGCTCAACCGCACGGGTCGGCGATGGGGCGAGCGTGGCAAGCAGCCGTTCGGTCTCCAGCAACGCATCCGCCTCGATGTCGATGCCGCAGAGCCGCGCCGCCCCCATCTCTCCTGCGGCCGCGAGCAGAACGCCGCCGCCACAGCCAATATCGAGAACATTCGCGCCTGCAAAACGATCCCGGTTCAGGAGCATTTGCCGCAGAAGCGCGGCCGTGTAGGCGCTGGGGCGAAAGACGCCCTCGGCGCTCGGCACATCAGCCCGCGGCATTCGCGGCCCCGTCCGACGCCGCACTGGTCCCGGACAACCGGTCGAGATGCTTGCGCGCCACGGGATCGCTCGACTGCCGCGCGAGAACCGCCGCATAGCCGGCGCGGGCGGCGGCGCGGTCCCCCGCGCGCAGGGCAGCGAAGGCGCTGGCGGTGAGGTCGGCCAAGGCGAGTTCATCTGGTGTCGGCTCCAGATCCGCGCCGGCCCCATAGGCGCCGATAAGCTCATAGACCACGGTCGGCTGATCCCGGCCCGTCCCCCGATCCGGCCCGGCGATTTCGTCGACCGGGCGAACACAGATCAGATCCCCGGTTTCCCGCACGGTTTCATGGCTGATGCAGATCACCGTTCCCGAAATGCCGATGCTGCCGGTGAGACGTGCGGCGATATCCAAACCGCCGATCACCGCGCAGCGCCGATCGGCCCGCGGGCCGATGTTGCCGACAAGAACCGTGTCGGAATGGATGCCGATCTTGATCTCGAAACCGCCGGCCTCGTGGTCGGGCAGGATCTCGTTGATCAACCGGAACGACTGCTTGATGCGCAGGGCTGCCACGCAGGCGCGCCATGCATGATCGTTGAGCGGCTCAGGGGCGCCCCAGAACCCTTCGACATGATCGGCGGTCAGCGCATGGATGTTGCCGCGCTCGCGATGGATGCAGGTGTCGATCAACTCGAGCAACGTTGACATCCAGTCGAACAGCTCGCGGACAGTCAGCCGGTCGTTCAGCGAGGCGGCCCCGTCGATCCGCGCGCTGAGCATCGTAAGAAACTTGCTTTGGCCGCCGGGGCCGGAGTGCGGGGCAGGGGTTTGCTCTGGCAAGCGCTCAATGGTTGGCTCGGGCTCGGGGACTGCCATGCGGATCGCGCGGATCCCGTCGATCGCTTTCGACAGCCCGACGATTTCGGTGATCCGCGAGCGCAGCGGCCGCAGCGGAGGTGTCATCCCCGCCTCGCCAGATGCAAGCCGCTCCAGATTGCCCTTGAGCCGGCGAAGGCGCCCCGCCAGCCCGGTTGCCAAGACGTAACCGGCGGTTAACTGAACCAGCAAGGCGAGCACGCCGATGATCAGGAAACGCTCCTGTTTGCGGTCGAGATCTGCCGCGAAATCCGACATCGGCGCAATCACCAACAGCTGCCAAGGCCTCCCCAGCGCCTCGCCGAAACCGCTCAGGCTCACGACGTAGTCTTGCTTGTCATGGGAAATGGTAAAGATTCTGTCGGGCGCGAAATTGGGCGTTGCGGCATAAGCCATCTTGACCAGCGGATCTTCAATGTCGGTCACATGTCTGAGATCCACCGTATCATTGGCGCCGCCGTAGCTGGTCGTCAGGTCCGAGGCGGCCAAGACGCTGCCGTCGCCGTCCAGCAGGAAGCTTAAGCTGTTTGCGCTCAGCTGCCCGGCGGCGAGGTGGTGCGAAAAGCTGTCGAGCGTAATATCGGCCGCGACCACGCCAGCAAGCCGGCCCTCCGCGTCGTAGGGGGCCGCAACCGTAAGGCCGACGAGCCCGAAGGCCCAGAACACCTCGGGATCGGTGACCGTCGTCGTGCCGGCAGCGACTGCTTCTGCATACCAGGCACGCCGGCGTGGGTCGTAGCCGCTTTCGGTCGCAACGCCCCCGAGCGCGACCCGATCGGGCGAGAGAAACGTGTAGCGGTCGAGCATCGGCTGCCCGGGCGCCGCAACGATCGAGCGAAACGCGTAGTTGGCGCCGGGCGGCGGCAGCTTACCGTGGAAGGCGACGTTGCTGGCATGCAGGCGTCGGGCTTGGCGAAACGCCCCGTCCTCCAAGCCGACATAGACGCTGAGCATCGTCTCCCGCTGAGCGAGCGCGCTGAACAGATAGCCCAGCGCCCGATCGGTGGCGAAGAAGGTCGGGTCCTGGCTGCCGAGTTCGGCCGCCGTGGCAATCAGGCCCTCGAGCACCTCGAATTCCCCGGCGATGTCCTCGATCGTCTGCGCTTGGAAGCGGGACATCAGCGCCGTCGCCCGGTCCAGCGCAGCCCGGTCCGACCAGCTATAGGTGATGTTGAGGTAGAGGATCAGGGCCGGTGCGGTGATCGCGAGCGTTAACAGCAAGACGGCCGAGCGCAGCGGCAGGGTGACCCGAGGGCGTACCCGCTTGCCCTCCTCGTCGCGCTTGTCGGCCGCCGCGATCTTGCGGTGCAGCATCACAAGTCCCCCAAACCGCGCTGGCTTGCGCTTGGGCCAAAATCACTCCGGACGGACCAGGCGCGCCACTGATCGATGACCTGCGGGCCCGGAACTCCCCCCGGCGGTACCCTAGTAAAACCACCAAATGCCATTTCGGAACAGACCAAAGGCTCGATCCGGTCGCAGCGCAGCGCAAATCGCGCCGCCCTTTCGCGCTCCCCTGCGCCTAGGGCCGCGACCGCGCCACGCGAAACCCGCCGCTGCTGTTTTGTCTGTCGCGAAGGAAGCGGAACCGGTTGGCGGATCGCAAATCCGTCGGCCGGCTGTACCATGAACCGCCCCGGAAAACGCCGCTCGCGCAATCGCCAGACCCTGTCGATTGCCGCGCCGTCCCATCGGTCGGAGCGCCGCCGTAGCTGCTATGCCAGCAATCGCCAACCCACTCCCAAACATTCCCGTGCATATCCGAGAGCCCGAAGGCATTCGCCGGAAAACTACCAACAGGGGCGATCTGTGCCCAGCGATCTGCGCCTTGCGCCTCGCCGGCGCAGCAGAGCTCAGCGCCGTAATTCGCGCGGGAACGGTCAGCCAGTTGGCCCCACGGATAGGGCGTGTCGGTGCCGGCGCGCGCGGCATACTCCCACTCGGCCTCCGAGGGCAGCCGGTAGGGCGTGCCTGGCACCTGGCTGTTGAGCCAGGTGATGTATTCCTGTGCGTCGTGCCAGGAGACGTTGATCACCGGTCTTGTCCCGCGCCCCCAACCATAGTCGTCGGGCCGGGGGGTCGACCGGCACCCGCCGCCATCGACGCAGGCCTGCCAGTCGTCGAAGGTGACCTCAGTCCGCCCGATCGCGAATTCGGCGATGGCAACCTGGCGCTGCGGGCCTTCGGTTTCCTGCCGCCCTTGTTCGCCAGGCGGCGAGCCCATGGTGAAGCGGCCCCGGGGAATGACGACCATCTCCGGGCAGTCCGGACAGTCGGTGAAGCTCGGGCGCGCGGGCGGCGGGCGCCCCGGGGTCACAGGGTCAAGAAGCGGGGCGGTCGGCATCGCGATCCCCAGCCGCTCGAGCTTCTCAATTTCAGCCCGGGCGAGCTGGACATAGAAATCATCCTCCAGATCGCCGTAAAGCGCCATGAACGCCTCCCAAGCCGTGCGGGTGCCGACCGATCGGGCCATCTGGTAGTCGGTAATGATGCGGTCGGCCCGCCGTGGTTGCGCGGGTGCCGGCCCGCCGACGAAGCTGAAATCGCCGATCAGTTCATCGTAATAGGCGAGCGTTTGGTCGTGCTGCACGGTTTTGGCCGTGGCCCGCACCTCTTGGCGCAGCGTCCGGGTCAGTGCCCGCAACTCCAGCCCGGGCTCGCCGATCAGCGGGATCAGATGGCGCGTGAACACGGAATTGGGGTGCGGATCGTCGGGGCCCAGGCGGTCGAGCGCGAACTGTCCAGCACCTGCGGAGAAGATGACGAAGGTCCCCTCCGGCGCCGTGATCCTGCCCAGTCCCCGGGCGCGCCCGAAGCTGCGGGTGCCGTCCGCGCCCTCGAACGGGTTGTTGCGGCAGGCATCGATCACCGCCAGCGTGAGCCGGGCGCCCGTCGCGCGCATTCGGTCGAGTACGTCCGACAGGGCCACCGAGACAGAGGTGACGAAGCCGGGATCCGCATCGTTGGGAACATCGCTCGGCAGCAGATAGTTCTCGCCGTTCACCTCGATGCCGTGGCCCGCGAAAAACAACGTCGCTTCGTCTCCCGGTTCGAGACTGGAGACAAAGCGGGCGATGTCGCGGCTCATGGTTCGGAAATCCGGGTCGTAGCTCTCGGACACGGCGAAGCCCGTCGCCCGAAGCGCCGCGGCCACCGAGCGGGCATCGTTATGCGCCTTTTCGAGGTCGGTCACCTCAAGATACGCGTCGATGCCGATAACCAGAGCGCGCCGTTCGGCCAGCGCGTCGGTCGCAGTCCAGCAAACCAAAGTCGCAAGGATGACGAGCCAGGGCATGCCGAGCGCTCCTGTTGTTGGTGGACCGGTCAGGCAAAAGATCCGAGCAGCGTCCCGTCGTTTGCTTGCCGACCGGCCCGTGCCCGGGAGTACGGACCCCGCCTTCTTTGTATCCGAATGGCACTGAGGGCGCCAGCTTCGGCCCCAGCGGATCGGATCTTTGCACGATATCATGATGATTGTGTTGCGGGCGTGGTCGGGCCGAGAAGCCGCATCTGCGTCGGATGGCCAAGCCCGTCGCCGCCTTGCAGGCGAGGGTTGTCGCAGGAGCCTTCGCGTGGCGGCTACCCCGCTTTGCTGCACGCAGCCCTGGGTCGCCTAGCCTTTCTTTCAGGCATTAGTCCGTCCGGTGACCGAATACGGGTAACCCGCCCTTAGGACAACTGGTGCTACGCAAATGCAATCTTATGCCTATGGAGAGCGTCATGAAGCACCGGAGTTTCGCCCAGGTCGTGGCCGCATCGCTCTTGGCGATCGGCACGCTCGCCATGATCAAATACGCTTCATCCCTCTATGATGCCGGGCGCTATTCGGCCGAGGTCGCGCAGATGGCCGAGGCAGCCCAGATCGACGCGGATTGGTCGCGTGGAACCATTGCCTTATCGTTGGAGCGCAGCGTGATCCAAGTCGCGCTGTCTTTGGACGTGCCAGCACCGCCGGCGTTTCGCGAGTTGATCGCGGGGCAGCGGGACATGTCGGGCACGCTGTTCGACCGGGCGATGGCGAGCCTGGCATCGGCGTCGGATGTCGCCAGCGCTCGGCAATTTCTGGCGGAGGCACGGGAGGCGCGCAGCGCGATCGCTCGGCTTCGGGCCGAGGCGGATGACTTGATCTCGCGCCCCGCGGCTCAGCGTGACCCCGATCGGGTGTCGGCCCTGCCGGAGGAGATCAAGGACTGGATCGTGCGGATGAAGAGCGCGGGCGTCCTGCTGATGCCGGCCAACGCAGTGCTGTCAGATGTGGCGAGCCGATTGAAGTCGGTGCGGGATCTGGCCTGGGCGGTGCGGGAGTTCGGCGGCCGAGCGCGCACCCACTATGCGGTGGCCGTCTTGCACGCGGCGCCGATCGACCGGTTGGATCTGCCGGTGATCGCGGCTGATACGCGACGCGCCGCTGAAGCGTGGCATGCCCTGAGCAACGAGCTCCGGGAGGATGGTCTGTCGGCCGAACTCACAGCGGCGGTGGCAGAAGCGAACGACCTCTATTTCGGTCGCTATCTCGACGTGAACACGGAAATCCGAGCCGCGTCGGCGTCGGCGCTGTCAACCGGGGCGGCGCCAAGCTATCCGGTGGATTTCGACGGCTACTTCGAGCTCTCGAATGCCGCGCTCGGGACGGCTGTGCGGGTCTCGGAAGTCGCCGGTCGGGCGCTTGTCGCATACTGGAAGGAGCGCCGGGCCGCCGCACTGCGCAATTTGGGGATACACGTCTTTTTAGGGCTTTGCCTGATCGGGCTCATCTTCTGGGTTGCGGCCTCGATGCGCCGGCGCATGGCCCGCCGCTTGGAACAAACGACCACCGCGCTCGCCGCGCTCGCGGCGGGAGACACGGGTGTATATCTCGAACGGCGCGCGGACGATCTGGCCGAGATCGACCAGTTGCTCGACGCGCTGGGCCGATTCCGGGAGAGCATGACAGACAGCCTCCGCGACAGCGCTCAGCAACTCTTGATCGAGGTTCGCGGCAACGCCGTCTCGGCGGCACAACATGCAACCGATCTCAAGGCGATCTCGGAGCGGATCAACGGCGCCGCAGAGGCGCAGGAGGAGACGGCACGTTCGGTGCGCGAGGCGCTTAACGAAATCACCGGCAGCATCGCCCGAACCACCGATAACGTTGCCGAGACCAAGTGCATCGCCGGGCAGCTCGCGGTGCGAGCCAGTTCTTCCGGGGATGCGGTTGCCGCCGCCGTGTCCGCGATGCGGGACATCGCCGCGAAGATCCTCGTGGTACAGGACATCGCGCGGCAGACCGATTTGCTCGCCCTTAATGCCTCGATTGAGGCGGCCCGCGCCGGGTCCCATGGTCGCGGCTTCGCGGTTGTTGCTTCGGAGGTGCGCAAACTCGCCGAACGGAGCCGCGAGACCGCTGACGAAATCTCCGCTTTGTCCGCGCAAACGGTCACGGCAGCCGGCGAAGTCGGGGACATGCTCGATGCCTTGTCGCCCGAGATCGCCAAAACCGTTGAGCGCGTGGGGGAGATCGCCGGGGAGATGGATGGGCAATCGGCAATCACGCGGCGCATCGATGCGGTGATCGGCGAGTTGGATACGGTGACCTCGGACACCCTGGATACCGCCAACGACACGCAGGCGAAGGTCGACGAGTTGGTGGCAACTGCCGACGCTTTGCGATGGATCACCGAGCGCATCAACGAGCTCGGCGCGGGCGAGCACAGGCCGGGCGCAGAGCCTGCCGAATCTGGGCTGCCCGTCGCTGCCTGACTTGGCTTTGGCTCTCTCGGCGCCGGTGCCAGCGCGCCGCTGGCCCCCCGCTTAGCTGTGGTGGCGTGCCCGCACGCCGCGCGCCCGACCGTTCGCGGAAATTGGCCCGTGATGTCCCCGTGATGGGAGAGCGCTTTGCCCAGCCATGACAGCCGGTCGACCCCCGCATGGCGCCCCAGCCCTGAAAGATTGCTCGGGGGGCAAGGCAACGCGCCTCAGCGCAGACGTGAAGACCACCTAGGAGCGCTGCGGAAGGGCGCTTAGCCAATCCGCGCGCGAGAGACTGAGAAGATTGCAGGCCCGGGCGCGCGCGTGGCGGGGCGAATCGTGTAAGTTGTTTCCGGATGGGTTAGGATAGAGATTGTTAAGGCCGCATCCGCCCGATCAAACCCAGCTTCGGTGGCGCCGCATGCTGCGCGCGCCCGCCCCAGCCAAGCCAGACCAACCCGCTTTCAAAAGAGGTCCACCCATGATCCGCACTCCCCTCGCCGCCGCCGTCGCGGCCGCACTCCTGGCCGCGCCTGTCGCCGAGGCCGCCGACATCCTCGACGCCTGCGCCGACGACATCGCCACGCGCTGTGCCGAGGTGGAGCCAGGCCATGGCCGCCTCATGGCCTGCCTCTATGCCTATGAAGACAAGGTCTCTGATGCCTGCGACGTGGCCATCGGCGATGCCGCAGATCTCATCGACATGATGTTCGAGCGCCTGCGTTCCTTAAAACAGAACTGCGCCGAGGACATCCGTTCGCTTTGCGCCGGGGCCACGTTCGGCCAAGGCGAGATTTTTAGCTGCCTGGCCGCACAAAAAGACGCGGTGTCGGAAGACTGCATTGCGTTTGTCCAGGATCTCCGGCTGCCCCAGGACTGAGCTCAGGACAGAAGGTCCAAACGGGAAGCGGAAGACAAGCAACCGCCAGGCCCGCAGCGCAGCGCCGCACCGGCGCCCTACTGCGCTTCGTCCCGCTGCCCGTCCCGCCCGCTGCCGCCTGGTGCGGCGGCGGCCCTTCCTGGGGGGCGGGCCGGCAGAGGCCGCCTGAGCAGCCAGATCATCGCGCCGATAAAGGCAAACGTCGACAAATTGAGTAGGGTGTCGATCGGGTCACCGAGCAACATGGCCGACCTCCTCCTCGCCGAGCGCGCGCAGGAAACACACGATCAGCAGCGCTGAGACGAAGACGAAGGGCAAGGCGCCCAGCGCGATCAGCTTCTTAACCGCGTCGATGCTGCCCGAGGCGATCATGGCGAGCCCCAGCAGGCCCAGCAGGCCGCCCCAGAGCAGCCTGAGCTTGGGATTGGGGTTCGGATCGCCCCCGGTAGAAAAGGTGGCGAGGACGAAGGCGGCGCTGACGACGCTGGTCACGATGAACAGGAACGCCGCGACAAGCGTTGCGAGCGTGGTGATTGTGCCGAGCGGCAGGCGGTCGAGCAGAGCAAAAGTCACTTGCTCGACCCGGGTTTGCGTCAGCGCGGCAAGGTCCCCGGGCCCGTTAAGTGTCTCGTAAAGGCCAATGCCGCCGAAGGCCCCGAACCACAGGATCGAGAACAAGGTGGGCCCCACCAGAACGCCGAGCACGAATTCGCGGATCGTGCGCCCCCGGGAAATTCGCGCCACGAACACCCCGACGAATGGCCCCCAGGCGATCCACCAAACCATATAGGTCAGTGTCCAGTCGCTGAACCAGCTCTGGACCTCGCCGTCGAAGAAGGTGAAGGTCTGGAACCCGTGCGGGACCACTTCCACCACATAGGCGCCGAAACTCTGAACGACCGCATTGAGGAGGTAGTTCGTCGGCCCGAGCACTACAGTGTAGCACACGAGCACGATCGCAATCGCCATCGCGAGGGTCGACAGACGGGACATGCCGTCGCCGAGATCCACCAGAAGTGCCGGAACATAGGCCGCAACCATCGCCACAAGCACCGCGCCGATCAGCCAAGGGGCCGCGGCGTCGGCCCCGATCATCAGGGCGATCCCGTCACCGACTTGGAAGACCCCCATCGCGATCGACCCGCCGACCCCGATGGCAATCGCGACAATCGAGAGGAAATCGCTCGACCAGCCGACGATCCGCGCCCAGCGTTCGCCCGGAAAGAGATAGAGCACCGGCGCGCTGACCAGCATCGGCGTGCCGCGCCGAAAACTGAAATAGGCGATGACCATTGCGACGGTCCCATAGATCGCCCAGGCGTGGAAACCCCAGTGGAAGAGCGTGGCTTTGAGGGCGATCTCCGCCGCCTCTGGCGCCGAAACATGCTCAGAGACGAAACGGAAGTGGGTTAGCGGCTCCGCAACGGCCCAGAACAGCAGGCCCACGCCCATCCCCGCGGAGAACAGCATGGCGATCCAACTGGCAGTGGAAAACTCCGGCCGGTCCTCGTCGCGCCCCAGCCGCACAGCGCCATAGGGCGAGACGGCGAGCCAGATCGACAGCAACAGCATGCCGGAGACCAAGAGCATCAAAAACCAACCGCGGCTTCGGAAAAACTGATCGACGATCTCGCTGGCGAGGGGCACGAGCGTCTGTGGAGCGGTTGCACCCCAAATCGCAAGCACGCCAGTGAGCAGCAGCGACGCAGCGAGAAGGCTCTTTGACGCGGTCATGCGCCGGCGTCAGAGAAAGCTAGCGGCAACAAAGCCTTGCACCTCGTGAACCGCGCGCGCGACGGTGCCCGGCGTGGCGCGCCGATCGGGTGACGCAGGGACGATACCCGATTTCCGGGCGTTTTGGGACAGAGCAACATCCCATCAGCCTAGGGCAAAGTTCGGGCGGTGTCATGCTGTGCGTGAAGCGCCGGCACGTCGGGCGCAAAGGCGCCGACCTCGACCCTGTCCCGGCCGTTCCGAGCGCCGACCTAGTCGAGCCGAGAGCGGCGGACGGCCCGCGCCGCAAGCTGCGTTCCGGATCGCGACCGCCGGGACTGCACAAACTCGCGGGGGAGGCAATCTGGTGGTTTCGGTTGGGCGCGTGGCGGCCGGCGATAGGGGCCCCGCGCGAGGCGCCGGCGATGAAGCGGTGCGGGTGGCTGTCGTTCATGCGGTGGCCTGCCGCTCAGCCCTCGCCTGGCGCCGACGCAGCAGGAAATAGACCATTGGCGGCACCACGAGAAGCGTGAGCGGCGAGGCCACGGCGAGCCCGCCGATCATGATCGTTGCCATTGGCTCGAACAGTGCGCCGCCGCCGACGGCCATGGGCAGGAGCCCGAAGATCGTGGTCAAGGAAGTGAGCATAATCGGGGTCGCCCGGGCCTGTGCTGCGGCAACGATGGCGTCGGCCAGATCGGCGTGCCCCCGTTCGATATCGATTTGGTTTATCAGCACGATGGCATTGTTGATGATGATGCCCATCAGCGACATCAGTCCCAGCAAGGCGAAGAACGACATCGGCTGGCCCATCGCGATCATCGTGTAGGGCGCGCCGATAACGATGAGCGGGATCGTGAGGAAGGTCGCGAGCGAGCGGCGGAACGAGTTGAACTGGAAGACCAGCGCAGCCAGCATAACACCCAGCGCGATCGGCAGATTGCTGCCCATTTGGCCGTTCACATCGGCGCTGTCCTCCAACTCGCCCCCGATGAAGATCCGGTAGTCCGGGCCGAGATCGAGGGTTTCGAGGGTTGGCTCGAGCCGCGAAAGCGTTTCTTGAGGCGAGAGGGTGTCGCTCTTGCCTGAGATGACGATCCGACGGACCTGGTTCTCGCGGCGCAGCTCTGAGAACTCCAAGGCGGGGCGGAAGCTTGCGACCTGGTCGACGGCGATGAGCTGGCCCCGGGCCGCGATCGAGAGATTGGCGAGATCCTCGACGCTGTCACGCGACCGCTCTGCGGCCCTGAGCACGATGGGGATCTGGTCGTCGCCCTCACGAAAGGTGGAGTACTGGGTGCCGGAGAAATAGGCGTCCATGACCTCGGAAATATCGCGGGACGTGATTTCGAACTCGCGGGCTTTGTCCTGTGCGATATCCACGACGACTTTGAGGACCTTGGTCCCCCAGTCGCTCTCGTTCTTGACGACATCCGGCAGCGCGGCGAAGGCGGCCTCCACACGGCGAGCCGCTGCCATAAGGATCTCCGCGTCCGGGCCAGAGATCTCCACATCGACGACGCCGGACTCAGCGCCCCCCTGTGGCAAGCGCGTGACCCTGAACCGCGCCTCTGGAAAGCGCTCGATAAAGACCCGCCGGGCACGCGGCACGATTTCTTCCACCGCGGCAAGCGAGGTCATGTTGATCTGGAAGAATGCGCTGGCGGGGTCGGGATCGGCCGGGTCGAGGCCGAGGTTAAAGCGCGGGCCGCCATCTCCGATATAGACTGTGCTGTTGAGCACCTCGGGGTTTTGCTCCGGGTCGGAGAGCCAGTCCTGAACGCGCAGCGCCATCCGCTCGGTCTCGGAGATCGCGGCGTCCTTGGGCAGGTCCATATACACCAGGAGGTCCGCGCGCTCGCTGAAGGGGAACATCTCCGATTTGAGCAAGGAGAACTGGCCGGCGCTGATGGCCACGGCGCCGAAGGCCAGCGCCGTGAGCGGCAAGCCGAACGGCAACAGGCGTCGGACCAGCCAGCCATAAGCGCGAACCAGTCGGCCTCGGCCGCCGGCTTCCCTACTGGGGCGCAGCAACTGAGCGCTCAGGAAGGGCAAGACATACAGCGCGGTGAGCCAGGAGCCGAGCAGCATCGAGGCCACCACAGCGCCCAAGGAGAAGGAGAACTCGCCCTCCACCCCGTCGATCAGCAGCATCGGGATGAAGGCGGAGATCGTGGTGATCGAGGCGACGCCAAGCGGCACGAGGAACTGCGAGCCGGCGGAGAGGGCAGCCTCCCGCGGGGCCTGTCCCGCATCGATCCGCTTGCCGATATCTTCGACGACGACGAGACCGTTATCGACCAACAGCCCCAGCGAAATGATCACTGCGGCGATCGAGACCTGTTCGACATCGACCCCGATAAGCCCCATCGCCGCCAAAGCGAAGCATATCGTGAACGGCACGATACAAGCGATTACCAGCGCCGGCCGCAAGCCCAAGAAGACGAACATCACGATAAAGACAATGAGAAAGGTCTGCCCGACGTTCTCTAGCGCACCGCTGACCGAATTTGTCACCTGCGTCTCTTGGAAGGTCGAGATATTCAGCGCGATGCCGATCGGCTGGCTGTTTTCGAAGTCGGTGAGCGCTCGGTCCAGGCGCCCGCCGAGATCCTGGATATCGGTTTCGGGCGACATCTCGATGGCGGCAACGATGGCCGGCTGACCATCGAAGAAAACCGGGGTTTCCTTCGGATCGACATATCCGCGGCGCACCTCGATCAAATCCGACAGCCGAACATATCCCGCAAGCCCCTCGACCTTGGTGAGCACGCCGCGGATTTCGTCGATCGACTGAAGATCTCCGTTTGCCTCCAGCACGATATTTGTGCCCCCCGCATCGATCTCGCCGGCGGGGAGAATGACGTTCTGTGCCTGAAGGTCGTCGAGCAGCTGTTGGAGTTGGACGCCGACCGCTGCGAGCTTGCGGATATCGACCTCGAGCCAAACGCGCTCGGCCTGAACGCCATAAAAGGTGACCTTGGTGATGCCCTCGACCCTAAAGAGCGCCCGGCGCAAATCGTCGGCCACATCCGCGACCTCGGCCAACGAAAAACCGTCGCCGGTGATTGCGACGGTGGCGATGGCGACATCGCCGTAGTCGGTGTTGACCAGCGGTGCGGATGTGCCTTCCGGCAGCTCGGCGCGGACATCCGCCATCTTGTTGCGCAGGTCCTCCCATGCGTTTGCGATGTCATCGCCTGCGACGCGATCGTAGAGATGGACTTTGATCAGGGCCTGGCCGGAGGTGATGATCGTTTCGATATTCTCGACCTCACCGATCTCCCGGATTTTGCGCTCCATCGGGACGGCGATCAGATCCTCCACCCGGATCGGCGACATGCCGGTAAACGTCGCTGCGACGAGCGCTGTGCGGATCGTGATCTCCGGGTTCTCCCGTTTGGGGATGTCCAGATAGGCGGCAAGCCCCATGGCGAGGATCCCGACCATCATCAGGACCGTGAAGCGGGTTTTCTCCAGGCCGAAGCGGGTCAAGAGGCCCATATCAGCGCTTCTCCGGATCGGACAGAAGCTTGACCGCCATCCCGTCGCGCAAGAACGCCACGCCCTTCGTCGCCACGCGCTCGCCAGGGGTCAATCCATCGATCACCAGGAACTGATTTCCCCGGATGCCGGCCATGGTGATCCGACGGCGGCGCACGGTGCTGGTCTTTGCGTCGAAGACATAGACCTCGAGCTCGATGATCGAATTCGGCCCTGCGTCTTCGGGCAGCGCGACATCGGCGATGGCCGCGGTAATTGGGATCAGATGGCCGGTCGCGGCGGGGAGGTCGAATTCGAAGGCGACCTCGACCGCCATCCCGGCCTTCAGCTGAGGCACCACGTCTTCGAGCTGGACAACGACCGGAAAGGACGAGACGGTTCCCGCGCGCTCGCCCAACTCGCTGACCACCGCCGCCAACACGGTGTCTGGATCGTCGGCCAACCGAACGGTGGCCGGGGTGCCCACGACAAGCTGCTCAATCACGTCGAAACTGACGGAGAACGATACCTCGTAGTCCGTCTGTTCGTAGAGCGTCACGATGGTCTGGCCCGCCGAGACGGTGGCAAAGCTGTCGGCCTCCACCGTGTCGATGATCCCGTCGAAAGGCGTGTAGAGCTTGCTGTCGGCGAGATCCTCCCGGGCTGAAGCGAGGTCCTTTTCAGCCTGGGTCAGCCGGGCGCGGGCCTGCAGCGCCGCGGTGCGGTTCTCGTCGCGGCTGACGACGGTACCGACCCCGCGTTCGAGCAGCTGCTGCGAGCGGGCCAGATCGTCCTCGGCCTGGGCAAGGCTCGCTTCGGCCTCTGCAACGGATGCTTCTCGGTTCTCGATGCGTGTCTCGAATTGCTCGGCATCGAGCTCCGCCAGGAGTTGGCCCTCTCGGACCCGTTGGCCAACATCCAGCGTTAGCCGTCCAAGCCGCCCCCCGACCTCGAAAGAGAGCAGATTGACCTCGCCTGGCTCGAGCACGCCCGGATAGCGGCGCACCGTACTCTGCTCGACGGCCTCAACGACCACGGTCACCAAGCCGCGGACCGGCGGCGGTTTGGCGGGCGCGTCTTCCTCGGGGAAGCAACCGGTGAGGCTCAGCGCCAACAACGCGAGCCCGGCAATCGTCTGCGGTCTGGTCATGGCCCCTCGTCGTCGCGTGCGCCCGCGCGCTTGTGTTGCGTTAGTCTTCGACCGTACCATTACTCACCGACAGATTGCTGGGCCAGGACTCTCATGGCAGAAAACCGGACCGAGCCTGCCAATCCCCCGGCCGGTCGGCACCATGTCAGCATCACTGCGACCACCGTGGCCTTCGCGTTGTCTCGCGGTTTGACCCTCGGCGAAATCGAGGCAGAGACCGGGCTCGATGCCGCGGCACTCGGTGATCCCGCGGCGCGCCCGTCCGATGAGATCGCTCACCGGCTCTGGACCCGGTTGGCGAGTGCGGCAGGGCCGTCGGACGCCTTGGCGATCGAAGCGGCGCGGGGCGCGCCCTTTTCGGCGCTCGCAGGGATGGCACATGGAGTTCAGTTTGCCGCCACCTTACGGGCAGCACTCAGCTTTATTATTCGTAATCGTAGTTTTTTAGCCGATCGTCTTGAGATTTCACTGGAAGACTGCGGCGCCGAGGCACGGCTCATCTCCCGCCATCCAAATGACATGATCGATGCAGGCTATTTCTCGCATGTGGGCGTCGGGCTGGCCACGCGGCTGGTGCGGGAGATCCTCTGTCCCGGCAGATCCCCGCTCCGGGTGGCATTCGGCCATGGACCCCATGGGCCGCTCAGGGCTTATCGTGAGTTTTTCCGCTGTCCGGTGAGCTTCGACGGTCCGCCCGGGACCACCCTGGTTTATCCCCTAAGCGCCATGGACCAGCCGGTGAGGACCGCCAACGGCATGCTGTTCGAGTTTGTCGAGCGGCATTTCGAGCTCGAGCTCAAGCGGCTGGTCACGGCCAAGGCGCCGCACGATCTTATCCGGCTGCGGGAGGCCATCGCAGCGGCGGCGGCCGCGGGGGATTATCGGGCGGCGTCCGTTGCGATGCGGCTCCAGATGAGCCGTCGCAGTGCCAGTCGGCTCGCTGCGGCGCAGGGATCGACCCTGCAGGGGCTGATCGACGACGCGCGCAGATCAGCCGCCGTAACGCTGTTGGCCGATGCGACGGTCTCGATCTCGCAGGCCGCGACGATGACCGGCTTCTCCGATGACCGCGCGTTTCGTCGAGCTTTCAAGCGCTGGACCGGGCAGTCGCCCGCGGCCTATCGGCGGGCGCGGCGCGGCGGCTGACCTGCGCGCGCGGGCTCAGCCAAGGACCCAGGCGTCGGTGCCTGCCGCGACCGCCAGGCCATCCCGGGCTTCTGCGCTCTGAGCAAAGATGCCCGCCATGTCGGGCAGAGCGATGCTCCCCAGGCCGAAGGGATTGCCCGGGGCGAGGCTGAACTCAGGCAAGCTTGGCTCGGCGCCGGCAACGAGCAGGGCGGTCCGCGCGCCGTGGCTGTGGCCCGCGATCACGGGGCGGCTTGCGTCGATATCGTAGCCGGGGAGGGCGCCGGCCAAGATTTCCGCCTGCGCGACGATGCCGTGGATGTCGGCGACCAGGTGCAGGGTGGTCTCGGGTTCGAAGGGAAACTGTCGAGTAATCGCAAATGGGTTGTCGGTCGAATCGAGATGAGTGGGCGCGGCGACGCCAAAGCCTGCCTCCGCGATCGCGCGCGGATGTGCCCCACCCGTGGCCGAGATCTGGCCCCATTGCCCATGGTTGTAGACCACGAGGGGATAGCTCCCCGGCTCATCCGGCGCAAACAACTGCACGGGGAGTTCGCGTGGCTCGGTGACGCTTCGGAATATGTAATCGAACGTCACCAGATGGTTTCGATTGGTCAGCGTGACTTGGACCTCGACCGTCATGGCGTCCCCCGCGCGTGATCCATGCTGCGCCATCCATACGACGTCATTTTTGAGAGTGAACTTAACATGGATTTGTCGGGCGGGTGAGCCGGATCGCCCCGCGCTCTGGCGCGCCCGTTGTGAAGATATCCAGCATTTCGAAACCGTCGCACAGTCCCGGCGATTGACGCGGCTAGGTTCTCGCCCCTCCGAACGCCGGTTGGAAGCGCTGCGAAGGCGCGCATCTCCCCGGGCT
>JBHJGY010000101.1:0-21062 GCA_050331335.1 Pikeienuella sp.
GGGGGGGGGGGGGGGGGGGGGGGGGGGGGGGCCGCCGGGGGGGGGGGGGGCGCGCCCCCCCCCCCGCGGCCGGGTTCGCCAAGCTTAAAGCGGGCTGCGATAGAGGCTGGACCTTGGGCCGAGATAGCCATCCCATGCGAACCAATATGCGACATGCCCTGCCACTCTCGGCAAGCCTGCGCCGTTGGGTCCGATCAAAGCCGCCTCAGTGATCCGCCAGGTCCCGTCCGAGATCAGGCTGCCCTGAGGGCCACGCCCAAAACGTCGACCGTCGCGCTCATAGGCCCGCACCGTCCGACCCGCCGCATCCCCGACCAGCACCACGTCGAGATCGCCCACCTTGTCATTGATCACGGCTCCGCCCGCGAATGCGCTGAGCGGCCAGGCTCTGGCAGCGGCGCGGCGTCTTATGCCGAACACGTAGTCCTTCTGCGCAAGACCGCCGGCAGCGCCGCCGCGCGCCGGGAACATCAACTCGGGGCTGTCGAAATAGGCGCGATAGACGACGCCCGAGCCATAATCGCGCAGATGGCCCGTATCGAGAGAGAGCACCGTCGTGGTCGGGTTGGCGGCGCGCCAGTCCGACCATTGCGCGATCGCGACCGGGCGCTGCGCCAAACCTATGCCGCTTTCAGCCAGGGGACCGATCACCGGTTCGCCCGTGAATTGGTTCCACAGCGAGTGGGTCTGACGATCGAACATTAACTTGTTCGAGCGGTAGAGGAACCCCGACGAGCCGAAGATAAAGGGCGCCGGTCGATCGGGAAGCTGGGTTTCGAAGAGGATGCCGGCCCCGCAAAGGGTGCAATAGGCGAGCGAGAGTGGCACGCCTCCCACCACATCGTTCAGCATTTCGTGCCAACCCATGATGCGGAGCGGATAGGCGCGGGCATCTCCACCGACCTCCACACCGAAGACCAGGTCGTCGTCCCGCAGGTAATGAGCGGCCTCGGCGTTGACCATTTTGGGGGCGTCGAGCGCTGGGATGCCGTCTTTAGGGACGCCCCCCCAAGCGACCTCCTCAAAGCGGATCCTCATCTTCTCCGGCACCAAATACTCAGGCCGCAGAAAGACGGCAAAGTCTGGATCGACTGCCAAATAGATCTCCCGCTTGAGGTCGATCAAAGCCGGGCGGGCTGAGATCTCCGGGTGAGCCTCTTGCCAGAGCATCCAACCGAACCAATCGTCCGGGCCCGCCTCGCCCGTCGCTTGGGTGAGAAGTTCCACGATGGGCAGCCGGTCACCGCGAGCGAAGCGAAGCGCGAAGATCAACGAGGGTGCCAAATCGGTGCGCGGGTTTAGGGCCAGGTGCCGCAACGCCGATTGCCGCGTTGCGCGGTTTCCGTAGATAAGGTCGCGCAATGCCGCATCGATTGCCGCGGGCTTACGGTTATCGACCGCAGCGGCGCGCGGGGCGGGCAGCGTGAGTGCGACGGCGCCGCCGAGGGCTGCGGCCAGGGCGCTTCGGCGGGTGGGGCGGCGCAACGGGCGCGGGGGCATTTGCGGTCTCCATGTTTCTTGGGGCGGTGACTTTCCTTGCTTGAGGGCGGGCCCGGCACGAACTGATAAGCGCTGACGCTGCCGTGACACGGTGTGACGCGGGCCAGATGCCTTGCTCGCGGTTGGCTGGATCGGTAAACCAAATCGGACTGCGCGCTCGTGCCGCGGCTTCGAGACTGTTCGGCATCCGTCGCCCAAATCGCAGAGGCCCCATGATCTCGCACAAATTCAAATGCGTATTCGTCCATATCCGAAAGAATGCGGGTTTAAGTATTGGCGCGATGTTTCGCCAGATTGATCCGGATTTTGGGTTCAACACCGTTCTAAACGATGGTGTTCTCGACTCGGATTGGGAAAATCTGCGTGAGAAATATGCGGGTTATTTTAAGTTCGCAGTGGCGCGCAATCCCTGGGATCGGTGCATTTCGTCTTGGCGCTATTTGAGATCGACCAAGGGTCGGAGCTTGCGCGACGTGCTTGCGCATTTGCCGCAGGAGAACCTGCTCGACAACATCCGCGACCCGGCGATCAGTCGCGACGCGAAACGCGCTTATCTGCAGCACTATGCGCTAGAGGTGCTTTACGGTCGGCGCTTCTACAAGCGGGGCCACGAGTATCGTCATATCACCCGGCCGCAATCGGCGCTGCTCGTGGGGCCATCGGGAAAGATCGAGGTTGACCACGTCGTCTACTTTGAGGCGCTGGAAGCTGGGTTGCGAGAGGTATTCCAGACCATCGGTGCCCCGTTTCCGCAGATGCGCCGAAACAACGCCACGGAGCGCGACCGGAATTACCGCACCTACTTCGATCCCGAGACAACCGAGATGGCCGCGCGGGCCTTTGCTGAGGACATCGCCTTCTGGGGCTACGACTTCGAAACGGGATTGCCGGCTGCGTTACGTTGAGCCCGGGCAGCAGTGATCGCAGCGGCCCGAGGGATGCGACAGGGATGCCTCAGGCGATGAGGCCCCCATCGCTGTCCTCGCCTGCCGCATCCAGAAGCGCGACGAGATCGGGGATGAAGATGTGGCGCGCGTCTTCCAGCACGATCACCCCGGATTTTTTCAAACCGGTAAGCTGGCGGCTCACGGTCTCGATTGTCAGTCCAAGATAGTCACCGATAGCTTCCCGGGTGATGGGGAGCAGGATCCTCATACCGGGCCCCTCCCCCGGATGGGCAGCCTGAGCGCGGCGCGCGAGAATGGTCAGGAACGTCGCGATCTTCTCCTGCGCCGTCTTGCGCCCCAACAACAGCATCCAGTCGCCGGCGGCGTCGAGCTCGTCGAGCGCAATCTCGAGCAGCCGGCGCTCAAGGGCAGGGGTCTCAATCAGCAGCCGCTCGAAACGTCCGCGGGGAAACAGGCAGAGCGTCACCGCGGTTACAGCGACCGCGTCAAACGGAGCCACCGGGATGTGGGGCCGGCCGATGAAATCGGAGGGGAACATCAGGCCGACCATCTGGCGCCGACCATCCGCCATCGTTTTGGAGAGGCTCACCACGCCCTCAACCACGGACCCGATCGCCGCACTCTCCTCGCCTGCCGCCACAATTTCGGCGCCGGCGTTGAAGCTGCGGTAGTATTTGATTCCATTAAGTTTTTCGAGCCCGGTCGGCTCGACATAAGAGCACACGGCGCGATGCCTGATCGGGCAATCGACGCAGTGAACGTGGCTCGTGTGCGCTGGCTTTGTCATCTATTGCGCTCCGCCTCCCTGACAGTTTGAAGATGATCGACTGGTTGACTTGGGTCAATGCGTGTTCGGCGTCGCACCGGCAAACCGGAGCCATGACCCAGCACGCACCCCAGAGCCTCTTCGCCATTCCTGCTCTCGAGCGTGCCGTGCCGCGCTACACGAGCTATCCCACCCAGCCCTATTTCTCCGAGGCCGTCGGGGCCGACAGCTACGCCCGGTGGCTCTCCGAGATCAGGCCGGACCGTGCGCTCAACCTTTACCTGCACATCCCCTTCTGTCGGCAAATCTGCTGGTTCTGCGCGTGCCGCACCCAGGCGTTGGGACGGGCCGCGATCCTGCGTCGCTATGTCGACGGCTTGGTGACGGAAGCGGGGCGGGTCGGCGCGTTGCTTACCGCGCCGCTGCCGGTTACGCGGATCAGCCTCGGCGGTGGCTCGCCAACCGTTCTAGAGCCCGCGGACCTCGAACGCCTGATGAATGCGCTCGCCGCCGCCTTCCCTGGCGCGGCCGACGCGGTGTTGCATGCCGAGATCGATCCGCGCGACATGAACGAGGAGCGCTGTGCCGCCTTTGCCGCCGCCGGTCTTGGCGAGGTGTCGCTCGGCGTGCAGGACATCGATCCGGCCGTGCAGGCGGTGATCGGCCGTGGCCAAGATCATGCCACCACATGCCGTGCAGTCGAACGCCTCCGAGCGAACGGGGTTTCGCGGGTCACCCTCGATCTGCTCTATGGGCTGCCCGACCAGACGATCGATCGGCTGACCCGGTCGGTGGAGGCGGTCGTCGCCTTGGCCCCCGAACGGGTCGCGCTCTACGGCTACGCGCATGTGCCCTGGATGGCCAAGCGGCAAACCATGATCGACGCCCGTCGCCTGCCAGGCTTGGCGATGCGTCGGGCCCAGGCGGATCATGCCCGCGGTCTTTTGATCGGCGCCGGCTATGTGCAGCTGGGCCTCGACCATTTCGTGCGGCCGGAGGATCCACTTGCTGTTGCCCAGCGCGATGGCCGGATCGAACGCTGTTTCGAAGGCTACCAGATTGCCGACGGTTCCGTCCTCATCGGCCTTGGCGCATCGGCGGTGGGTGCGCTGCCTCAGGGTTATGTGCAGAACGAGGCGACGACAGCGCGCTATCTGTCGGATGTACTGGCCGGGCGGCTGACAACCCGGCGCGGGCATGCGCTCAGCCTCGAAGACCGGGTGCGCCGCGCCGCGATCAACCAAATCCTCTGCGCCGGCGCGCTCGATCTCGACGGCCTCACGCGAAGCTTCGGCGACTTCGCCAAAGCTGTGGCGGATCGGGCGTCGGCGCTCGTCAACAACGCTCCCGACGGCGCGCTGCTTGCCTGGCGCGGTGGCTTTACCATCGCGCCGCTCTGGCGGACCCATACGCGGCTTCTCGCGGCCGAGTTCGATACCTACCTCGCCCGCGGCGCAGCGCGGCATTCCATGGTGATTTGACTTTGGCGCCTTTACGAAAGCCAAAGCAATCCGCTTGCCGAGCCTGCTCAAGCCCTCGGCGTTGCCGGTCTCAGCCGTAGATCGCCTCTTTGCCAAAGTGCTTTGCCAAAAGATAATAAACGACTGCCCGGTACTTGTGGCGGTTGGACCGGCCATAGGTTTCGAAAACCGCGTCCAGCCCTGCGTCGAGATCCGGGCCGTCCGCCAAGCCCAATTTGCCGATCAGAAAGTTGTTTTTGACGGTTGCGACTTCGGATGGGTCGCTGCTGGACACCACAGAGCTATCGGCATTGTAGATCGATGGCCCTAGTGCCACCGTTACCTTGCGCAAGAACTCCATATCCGGCTCTTGTCCGCATTTGGTCTTGAGGTCCTCGGCGTATATCTCGATCAATTCGTCGCGCTGATTCATGTCCGTCCCTCCCTGTGAACCGCTCGCAAGCCGGCGCCGCTTGCGGTTGGAATGATGTCGCAAGGGCAAGCGGTTTGCATCCGTTTTCGCGCCGCCAGCGCGGATTTGGGGTGCCGTGAGCCGTGGCGGGCGGTAGGCTCGCGCAGCAGCGGAGGGAAAGGATGCACCGATGTGCAGGGCCAAACACGGCGCCGGCGTTGCCGCGGCTGCCGCATCAAGGCTGTGCATAGCCCAATGAGCAGTGCAGCTGTCGCGCTCGCTGGGCTCAGCTGGATCGGCAACCGTGCACGCTGGGTGTTGGCGATGGGCGTGCTGCTCGCACTTGTGCTGCCTGGGCTCTCCTCGGCTCTGAGGCCACTCTTGCCGGCCTTCGTGGTGCTGATCTTCGCGGTGGCGGCGGCGCGGCTCGATGTGTTCGCAGTGGTCCGGTCGGCCGCCGCACCGCCGCGGCTGCTGCGTTTGGCCGCGCTAACGCTCGCGCTGCTGGTGGCGACGCCGGTGCTGCTCTGGACCGTGGCATGCGCGGCCGGGGCGTCGGAGGCGGTGCTCGCCGCGGTGGTCTATACAGGCGTCGCGCCGCCGATCACCTCCGCCGCCGGGTTGTGCCTTTTGCTCGGCCTTGAGGCGGGACTTGCGCTTCAGCTCACGGTCGCGGCAAGTCTGGCGGCACCGTTTCTCGGTCCGGTTGTTGCGAGCACGCTGCTTGGGGCTGCCGTGCCGATTGAGCCTGTCGCCCTCGCGGAACGGGTGGCTGCGATGATCGGCGCCGGCGCGGCGTTGGGGATCGGTGCACGGCGATATCTCGGCGAGGCGCTGATCGCGCGTCAGGCCAAAGCTTTCGATGGGATCGGGGCACTGACCATGCTGGTCTTCGTCATTCCGTTGTTCGACGGGGTTTGGGCGCAGGTCTTGGCCGATCCCGGTCGCGCCCTGGGCATCCTTGGCCTCGCGGTAGCGGTGAATTTCGGGCTCCAGGCCGCGATTGCGCTCGGCGCACGCAGGATAGCCGGGAGGGCGAAAGCCGGCGCGGCCGGTCTCGCTTGGGGCAATCGGACCGTTGCGCTCTACTACGCGGCCCTGCCGCCGGACCCCACTTTCGGCTTGTATGTGGCGCTCTATCAGATCCCCATGCTCTTCACGCCGCTCGTGATGGGACCGGTGCTCGGCGCGCAATCATCGCGCTCCTGCGACCGATGAAGGCTCTGGCGACGGGGTCAAGCGGCCGAATTAGACGCTGGCCATGGCGGTCACGCAGCGCTCGACAGTCATCGAGCTCGATGAGCACAGCCGCAGGAGCGCCTCGGGTTTGCGCGTTGGCCGCCCATCTCCGAGCCTTGGAGTCAGACGCTTAAGCGTTCCTCCAGAAGCGGATCGCTAGAACGAGGTCCGGCAAATGCAGCGCGCCCAACAGCGAAGCATGCGGCCGCGGAGCGCCGTCGAGATCGCGGCGGCGGCCGCGCAAATCTTCCGAGGCATATTCCGCTTCGTCAGGTCCAGTCCTCGATCTCGTCCGACGCCCAGGCGGAGAGGACGGCCCGGGCCACTGCGCTCGCCCGCGGCGCGGCAAATTGTTGATGCTTGCCGGCGAGGATGTCTGGCAGATCCGACTTCGGCACCCAAAGCGCGTCTTCGAGCTCCTGCTGGTCGATGGCGATCTCTGTCGAGAGCGCTTCCGCCGCACAGGCGAACATCAACGAGGAGGGAAAGGGCCAGGGCTGACAAGTCAGATAACGCACCCGGCCCACTTTGACCCCGGCTTCCTCGAATGTCTCCCGACGCACCGCATCGTCCAACGTCTCGCCTGGCTCCATAAAGCCTGCGAGCAGCGAGTAGACCCGGTCCGGCCAGCCGCTCTGACGGCCGAGGAGCACGCGGCGGCCATGGGTGATGAGCATGATGACCACGGGATCGATGCGGGGGAAGTGCGCGGCTCCGCAATCGGGGCAGCCCCGCCGCCAGCCCGCCTCCTCAATCTCGCTTTTGCCGCCACAGCGGGCGCAGAACTGGTGTGTCGCGTGCCAGCCCAGCACGCCCTTTGCGGTCGCCGCGATGGTGGCATCGCCTGGGCCGATCTCGCCGGCCACATTCCGCAGATCCATCAACTTCGCACCGGCGACAAACTTGCGCTCCAGCCGCTCCTTGGGCAGCGCGGAGAAGTCGCCCGCGAAGATCGGCGCCCCCTCGTAGAGCCCCAGGAAAATCGGCGGCTCGGCGAGCAGCCGCAAGGCCTCCGGAAGCGGCTGGATCCAGGCAAGTCGGCGCCAACCCCCGCCCTGTTCGACCAGGACCTGCCCGGCATGGACGGGAAGCAGCAACGCCTTGGGGTCGCGCAGCAGTCGGCGAACCGCACCCCTCAGATGCGTCGCGCGGTCGAGCTTGGCGCCGCCTGTGGCGAAGGTCACGGACAGGGAGAGGCTCATTCGGGTCTTTCCGGCTTGGGCTCCCTCAATGCACTAAGGGACGCCGGGTCGCAACGGTGCGCGCGCGTCCGGCGCGCGGCCCGTCTGTGGTGTGGCGCCCCGGGTTGCATGACCGCCGCCATGACCCTATCCTATTATCCGAGAGGTTGCCGCGGGCAGGCACCTCGCCAACCCGGTCAGGTCCGGAAGGAAGCAGCCGTAACGAGCCCCGCTTGGGTCGTTGTCCAGCCTCTCACCCCCGCGCTGTGCGGCATCGTTTTAGATTTCGCGGTTCTTGACGGCGGAATGGCGCACTGGGTCCGCACTGCGCACTCACCTGCCTCCCCGCCCTGATCCGCGCCCGTGCGGTGGCGGATAGAGCGTCTAGGCCAAAAGCGGTCGTTCGCCCCCGTCGCGCCGACTAATCCGGTCCTTCCCGAACTCAGCCTGTCTCCCCGGCGCGGAAGCGCGCATTTATCCGCACCATCCCCCAGGCCGCGAGGATCGCGATCACCCCGGCGGCCACGATACTCTCGGGGCTTGCGTCGAGGCGCTCGAACCACTGGGTGTAGAAATGGATTGCGGCGAAAGTGACAGCCGCATTGAAGACCGACCGCCGCGCGGTGAGCGCCGACCAAGCGAGGACCGCCAGCAGAAGCACCGCCCAAAGCACAACAAAGGCAAGCTCCGGGATGTCGGGCAAGCTGTCGATGTAGGTGCGGCGGGCTTGCCAATAGGCTTCTGGCGTCGGGAAGGCTGCGCGATCTGGGCCGAATAGATGCCGCCCAGGCCGGTCGCCCCAGATCGAGCCGACCCAAAATGCCATATTCACCCAAACGAGTGCGACCAAGCCAGTGATCCGCCCGTGCCGGGCCCAATCTTCTCCCAGCCGCGCGGCGGCGAAGGCGCCGACAAATGCTACAGCACTCATCAGAAGGATCGCGAGCGCCGGCTCATAGATCGCCAAGAAATAGGAGCCGCGCCCATAGCCGGTCTCGCCGAGCAGCCCCGCCAGCGCGAAGACGGCCAGCGCCGAGAGCAACCGGATGTCGAGAAAGAGCCCCAGCGCGAGCAGCAAAACCGCGGCGTCGAGCATGGCCCATGGCGAGATGTCGTTCGGGCCGTTGACGCCGAATACGCCGACGAGGTGGACAGCGCCACCGATGACGGCTGCCCAAGCGCCCAAGCTGGAGAGTTGGGCTGGCCCGACCTTTCGCAGCGCGAGCCCGGCGCTCACGAGCGCAAGCCCCATCCAAACCGCTGGAAACAGCCCGCCTGTCGCGTCGAGCGCCATCCATACCCCGCCGGCCGCTGCCGCGCCGAGGCCCACCACACCCGCCGCCGTTGCCGGCAAGCGCCCGCGAGTACCGACAGCGAGGAGGGCCACCGCGCCGCCCAGGGCGATCAGCCCGCCGGTGCCGAGCAAACCCGTGGCCGACGGCGCGAGCGCGAGCAGGCCGATGAGCGTGGCCACGACCCCGCCGACGAGCAGTACGGCGATCCCGAAGCCGGCCGCTTCGGCGCGCGAGCGTCGCTTGAGCGCCTCGGCTTGCGCGGCAGTGAGCACCTCATCGTGCACCGCCTCGTCGAGATCGACCAACCATTTCATCCCGCAGCTCCGGCGTTGCCGTTTGCGCCAGAGTAGCATGTCGCCGGGCGTGCCCGCGAGCATGTCGGGCTCTCGAACATTGAGGGCCGCTGCGGCGCTGGGCGGCGGCACATCCGCGTTGCCTAGGTGATCGTTGGCGTTTATCGGTTGGCCGAGCATGGAGGTCCTGGCATGATCCTATTTGGCGCATTCGGCGCGGACACTTTTCGGCTGCGCAGCGGGGACGAGATCCTATTTTCACTTACGGGCGACGACACCATCCAGGACTTCGCGAGCACCGCGCCGCCTGAGAACACCGGGGACGATCTCGTCTTCGGCGGTTTCGGGGATGATGTTTTTCAACACACCGATGGCAGCGACATCTTCGTCGGCGGCTTCGGAGATGACGCGATCGAGCTTCCGTTCCTTCTCTTCACGGTGAGCGTCCGGCCGATCCTCCCGATTACTGTCATCGAACCGGTTTTGGGTGAGGACCGCCTAATCCTCATCGGCGTCGAGGACGTCGATATCGTGCTGGCAGGCTGAGCTTGCCCCCAGCTTGCGCCGGCTCTCGTGGTCCTATGCTACGATATTTGGTTGGCCTGTCGGCCATTTACGGCTTTTCCGAGTGTAAAATTTGGTCTATTTTGAATCAACAGGGGGAGATCGCAAATTTTCGAGTTTGGTACTGAAGACGACGATGGCGTAGTTTTGGAGCCGCTAATTCCAAATCCGGCAGAGCGAGATATCTATTTTGGTCTGGCGGGAAACGACGAGATTTTTGATGGCCTTAACCCGTTTCTTGGTACTGGCAGCGACCTTGTATTCGGCGGCTCGGGCGATGATGATTACATCTACTTTAACGGGCGGGACCTGTTCGTTGGCGGTCGGGGCGGAGACACGCTGAGTGTTGCTCGGGATCCGGATACAGCTACGGTGAGGGAGTTCTTGTTCCTGACCGTCGTGACTTTTGACCAATCTGACGACGTCGTTTTCGGCATCGGCGTGGAAGAGACCGAGTTCTTTATTTCCTGACGGCTCGGGGCGGCTCAGTGCCCGACTGTGTTCGGGCCGTGCGCGGCCCCCTTGATAAAAAACAATCATGTGCCTCGCCGATCTGGAATGTTTGGTGAAAAGACCCAGTATAAACTTGGGTGCAGGAATTTTTTTTGAGATGTGGGGTTTGATTAAAATTCTCCTTTGTTTTGATGTTTTTGAGTGGTTGCAGCCCCGATCGCGCTCCTTTTGTGTTGTCGATTCGCTGCGACGATGACGCAATCGAGGGCCTTGCGGGGGGTCGCAAGTGCCCATAGAAGATGCGGTCTATGGAGATCCAGTTTCCACTCCCCTCGCGCCAGAAATGACCGACGTCCCGACGCGAGACGGATCGGGCGTTGCGTCGGCCGCAGAGCCGTCGGCAGGCACCGCCTACGAAGTGCTCGCGCGCAAGTACCGGCCCGGTCACTTCAGAGACCTAATCGGTCAACAGGCGATGGTGCAGACGCTTACGAACGCGTTTGCGTCGGGCAGGATCGCCCATGCCTTCGTGCTCACGGGCGTTCGCGGGGTCGGCAAGACCACAACAGCACGGATCATCGCCAAAGGTCTCAATTGCGAGGCTGCCAGTGGCCCAACCATCGACCCTTGCGGCGTTTGTCGGGCCTGTCGCGACATCGCCGCCGGCCGGCATGTTGAGGTTATCGAGATGGATGCGGCGTCGAACACTGGCGTCGATTACATCCGAGAGATCAACGAGGCGGTGCGTTATCGACCAGCCGAGGTTCGTTACAAAGTTTATATTATTGACGAGGTGCATATGCTTTCAACCTCGTCGTTCAATGCTCTGTTGAAGACGCTCGAAGAGCCGCCCGCACATGTGATCTTCATCCTGGCGACCACCGAGATTCGCAAGGTGCCGGTCACGGTACTGTCGCGTTGCCAGCGCTTCGACCTGCGCCGGATCGAGCCCGAGGTAATGACGGCGCATCTGCAAAAGATTGCCGCGGCTGAGGGCGCCAAGCTTGAGACGCCGGCGCTCGCGCTGCTCACCCGGGCTGCCGAAGGCTCGGTGCGAGATGCGTTGTCGCTTCTCGATCAAGCGCTTGCCCAGAGTGAGGGAGATGGTCCCGTCGCAGCCGAGGCTGTTCGGGCGATGTTGGGTGTGGCGGATCGGGGACGGATTATCGACCTCTTCGACGCGGTGATGCGGGGAGATGCCGCGGCGGCCTTGTCGGAACTCGGGCAACAGGTGGCCGAAGGCGTCGAGCCGGGAGCTGTCCTGCGCGATCTCGCCGAGCTCACCCATCGGGTCTCGGTACTGAAGGTCGCGCCCGTCATGGCCGAAGATCCGACAATGGGTCCCGACGAGCAGCGCCGTGGGCTCGAACTGGCGGACAGGCTCTCGATGCGGGTGCTGGGTCGGGCATGGCAGATGTTGCTCAAGGCGCTCGAGGAGCTGGCGATCGCGCCAAACGCCCGCATGGCTGCAGAGATGGCGATCATCCGGCTCACCCATGTCGCTGAGTTGCCGCCTCCTGAGGAGCTGATCAAGCGGCTCGAAGGTCTGGAGACCGGCGCCGGTTCCGCGCCGGGCGGCGGCAACTCGGGCGCGCACGGGATGGCTCCAGGGACACGGTCTCAGAGCACGACGCACGTCGCCACCGCGGCGCCGGGGCAGGTCTCTGCGTCCGATGCGCCGGGCGGGTCGGGTCCGTCAGGCGGGTTTTCGGACGATCGCCCAGAGGCCCCCCCTGAGGTGGCCGCCGCGCCCCCGCCGGCAACCCGTCCGAAGCTCTCTGCAGTGGCTGGCGGCGCGGTGTTCCGGGAGCCTGCAGCCCGAGCGGCGATTAGCGCGGTGGATGCGCTCGAGACCGCGCCGACCGGACCCGACAGCCTCGCGGCGATCTGTGCGCTGCTTGCCGAACACCGGGAAATGCGCCTCTTCGACCTTGTCGAGCGGTTTGTGGAGCCGGTCTCTGTGCGTCCCGGTCGCCTCGAGTTCTCGCCCGCCGCTGGAGCGCCCCAGGACCTCGCAGGGCGGCTGTCCGAAGCGCTTAAAGCCTTCACCGGTCAGCGCTGGTCAGTCGTGGTCACCGACACCCAGGGTGCCCCGACCATCGCGGCGGCCCGCGCAGCCAGCCGTATCGCACGGGAAGCTGAGGCGGCCGCGCATCCCCTCGTCGCTGCCGCCCTCGAGGTCTTTCCCGGCGCGACGATCCAGGATATTCGTTCGCTTCGGGCACTCGGACCAGAGCCTGGCGGGCGGGGATCGGGGCGCGTCGTCGGACTTGCCCCCGGGGAGTATCTTGCGGCGCTGCCCGAGGACGGCGACGACGCAGGCGAAGACGGGCCATATGATCACGGGCCGGACGATGACGGGCGACACGACGACGGGCATGAGGCAGGCGGCGCCGACCCGAAGGCCGCCGGAATAGAAGCATGGGATGGCCGGGGACCCCTGGTCGATCCCTTCGAGGAGGGCTGAGATGCTCAAAGGACTTGGCAACCTGGGCGATATGGCCAAGCTGATGCAAAAGGCACAGCAGGTTCAGGAGAAGATCGCCGAGGCGCAGCGGACGATCGCGGAGATCGAGGTCGAGGGTGTCGCCGGGGCCGGGATGGTTCGGGCGCGTGTCGGTGCAGATGGCACGGTGCGTGCGCTCAACATCGATGCGAGCCTGCTCTCCGGCGAGGAGGAAAAGGCGGTGGTCGAAGATCTCGTCGTCGCCGCGATCAACGATGCGGCCGGAAGGGCCAAGGATGTGGCGAAGGAGGAGATGGCGAAAGCCACCGAGGGCCTGCCGCTGCCTCCGGGCATGCAACTGCCCTTCGGCTGAGGCAGCGAACCGTGAGTGTCGACGAGGACGACGCGGACGAGGGATCGGGCGGACCAGGGGTTGCGCGTCCTGCTGCCTATGGCGGTCCCGGTTGGTCGCCGCGCGAGAGCGACCATGCCGAGGAGATTGGCAGCCTCTGGGAGGGGTTTCGGGTGTCGAGCGAGTTCGATGCTCTCGAGGCCGTCCTGCTCAGCCCGCCGGGCCCGGCTCTGGCCGCTGCCGAAGACGCGCCAGATGCGAGCCAGCTTCTCGCCGCTGTTGATCTCGGCCGGGCGGCCGAAGAACACGCTCAGCTGGCGGAGGCTTATCGCACAGCCGGTGTCCGCGTGGAGGTTGTGCCGGCGTCGGAAACCCACGCCAACGCCATGTTCTGCGCTGATCTCTTCGCGATGACCCCGCAAGGGGCCATCCTGGGCCGGCCGGCGTCCACAGTGCGTGCCGGTGAAGAGCGTCCGGTCGCAGCTGCACTCGCGGCGCTCGGGGTGCCGATCCTCGCCACGCTGACCGGTGGTGCGGTCTTCGAGGGCGCGGATCTGATGTGGGTCGATCCCGAGACCGCGCTGATCGCCCGAGGCCTGCGGACCAATGACGATGCGATCGACCAGATCGAGCGGGTGCTCGATCAGATGGAGGTGGCGCTGACCCCGGTCGATCTGCCAGTTGGCACGATGCATCTGATGGGGGTTCTGCGCATCGTCTCGCCCGGTATCGCCGTTGCCTGGCCCAAACGCACGCCCTATCGCGCGGTCCAGCTGCTGGAGGATTTCGGCTTCCGGGTTGCGATGGTGCCCGAGGATCTCGACCAAGCTGAGATCGCGACCGGTCTCAACGTGGTCACCCTCTCGCCAGGGCGGATCCTTATGGGCAGTGGCTGTCCGGGCATGCGCGCCTTCTGGGAGCGGATCGGGGTGGAGCCGATCGAAACCCCGGTGGACGAGCTGCGCAAGGCAGCCGGCGCGGTGGGCTGCCTAACCGGCATCCTCGCGCGCAGCTGAGCCGGCTCCGGGCGCGGGGCATGTCGAGCTCGGGCGAGATCGAGGCCCTGATCGAGCTGATGGCGAAGCTCCCCGGGCTTGGGCCACGCTCGGCGCGCCGGGCGGCGCTCGCGCTCGTGAAGAAGCGGGAGAAGCTGCTTTTGCCGTTGTCCAATGCGATGGCCGTGGTTGCCCAGTCGGTGCGCAGCTGCGAGGCTTGCGGCAACGTGTCGACGGCGGAGCTTTGCGATATCTGCCTGGATGCGGGCCGCGATATCCGCGTGTTGTGCGTTGTGGCGGAGGTGCAAGATCTCTGGGCCTTGGAACGCGCACGCGCATTCAAGGGGCGCTACCATGTGCTCGGCGGGCTCCTGTCCGCGCTTGACGGCGTCACGCCCGAGACGTTGCGCTTGCCCAAGCTTGCGACCCGCATCGTCGAAGATGGCGTGGACGAGGTGATCCTGGCGCTGCCGGCGACGATCGATGGGCAGACCACCTCACATGTCGTCGCCGACATCTTACAGCCTCTGGGCGTGCGGCTCAGCATGCTCGCCCAAGGGGTGCCGATCGGGGGCGAACTCGACTATCTCGACGAGGGCACGCTTGCTGCGGCACTGTCCGCCCGGCGCGCGCTGTGACCGGCCGGGACTGGGCCCAGGCGGCCCCGAGCCTGGAGGAGATTTCTGCGCTCGCCGAGGCCGCCCGCCAAGCCTTGCCCGAACCCTTTAGCGGTCCGGCGGCGGCCTTGTTGTTGCGGGTGACGGATTGGCCCGATGACGCGACCCTCGACGAGATGGGGATCGAGGACCCTTACGAGCTCACGGGGCTCTATCGCGGGATCGCGCTCACCCAGCGCTCGGTCGAGGATGTGGGCGGGATGCCCGATGAGGTTTGGCTGTTTCGCCGGCCGATACTCGACGAATGGGCAGCCCGGGGCGATGTCGCGCTCTCGCGGCTTGTTGCCCATGTCCTCGTGCACGAGATCGCCCATCACTTCGGTTGGTCCGATGCGGATATCGCGGCGGTCGACGATTGGCGGCTGTGACCCCGCTGTGCGGCGGTGCCATAACCATAGACGCTGTGTTAGGAATGGCTTACGCTGAACGCGTCAATCTGGAGGGTCGAATGGCGATGATCCAACTCGTTTACGCGTCGCGCCCGTTCGGGTTCGATGGGGCTATGTTGAACGGGATTTTGTTCGACTCGCGCGAGAACAACCGGCGCGATCGGATAACCGGTGCGTTGATCTGCCGGCAGGACATTTACCTCCAACTGTTGGAAGGGCCAGAGACCGCCGTGATGTCCTGCTTTGGACGGATCCTGCGGGACGACCGGCATGTCGACGTCACCCGATTGCTCCGTCGGCCGACCACAAGCCGGCTGTTTCCCGCTTGGGCGATGCGCGACGACGGCGCACGGTCCTGGATGTGGAGCATCCGCGAGGTGGCCGAAGGCGCGGTTGATCGGGCGAGCGGCAGTGAGGTCTCCGAGATCTTCCAGCGCCTTGCGCGCGAAGCCCATCAGCCGGTGGTCTGATCGCGTGCTCGATTGTCCGCGTTTCTTCGCGGGTCCGCGCGCCCGGTCCGCCCGGTGCCGCCGCTAAGCGCGCGGATCACCGGCCACGGCGCCACCACCCCGCGATCGACTTGGCTCAGCATCGTGGCGAGCAACCGGCCGAGCAAGGTCTGCTTGGTTCGATCGGCAGCGGCACCTCGCTGACGTCTTTCCCGCATTCCGAGGCCCGCGGTTGCCAAGCTGGGACGCCTCTGGGCCTGCCTGGTCTGGGACAATCCCCGCGGTGCGCCCGCCCTCGCGCCACTCCCGCCCCAGCGCAGGGCGCTCGACGCGCTCACCCCGAACCTGGCACCTGGGCGGCTGGGCGGCTGGGCGGCTGGGCGGCTGGGCGGCTGGGCGGCTGGGCACCGGCTGGACATCCCGGCCTCGACGGCCGAGACCACCCGCCAGCGACGATCCGCCGACAGCCCCTTGCCGATGCCTTTTCGCCTGCCTTCAGCGCGGGAACGGTGACGCGGATCGGCCCGGCTCCGGGAAGCTCCCGCGATCCATGCCGCGCGGCATATGCTCTCGCGGCCGCCGCGACGGTCCGCAGCCCATCGGCGACCGAGGTCTTCACCGCGGTGACCGACGCCATCCATCACCGGGGCCTTGGCCCGCGGCTTCTCGGCCGAGACAGGCGCGACAGGCTGGGCCGTGTTCCGTCTCGAGCACTGTCACAACAATGAGAGCGGCGGCTGGTTCAGAACCCGTGCCGCCGGCCGCCACCTGATGCTCGAGAATGGTCGGCATCGTTGCGCGCCAGTCTATCAGCTCGGCGGCGCCGATGGGGCGCGCGCGGGATGCGGCAGCCGCTTTCGCAGCTGGAGGCGGTCGACAGGGGCTCGGGTGCCGGGACGGTGCGCTTTCGCGAGCCCGATCTGCCACGCCAGACAAGGCGCGCTCTGCGGTTGTAGGGCGCGCGCCCAGGGTTCCGTAAAGGCGGCAGCCGGGCGTGGCCGCCGCCGCCGCGTCGGCTTACCAACCGCCGCAGCCGCAGGGGGCCGGCGGGTAGCCGCGGCCGTAACCCGGCCCGGTGCGCCAGCGGCCGTCATGCCAGCCGCTGGGGCGCCAATTGCCGGAGCGGTCGTAGTAGCCGTGTTGCCGCGGCGCCAGATACCAGCGGCCGTTGGCGTAATAGTAGTAGTCGCCCGTCGCCGGGTCATAGCGCCAGTAGACATGGCCTCGCGCGGGGAAGCGCTGACTGTCGTCGAGCCGGCGCCGCGCCTCTTCAAGCCGCCACTCCAGATCCGGCCGTTGGAACGCGTCGGGGCCGTAGCCGTAGAGGCCGCGGGGCGTGTCGTACCAGTAGACCCGCGGCATCGGGCGCGGTGACGTGTCAGCCGCTTTGGCGTCGGCCTCCGGCTCAGATCCGGGCGCGGGGTCGGCTTGCGGTTCCGGCTGGGGCGCTTGGCTCGCGGTGTCGGTCGCCGGGGCTGCTGCGCTTTCAGGGTTCGCCTGGGCGATCAGCAGCAGAGGATCGGTCTCCGATGGCGCGCGGGCCACGGGGGGTGCCGCGGCCGCCACCTGGGCGAGGATACCGCTCGGGGCCGCGTCGGTGTCCGCGGCGGCTGGGCCGGCGCCGCCGGCGAGAAGGCCGAGCGCAAGCAGCGCTGCCGGCAGGGCGGTGGTGATCTTCAACATGTCTGCCTCCGGTCTCAGTCCGTTGTCTGGGGTGGGCGTCGGGATGCCTGTGCTCGGAGCGATGCCCTCGCCAAGCGCGGTTTCGCGCGCGGGGAGCCAAAAAAATCGCGGGGCCCCGTCTCAGGCGTTCGGGAACGGGGTCTGATCCTGCCATTTAGGGGAATTGTTCAATCGGCGCCGCCGATTGCGACGTCCCGCGCAGCGGCGGACCGGTGCGCATGGTTGGCTGTGATGCGGTCGTTGGATATGCTGCCGGCGATTCTTGCGGAGCGTACAGGGGGTTGGCGATGACAGGAAATTTGGCAAACCGGATGCCACGCCTGCTCGTTGCCCTCAGCATCGCCCTCACCGTTTTGGCAACGCCCGCCGCCGCCGATCCGCAGCGCGACGCGGTCGGGGCCATCCGCGCCGTGTTCTATCACGAGCTCGGCCACGCGCTCGTTGATTTGCTCGACCTCGACATCGTCGGTGCAGAGGAGACCGTGGTCGACGAGTTTTCCACGATGCTGCTGATCCTACGGGGGCGCCAGGCAGGCGGCCGGTTCGATCCGCTGCTTGCCGCCGCTCGGTTCTGGTATCTCGCAGCGGACCCCCAGGACGAGACAGCCCGCTACTGGACCACCCATGACTTCTCCCGGCGGCGCGGGTTCAACATCGTGTGTTTGCTCCACGGCAGCGACCCGGACCGCTTTTTTCGGGTTATGGCGGAGCTTGGGGTCGCCGAGGACCGGCGCCGGCGCTGTGAGGTCGAATACCGTGAGAAGGCGGAGAACTGGATCAACATCCTGAGCCCTCATACAGCGAACAATGCGCCGGCGGGCCGTCGCGGACGGCTGATGCCGAGCTATGAGGCCCCGGCGCGCGCAGATTTGGCGGCGGTTGCCGGCTTGTGGCAGCGCGAGGGTCTGCTGGAGGCGCTCGCTGCCGAGAGCAACCTATTGTTTCCGCTGCCGGTGGATGTCCCTGTTCGCGGGCGCGAATGCGGCGAGGCCAATGCCTATTGGACGGCGGGCGAGATCATCATGTGCTATGAGTTGCACGCGATGATGGTCGAGTTGTTTCTCGGCATTGGCACGCCATCGGCAACGGGGGGAACCGCTGAGCAGGCGCCCGCGCTTCAAGCCCCTGCGCGGTCGGTGCCGTCGACCCCGGTGGTTCCAGAGGCGGGGGGCGGCGCTGTCAATATCGGCAGCATGCTCGGCAGTGGCGGCTGACAAATCTGGCGGTTCGGATTAGGCCGGCCGGTGCGGCTGGGTGCGGCTGGAGACGGCCGCGCAATGGAACGGAGGGGGTTGATGAAGCTTGGGCAAGCTTGGCGCGCATCGGTGGGCGCGGCGGTCGGGGCCATCGCCGTCGCTCTGGCAGCCGCGGCGGATGCCGACATCCTTCCTGCGCCGGGAGGCCAATGCCGCGCCTGTTATGCCTTGGTGGTGGACGCGGGCCAGTCGCCGGGGCTGACCAGTGCGACGACCCGGCGGGCGGCGCTCGAGCGTCGGGGCTTCGAGGTCGTGAGCTTGGAACGCCCGCCGGCCCATCGTTTGATTTACGAAACCGACCGGCTCTTTCGCCGCTTTGGCAGCGAGCCGCGGGCGCAACTCGTCTTTTGGTATGCCGGGCCGGTGGAGGGCGACGGCGAGGACGGGCTCGCGCTGTTGCTGCCCGGACGGTCGTCAGCTGCCGGCGCGGACGCCATCGGTGTGCCCGGACTGGACGTAAGGGTTTTGCTCGACCGGGCGGAAACGAGCGAGGCGGCATCGGCGGTTGTGGTTCTCGACGCCGGGTTGCCGCGCCAGGCGCCGCTTCCGCTCGGCCCCGAACCTGCGGACCCGGCACGGTGGCGATACGTGTTGGGCGGATCGGTCGGGGCAGGGGCGGCGCCGCTCGGGCCGATCCTCGAGGAACTGCTCCGCGGTGAGGGGCCCTTGAGCATCGAGGCGCTGGAGACGGCGCTTTCCGGGCTGGCCAGGCTGGGATATCTGGGGGCGGCGGCCGAGCCGGAGCCGGCAGCCGGTGCGGCCGCTGCGCCAGGCCTGGGAGCGGCGCTTGCCGGTGGCGCCGGCAGGGTCCCCGTGCCGCAGATCGCAAGTCTCAGGGGCCTCGAGGCGCCTGCGGTTTCGATGGCGGAGAGCGGCGCGCTTTGCGACCGGCTCGCGGCGGACCCGGCGGATCGCGACATCCAGATGCCAGGGGTGCAGCAAGACCGGATCGACGGTCGGGCCGCGGCACCGGCCTGCCTCGCGGCTCTGTTCGCCGATCCGAGCACCCTGCGCTATGCCTATCAATACGGTCGGGCGCTCAAAGCGATGGGACAGGCAACCGAGGCGGCTGCTTGGTTCGACCGCGCCGCAAGCCTGGGCCACGCCCCGGCGGGCTATGCGCGGGCGGTGGCGCTTCTCACCGGCGACGGCGTTCCGGTGGATGAGGCCAACGGTCTCGCGCTGCTCGAGCAGTCGGCGGCGCAGGCCTATGCACCTGCCTTGGCCCAATTGGCGCAGATCGCCCTTTCCGGCCGCAGCCAGCGCATCCGGCCCGACCGGGTGCTTCCGCTCTTGCGCCGCGGTGCGCGTGCCGGCGATCCTCAGGTGGCCTTCGCCCTCGCCGAGTTTCTCATGGCGCAGCGGTCGCCCAGCGAATCGCAGCTGATCGAGGCCCTCGAGAACTACCGCATCGCGGGGCGTGCGCGCCTGCCTGGCGCTGTCGAGGGGGCTGCGCGCGCGCAGGAGATGCTCCAGGAAGTGGCGATCGGCGCAAAGATCGCGGAATGCGAGGGATTGTTGCGCTTTCGCATTCGCGATGTCGAGGGGGCGGCGGGGCTCGGCCCGGGCTCCGGCATCGGCGAGTGGCTCGCAGCGCAGAAAGATCAGATCCGACGCGTTCTCGGTGCGGTCCCATTGCGCCGGGCTGCCGAGGTCTGCGGTCCGCTTGTCGGCGAGGACGAGCTGGAGCCGGGCCTCCTCGCCAAGATCGGTTACCTGGGCTATCGGGGCCGCTCGCTCGGGGGACCGGGCTCGATCGGCGGCGAGTCTTGGGAGAACCTGATCGCACGCGCCGCGATCGCCGGGGACCCGGAAGCGAACTATGTCCGCGGCTATGTGCGGTTCGGCGAAACCCTCAACTCTGGCGATGGGCGCCGCGCCCGCGCGGCTGTCGAGAACTTCGATGCGGCTTGTGCGGGCGGGGTGCCCGAGGGCTGCTATCTGTCCGGATTGATGAACATCGCAGAGCGCTTCCTGGGCTTGTCCGGGTTCAGGCCGGACCCGGCCGCGGGCCTGCGCAGCCTCGAGCGTGCGCAAAGCGATCTGCATATCGCTCGGACGCTGCTCATCGAGGTGTATCAGGGACAGCCGCCCCGTCCGCATTTGCGCGCCTTCGTCAATCCCCGGCGCGCCAATGAACTCAGGCGGTTTTAGCAACTCAACCGGAGCCATGCCATGACAGTCGAGACCGTTTCCAAGATGCCCCGTCTCTCGGAGCCGGCGATCTGCCGGCCGCCTGTATGTGGCCTGCGCGCTGCGTCGCTGGCGCTTGCTGCATCGCTCGTCGTCGTTCCCGTTCCGGGGTCCGCGCAGTCGGGAGGGTTCGGCGATCTCCTGGGGATCGGCGGCGGGACGCCACAGACGCAGCCGACGGATCCTGCGCCCCAGTCCGAGACGGAGGACGAGGCCCGAGAGGCGGAGCCGCGGCCGGGTCTCGCGGCGGTTCCGTCTGCGGCAGGTGGCCCGGGGGTTGACCCCATCGGGCTGTTGCCTCCGCCGGCCGCGGGTGATCCGCTCGGCGCAGCGGCGCGCGCCGATTGCGCCCGGCTGACACCGGATGAGGCGGACAAGATCGGCTGCCCGCCCGAGGGCGCAGGACCTGCCGTGGGCGCAACTGCTGCGCCCCCGCCAGGCTCCGGGGGCTTAGGTGGCGCGCTGGGCCTCTACGCCAGCCCCGAGCCGACGCCGACCCAGCCTGCGCCGGTAACTTCGGCGACGACCCCGCCAGAGGGGGATCCCAAGCC
>JBHJGY010000102.1:0-20312 GCA_050331335.1 Pikeienuella sp.
TTATGGCGTGCTGCGTCGGGACATCGTCATTATCCTGGCGCAGTCCTTCGGCCTCGTGGTCTATCTGCGCAACCTGGCCCTTATCAGGAGCGAACGCCGAGCTGCGCTCGACGCGTCTGACCGCGCCCCCTAATCCGGGCCACCTCGGGCGGGCGCGGGGGTTGCAAGCCGCCGCATAACCAAGTATTTTCGTATAAATGTAGAATGAATTATGAGGCGACTTATGTCTGGGTTTATTTCGCGGGCCGGTTCGGCCCTCACCCTTGCGCTGTCCCTCGGGGTCGCGCATCAGGCGCAGAGGGCCGTCCTCTCCAACTCGCTCTACGATCTTACGGCCTTGTCGGACGCGCCCGATTGCCGGCAGGGCAGCACGAGGTGACCCTCACCACCGCAGGGGACGCGGTCGTCCCACTCCCGGGCGGCCTGGTGATTTATGGCTCGCTCGCCGTCCTCGCCCTCAGGGGGCGCCTGCTCGTCGGCACTGGGCGGGGAAGCGGGGCCTAAGGCGCCCCACCCGCGCGGATCGCTTGCAGTGCGGGGCGGCACGGCTAGGCTGGGGCCATCGCCGAAATCCGGGGCCACAGGACATGCGCGCCCCGCCAAGAACAGGACAACAGGGATGATCGACCTCAAGACACTTACGCAGGAGCTTAAGACCGGGCGCATCGACCGCCGGCGTTTTATGGAAGGCGCGCTCGGCCTGGGCGCCACCGTTCTCGCCGCAGAGGCGATCATGGGACGCGCGCTTGCGGCACAGCAGAAAGGCGGCACCTTCCGCCAAGCGCTGACTGGCGGCGCGACCTCCGACGTGCTCGACCCCGCCAAGATCCTCGACAGCTACATGATCAACGTGAGCTCTCAGCTGCGCAACAACCTGACCGAAATCGGTCCGGACAACGCGCTGCGCGCCGAGCTTGCCACCGAATGGGAGGCCTCCGCCGACGCCGCCACCTGGACCTTCCGGCTGCGCTCGGGCATCGAGTTCCACAACGGGAAATCGCTGACCTCGGCTGATGTGGTCGAAAGCTTCCTTCACCACATGGGCCCGGACGCGGACAGCGCTGCCGCCGGCATCGTGGGCCAGATCAAGGAGGTCCGCGCCGACGGGCCCGATCTCGTCGTCTTCGTTCTCGAGGGCGGCAATGCGGACTGGCCCTTCCTCGTGTCCGACTACCACCTGCCGATCTGCCCCGCAAAAGAAGGCGGTGGGATCGACTGGGAGAGCGGCGCCGGCACTGGCGGCTATTCGCTCGTCTCCTACGAGCCAGGGGTAAACACCATCGTCGAGCGCAACCCCAACTATTGGAAAGAGGGCGCGGCCTTCTTCGACTCGATCGAGAACCTCTTCATCGCCGACTCGACCGCAAGGACCTCGGCACTGATCTCGGGCCGGATCAACTCGATCTCGAACCTCGATCTGAAGACGATCGACCTGCTCGACCAGGCGCCGAGCGCGAACGTGCTCTCCACCTATGGCAACAAGCACTGCACCTTCCCGATGCATGCGGATAAGGCACCGTTCGACAACAACGATGTCCGAATGGCCCTCAAGCTCGCCATGGACCGCACACAGCTGGTGACGACAATTCTGCGCGGCTATGGCGAGGCGGGCAACGACCACCCGATCGGCCCCGCAAACCTCTACCGGGCGACCGCCGAGGAGCTGCCGCAGCGCGAGTTCGACCCGGAGCGGGCGAAATTCCACCTCAAGCAAGCGGGCCTCGACAGTCTCTCGGTCGAGCTCTATGTGGCGTCGTCCGCGTTCGAGGGTGCCGTCGAGACCGGCGCCCTGTTCCAGGAGACCGCCGCCCAGGCCGGCATCGAGATCAATCTTAACCGCGCACCCGACGACGGCTACTGGTCGAATGTCTGGCTCAAGCAGCCCTTCTCCGCCAGCTATTGGGGCGGCCGGCCGACCGAAGACTGGATCTTCTCGCAGATTTACGCCACCGGCGCCGACTGGAACGAGGGCATGTGGTCGAACGAGCGCTTCGACAACCTGCTCGTCGAAGCACGCGCCGAACTCGATACGGCAAAGCGCCGTGAGCTTTATGTCGAGATGCAGCGCATCGTGCACGACGAGGGGGCTTCGATCATCCCGCTCTTCATGGCCTACACCCACGCGGTCTCCTCGGATATCGACCTGCCCGAGCAGGTCGCGTCCAACTGGGAGCTCGACGGCCACAAGAACGGCGAGCGCTGGTCGTTCAAAGCCTGACGCCTGCGCCGCTCGGGCGCCGACCAACCGACACCGAAATCGACGCCGGGGATCGCTTGATCCCCGGCTTTTTCGCGCCATCATTGGGGTGTCAAGCGTTTCATCGCGCCATTATAGACGAGCATTACAACACGCCGATGCCGGGGGGCCGGTGAGCGCCAACGACCCGAACTTCTCGATCGGCGACGGCACAACGGCGGTCGCTGCCGGCCGCGGCGACAATGACGGGGGCTCACTCAATGCCTTGGCAGGCCCTGACGACCAGCTTCGGCCCCGTATCGGACAGCCCGTGCCGGGCGGCCCCCGCGGTGAGCGCATCGATCTCGGCAGCAATCTCGGTGCCCGGGACCCGCTGGATCTGTCCTTCGAACTGGGCGGTCCGAACACCCCCTTCGACTTCACCGAGGGCAGCTTCACCGCGACAGGCACGTTGTCCGGGACGATCGATCCGACACAGGCGCTGCGCTTCGGGCTCTTCCTTCAGGATACGAATGAGCAAGTGACCATCCAGCGGATCACTTTTACGCTCGATGACGGCCGCGCCGTGGTGCCCCTGCCCGCTTCGGCGCTGCTTCTGCTTGGCGGTCTCACCGGTCTTGGTCTGCTTGCCCGCCGCCGGGCCGCCTGACACGGCTGAAAGAAAGCCCGCAGGTCCGGTGGTTCGCCGGGCCTTCACCCCCGAGGCGCCCGCGACCTGCCTCGGGGCCAATGTTAGCGCTTGCAATTTGGCGCCCTGATCGCGCAGGTAGAGCCATCGCCTGAGCACGAGGGGGAGGGGCAAATGGCGGAGCGTAAGACGGTCTTCACGCGGAGCGCGCTTCCTTACCTCCTGGTCTTACCGCAGCTCGTTGCAGCGCTCGTATTTGTCCTTTGGCCCTTTGCCGAAGGCTTGCAACTGGCGCTGGTCGCCATCGGGCCTGACGGCACACCCGTCTTCGCAGGGCTTGACACCGTGCGCGGCGCCTTCACCGATCCACGCTTTTTCGCCAGCTTCGCGAGCACCGCGATCCTGGTGGCGCTGCTGGCCGCGCTAACCGCGATCTTGGGCCTGCTCTTCGCGCTGGCGCTCAACCGGGTGTTGTTTCGCGGCAGCGCCTATCCTGCGCTCTTGATTTGGCCGGCCGCTGCAATGCCGGCGGTCGCGGGGGCGATGTGGTATCTGCTGCTCGACCCGGGAATCGGTGCGCTCGCCGGCTGGTACGCGCAGGCGGCCCCGTCGATCAATGCGGGTCTCGCCGAGCTCACAGCGCCAGACTGGCTGCGCCTCGCCCCCGAGTGGAACCATCACATCTATCCCGGGCAGGCGATGGTCCTGATCGTCGTGGCCTCGCTTTGGACCTTGCTTCCAGTAAATATCCTTCTGTTCCTTGCCGCGCTGCGCTCCGTGCCAAAGTCGCTTCTCGAAGCCGCCGCGATCGACCATGCCGGCCCATGGCGGCGCCTGAGCAGCATCACGCTGCCGTTGCTCACCCCGACCACGGCTGTCGTTCTGATCCTGAACATCGCTTACGGCCTGCTCGAGACCTTCGCGACCATCCAAGTGACAACCAATGGCGGGCCCGGCGGCAGCACATCCACCCTGCTCTACGAGACGTGGCGCAGCGGCGCCGAGGGCGATCCGGAGGGGGCAGCGGTCAGAGCGCTCGTGCTCACAGCGCTTGTCGCGGCGCTCGCGCTGCTGCAACTGCGCCATGTCGAGCGGGCGGTGCGGGCTTGAAGATGTCAGAGCGCGTGGCCGATATCGCCGGTTTGCCCGACAATCAGCTCACGCTGATCTGCCGGCATGTCTTTCTCGGCGAGCGGCAGGCGGCCTATGTGGAGCCGACCGAAGAGGGAATCCTCGTTCTGTCCTGCGGCGAAGAAGACCACACCGATGGGCCGGAGGACTGGCTCTCGGCAGGCTTCGGTGCGGCGGCGGCTCGGGATCCCTCGCTGAGGGCCTGCCCGCCGATCCGCCTCGGCCGGGCCGCTGAACGCCAGGACCCAGATGCCCCTTGGGAGATCACGGAGGTTTCCCCATGATCGAGCGCAGACCCTTTCTAGACCTGCTGTCGCACATCCTGCTGATTTTCGGGGCGCTGGTGGCGCTTCTGCCCCTCTGGGCGACGCTTGTGGTGTCGACCCATTCCCAACAGGACCTAATCGAGGGCGGCACGCCGCTTTGGTTCGGCTCCGAAGGGCTCTCGGTCTACGCAAGGCTGCTGATCGACGGGCCCGCGAGCGGTCCGACCGCGCCAATGGCTCAGCTGCTCGCCAATACCGCGATCGCCGCCGCCATCGTGACCGCGGCCAAGCTCGTCCTCGCGCTTGCCACCGCTTATGCGATCGTTTTCTTCCGCTTCCCGTTGCGGATGCTCGCCTTTTGGGTCGTGCTGCTCACCCTGATGCTGCCGGTCGAGGTGCGGCTTTTACCCACCGCGGCGATCGCCGACGATGTCCTGCTGCCTCTGCGCGAGGGCTGGGCCACCCTCGCTGCCTTCCAAGGAAGCGACGTAACCGTCTCGGTGCCGCGGATTTCGCTGCTGGAGAGCCCCGCGGGGCTGGCGCTCCCCCTGATTGCCTCGGCCGTGGCCGCCCTGTTGTTCCGTCAGCTTTTTCTGACGGTGCCGGACGACCTGGTGGAGGCAGCGAAGATCGACAAGGCCGGATCCTGGCGCTTCTTTCGGGACATCCTGTTGCCAATGAGCCGGGTGCAGATCGCCGCCCTCGCGCTGGTTCTGTTCGTTCATGCCTGGGGGATGCATGCTTGGCCGCTGGTTGCGGCCCGAACGCCCGAGGCGGCAACGCTCTCGGTCGGTCTTGCGCAGGCGCTGAATACGGGCGCGGTGCCAATGTGGCCCGAGGTGGCGGCGATGGCGGTGATCGCGCTGCTGCCGCCCGCAGTGCTGGTGCTTTCGCTCAATTGGCTCGGCCGCCGAGCGCTAACGCGGCGGCGGCGGTGAACGAGGCGACGACAAGGGCGCGTCGCAGGGCCGCGGGAGCCGGCGGTGCGATGCGGGCTCTGCGACCGGCTTTCGATCGCGGACGGTAACGGACCGGGGACGGACAAGGGGGAGGCACTGATGGCCACGGTGATGCTCGAAAAGCTGACCAAGAGCTATGCGCGCGGGACAGACGCGGTCGAGGGGGTCGATCTCGAGATCCGTGACGGCGAGTTCATCGTGATCGTCGGGCCTTCCGGCTGCGGCAAGACCACGCTTCTGCGGATGATCGCCGGCTTGGAGACTGCGAGCTCGGGCGCGATCCTCATCGACGGGCGGAAGGTAAACCGGCTCGAACCGGGCGACCGGGACATCGCCATGGTTTTCCAAAACTACGCGCTTTACCCGCATATGACGGTCTACGAAAACCTCGCCTACGGTCTCAAGAATAGGGGCGAGAGCCGATCGGAGATCCGCCGCAAGGTGCGCGCTGCTTCCGAGAGCCTGGAGATCGCCGATCTGCTCAAGCGCCGGCCACGCCAGCTCTCTGGCGGTCAGCGCCAACGCGTGGCCATGGGCCGCGCCATCGTCCGTCAGCCGAAGCTCTTCCTCTTCGACGAGCCGCTCTCCAATCTCGATGCGAAGCTCCGCGTCGCCATGCGGCTCGAGATCAAGCGGCTGCAGCGCGAGTTGGGCACCACGGCGGTTTATGTGACCCATGACCAGGTGGAAGCGATGACCCTCGCGGATCGGCTCGTCGTGATGAACGAGGGCAAGATCGAGCAGGTCGGCACCCCCCTGGAGCTCTATGAGACCCCGAAATCGCTCTTCGTCGCCGGTTTCATCGGGTCGCCGCCGATGAACATCTTGCCCGCCATCGTGCGCGACGGCGCGGTTTGGTTCGGCGATGTCGGCTTTTGCCATCTCGACCGGCCCGAAGAGACCCCTGTCAACATCGGCGTGCGGCCGGAGCATTTCATCTTGCGGCCGGTGGGGGCCACGCCGCTGGGCGGCTCGGTCGAACTCGTCGAGCATTTGGGATCGGATGTCTTCGTGCATGTCGACGTGTTGCGGGACCGGGAGATGCACCGGCTTGTCGTGCGCCTGCGCGGCGAGCCTGCGCCGGAAGAGGGCACCGGGGTCGGTGTCGACCTCGAGCCGGGCAAGCTGCGGCTGTTTGACCAGGACGGCAGCGCGATCCAGCTCCCGCCGCCCTCGATCGCTGCGGCCTGAGCGCCAACCGCCGAGCCCGCGCGCGCTGGCCTGTGTGGCGCTTCAGCGCGGTGAGTTCACCGCAGCCCGGGAGCCCCCGTCGCGCGTTCAGCTGAGCCAAGCGCCGGTGAGCGGGCTCTGCGGATCGGCCAACGCGTCGATGACGGTGAAGTGGTCCTGCCCCGCGTCCTCGACGAGACGCACCGGCGCGCCCAGTCCACCCCAGAGCTCCACGAGGAGACGGGACTGGCGCCGCAGTTCCGCAAGCTCACCGGACCCGACCCATGCGGTCGTCGACAAGCCCGGGATCGGCTCGCAGAAGGCAGGGCTCTCCGACAACGCCTCCGCCGAGGTAAGCCTTAAGGTCGATTGCATCGGCGTGCGCCGCAGCGGTCGGAGATCGTGCAATCCGCTGATCGAGACAAGCCCCGAGAGCCGCGCCGCGACCCACTCCGGCACAGCCCCCGCGCACCCCAGACGGGCGGCCAGCTGGCCACCGGCCGAATGCCCCGCCAACCGGATGGGACCGGGCACTTGCTGCGCAGCCAGCGCCACAGCGGCGCCTGCATCCTTGACAATCTCGGAGATCGGGACCTCGGGGCAGAGCCGGTAGCCCGGCATCGCCACTGCCCATCCGCGGGCGAGCGCCCCCGCCCCCAGATGGAGGAAGATCGTCGGGTCGTTGCGCATCCAATAGCCGCCGTGAAAAAAGATGGCGAGGCCCGCGGGCGCCGCCTCGGGCAACATGAGATGCACCAGTTGACGGGGATGCGGACCATAGCTCAGCGCCCGACACCGCTCGGCCAGTGCGACCCGCGCCGCCTGGGCGGCTTCGGCCCAGATCTCCGGCACCCGCTCAGCGCCGGGCACGGCTGCGCGGTTGTCATAGGCGCTCTCCCAGTCGATCACGTGCTTCTCCTGATTTTCCGCGCTACCCCTGCCGCGGGGCTGGAAAAACGCGCCTCTTTCGGATCATGTCAAAAGCGACGCAGCCAAACCCCCGGGAGGACCCCAAATGACCTTGCGCAAAACGCTCGCGACGCTCCTCGCCGCAACCCTCGCCGCAACCCCAGCCCTCGCCGAAGTGAAGATCGGCATGATCACCACCTTGACCGGCGGCGGCTCCCATCTCGGCATCGATGTCCGCGACGGCTTCGAACTCGCGCTGGACTTAGCCGACCGCGACGACATCACACTGATCGTCAAGGACGACGCGCGCAAGCCGGACCTCGCCAAGCAGATCTCTGACGAGATGATCCAGCGCGATCGGGTCGACGTCTTGACGGGGATCATCTTCTCTAATCTCGCGCTGGCGGTCGTCCCGGCCGCGGTGCGGCAAGGCGTGTTCTATCTCTCGCCCAATGCCGGGCCGAGCCAGCTTGCCGGCAAACTGTGCCACGAGAATTACTTCAACGTTGCCTGGCAAAACAACGACCTGCACGCAGCGATGGGCCAATACATGAAGGCCGAGGGCTATGTCGCCCCCTTTATCCTCGCGCCGAACTATCCGGCGGGAACCGATGCGCTCACGGGCTTCAAGAGCCTCTATGGCGAGACCGTGGCGGCAGAACTCTACACGCAGCTCGGTCAGAAGGACTACGCCGCCGAGATCGCGCAGATCCGCGCCTCCGAGGCCGACAGCGTGTTCTTTTTCCTTCCCGGCGGGATGGGCATCGCCTTCATGAAGCAATACGCGGCCTCGGGCGTCGACAAGCCGGTCTTCGGCCCCGCTTTCAGTTTCGACGAGATCATCCTCAAGGCAGTGGGCGATGCCGCGATCGGGGTGAAAAACACCTCGCAATGGGCCTATGATCTTGAGGTTCCGGCCAACGAAGCCTTCGTCACGGCCTTTCAGGCGGCTTACGGGCGGATGCCCACGCTTTACGCCTCCCAGGGGTATGACACCGCCCGGCTGATCCTTGCGGCTCTGGAGACCGCCCAGCCCGCGGATGCGGACGCCTTCCGCGCGGCCCTGCTGGCCGCCGATTTCGAGAGCACCCGCGGCGCCTTTCGCTTCAACAGCAACCACCACCCCGTCCAAGATATCTATGTGCGCGAGGTCGTCGCGGGCGAAGACGGGCCGACCAATCGGCTCGTGGGCCTTGCCATCGCCGAGCGGGCCGACGATTTTGCCGCCGACTGCCGGCTCTGACATCGCCCGATCCGGGAGAGACGCTATGCTTGCCCGCCAGCCGCTGCCTCGATCTGACGTCTTCGCCCGCGCTGTCGGCGACGATCGGCCTTGGGTCGCGCGGCTGGCCGCCTGGGCCTATGACGCGGCCAGGCTCCTAAGCTCCACGCGGCGCTGGACCTGCGTCTGCGCAACCGATCAAAGCTGAGGGGCTTCTTCGATGAGGACGGTGCACGGCATCGTGCAAGCGCGCTTCCTGCTGCGGCTCGGCATGGCTCTGAGGACGGTGGCGGGGGTGGGCATCGCCGAGCCGGCAACGGCCGGCACCGGCGCTTGGCGCACGACCCCTGTCCAGGGCGCAGGCGGCCGAGAGGTTGTGGCATCCGAGGTTCGCGCGGCGTCCCGCGATCGGATCCTCGTGACCTGCGCGACCAAGCGGGCAAGCGGCGCCGCGCATCCTGAGGTCAGGGTTCGGTTCCAACAGGGCGCCAGCGCAAACTTTGACATCGCCGGACGTCCCGAGCTGCCGGGGCGCTGCCGTCCCGCCGGAGCTTTGTTGCCGTGACGCGCTCGGCGGCTTGGATCCGGCCAGCGCTCGCGCTGGGTCTGACAGCGGCGGCACCGAGCCCTGCCATGGCCGATGATTGGGCCGTCGCCATCGGCCAGGGTCTGGTGCAGTACAGCGCCCGCACAGAAGAAGGAGCTGACCTCGTGGTCGTGTGCGACCTTGGCAGCGACCAGCGTTTCGGCAACGAGATCGGGCTCGACGGCTATGGCGGCTGGCGCGACCTCGGCGATGCACATCTGGTTTTTTACGACGCCGACAACGCAGGATGCGAGCCAGCCGACAGCCTCGATCTTCGGGGATCGGGCACCAGCTCCGCGCAACCGGGGATGTTCGAGGGGCTTATCGCCCGCTTCGCCAAACACGAGCGCGCGCATATCGCCTTCCCCGACGGGGTCCGGGCCCAGATCGAGATCGACGGCCCACGCGACGGTTTCGCCAGCTGCAGGGTCGGTGCGCGGTGACCACAGCCCTCATCATCGAGCAAAGCCTCAACGGTCTCCAATTCGGGGTCATGCTGTTTCTGATGGCAGCCGGGCTGACGCTGATCTTCGGCGTGATGGGAGTGATCAACCTCGCCCACGGATCACTCTATATGGTGGGAGCATTCACTTGCGCGCTGGTGGCCGCGGAGGCCGGCTTTTGGTTAGGGCTCCTGGCGGGCGTCCTGGCAGCGGCGGGCTTGGGGGCGTTGATCGAACTCGGGATTGTCAGACGGCTCTATGCAAGGGACCATCTCGACCAGGTGCTCGCCACCTTCGCGCTCATCCTGATCCTGTCCGAGGCTGCGCGGATGGTGTCCGGCGGGCGGCCGCTATGGCTGGACATTCCCGAAGCGCTCTCGGGCCATGTCATTCTCCCCGGCGGCGTGCCCTACCCGGTCTATCGACTGGCGATCATTGGCGCGGGCCTCGCCGTCGGCCTCGCCCTGTGGCTGATCATCCGCGGCACTCGGCTCGGCATGCGGATCCGGGCCGGGCAGGCGGACAGGGAAATGATCGGCGCGCTGGGGGTGGATATCGACCGGCTCTATACGGCGGTCTTCGCCCTCGGCGCCGGGCTCGCCGGGTTCGCCGGGGCGATGGTGGGGGCGCTGCAATCGGTCGAGGTCGGAATGGGCGAGCCGGTGCTGATCCTCGCCTTCGTGATCATCGTGATCGGTGGCATCGGCTCGATCCGGGGCGCCTTCGTCGCCGCGGACTAGGTGGGCTTTGTCGATACGGCGGGAGGGATCTTTCTTCCGACCCTCTTCGCGCTGGCCTACCCGCCCGCCGAGGCGACGGCGATCGGCTCCGCGCTCGCTTCGATGTCGATCTATGTGTTGATGGCGATCGTGCTGGCGATCCGACCGCAAGGGTTGTTTCAAGGCCATGGCTGAGGCGGCTCGACAGGTTGGAGAGCCGGATGCCGCCCCCAGGCGGCGTCGGTCGGTCCCGGAGGTCTGGATCAATGGCGTCCTCGGGGTGCTCTTGCTCGCTTGGCCGCTGGCTGCGGTGGCTTTCGGCGAGCCCTGGTATGCAAGCCTTGCCGCGAAGGCGACCATCCTCGCGCTCGCCGGGGTGGGCCTCAACCTCGCGCTCGGCTTCGGCGGCATGGTCAGCCTCGGCCACGGGGCGTTCTTCGGCATCGGTGGCTATGTGGCGGCTGTCGCGGCGAATGCGGCGCTTACCGCAGAGCCGGCCCTCGGCTGGCCGATTGCGCTGCCGGGCACCGACCAGATGCCGCCCGTCTGGCTTGCCGCCGTGCTGATCGCCGCGCTGATCGCCTTGCCGATCGGGCTGATCTCGCTGCGCACCGATGGTGTCTATTTCATCATGATCACCTTGGCCTTCGCGCAGATGATCTACTATGCCGCGATTTCCTGGCCGGGCTATGGCGGCGAGGACGGATTGCCGATCTATCTGCGCAACGGCTTTCCAGGTCTCGATACGAACGATCCGCTCGCCTTTGCGCTTCTTTGCCAGGCGGTGCTGGCCGCGGCGCTTTTGATCTGCTGGGCCGTGCGCCGGTCGCGCTTTGGTCTGGCACTTGCCTGCGCGCGGATGAACCCGGGACGGCTCGCGTCGCTCGGCATCGCCCCGATGCCGGTCAAGCTCGTGGCTTTCGTCATCTCCGGCGCAATCACCGCGCTCGCCGGCGCGCTTTATGCGGATCTCAACGGCTATGTGAGCCCCTCGATGCTGTCCTGGCAGACCTCTGGCGAAATCCTCGTCTTCGTCATCCTAGGGGGCACCGGGCGCCTCTTCGGGCCGGTGGCCGGGGCGATCCTTTTCCTGGTGCTCGAGACGCTGATCGGGGGGTGGACCGAGCATTGGAAAATCGGCCTCGGGCTCGCCATTTTGGCCGTCGTGCTCTATGCGCGCGGCGGGGTTATCGGACTGTTCGCGGGGCCTGCGCGCCATGGTTGAACCGGTCCTCGCCGCTGAGGGGGTGACCAAGCGCTTCGGCGCCCTTGCCGCCACCGATGCCGTGACGCTCGATCTCCGCCCGGGCGAAATCCACGCCTTGATTGGGCCGAACGGCGCAGGCAAATCGACGCTGGTGGCGCAGATTGCCGGCCAGCTCGAGCCAGATGCCGGGCGCATATTCTTGGCCGGCCGCGACATCTCTCGCCTGAGCGTTGCCGACCGGGCGCGGGCTGGCCTTGGGCGGACATTCCAGATCACCTCAGTCGCGCTGGAGCTCTCCAGCCTTGGCAACGTGCTCCTTGCGGTTGCGGCGCGCCGCTCCGGGCCCTGGGGGTTCTTTCGCGCCCCCCGCAGCATGCGTCGGCTTGTCGAGCCAGCTCAGACCGCGCTCGCCCGCTTCGACCTCGCCGAAAAGGCGGACTGGCCCGCCTCGGAGCTGTCACATGGCGAGCGGCGGCAACTCGAGCTCGCGATGGCGGTGGCGCGCGCTCCGCGGGTGTTGCTGCTCGACGAACCGATGGCCGGGCTGGGGGCCGGCGGGGTCGGGCCGCTCTCACAGATCCTCGATGCGCTGCGCCGAGAGACGCCCATGCTGTTGATCGAGCACGATATGGATGCCGTCTTCCGCCTTGCCGATCGGATCTCGGTGATGGCTCAGGGAAGGATCGTCTTCCACGGTACCGTGGCGGAGACCCGCGCCTCCCGTCTCGTGCGCGAGATCTATCTGGGCGGAGACGAATAGGCCAGGCCAACGGCCCGGGCAGCAACCCCCTTGATGTTGCCGAGCCCCCCGCCCCTGCGCTACGCCGAAGCGGGGGGCTGCGCACGGTCGTATTGGCGGCGGTGGCGGCGGTGGAGCACCGAGGCGAGGTGAGGGAATGCTACAGCTTGAGGGTGTCAAGGCGGGCTACGGCCCCGTCCAAGCGCTCTTCGGGGTCGATCTCGCAGTCGAAGCCGGCCAGGTCGTCGCGCTCATGGGCCGCAACGGCATGGGCAAGACGACGACCATTCGCGCAACGCTAGGCCTGACCCCGCCCAGCGCGGGCCGCATTCGCTTCATGGGCCGCGATCTTGCCGGACTTGCGCCGCATCGGGCGGCACGGCTGGGCCTCGGCCTCGTTCCAGAGGGTCGACGCTGTTTCGCGCCGCTCACGGTCGCGGAGAACCTCACCGCCAGCGCCCGTCCAGGCCCCTGGGATAGCCGGGCGGTCGCGCGTCTCTTCCCCCGCCTCGCCGAGCGCCGCAACCAGCGCGCCGCCACTCTTTCCGGCGGCGAGCAGCAGATGCTGGCGATCGGGCGCGCGCTGATGACAAACCCCAAGCTGCTGATCCTCGACGAAGCCACCGAAGGGCTCGCGCCGGCGATCCGCGCCGAGATTTGGGACGCGCTCGGGCGGCTCAAAGGCGACGGACAGGCAATCCTCCTCGTCGACAAGAGCGTGCGCGCTATTCTGCGAATCGCTGATGCTTGCGTGATCCTCGAGCGCGGCCGCAGCATCTGGCACGGCGCGCCGGGGGCGCTCTCGGCCGACCTCGCCGACCGCCATCACGGGCTGGCGATGGGGTGAGTGCAACATCGGCGCTGGGCCGATCGGTCGGGACCCTCGGAGACGCGCGCGGCACGCCGCTGTCTTTCCTGCCCGGCGTCACCCTGTTCGCGCGGCTGACCTTGTCTGTCTGAGGAGAACGCTGGGTATGTCCGAAAACCCGTCCGCGCCCCCGCATCGCCCAGGTTGCCGGTCCTCCTGCGCCGTCCGGGCGCTGGTCTTCCATGTCGCCCTGGTCCTCGCTGCGCCTGCCGCCCTCGGCCCCCTGCTGTCCGAACCTCAGGCGCTTTGGCGCCATCACGGCCGCGCGCCGACCCCGCTGCCCGATCCCGAGCTGTGGACCAAGGCACCGCTTGCCGGGGCCAAAGCGACCTATGGCTATCTCGCCGACCGCCTGGCCGGGTTGCCGGAGGTGACCCGTGGGCTCTCGGCCTTCCGGTTCCATCTGTTGGGCGACCCGCCGAATGACGGGGTGGTGCGCGCCGGTTCCTTGATTTTCAACGCGCCCTGGAGCCCGGGACATGTCCACCCGCATGTGATCCCGCGGCGGGCTTGCGGGCGCGCCGACGACGATCTGCCATGGTTCGACGAACTCCTCGCGAACAGCCGGCGCTTGCACGCCGCGCTCTCAGCGCCTGACCGGCGGGTGTCGTTTCTGATCGTCCCCGGCAAGCCTGTGCTCTATGCCGACCGCCTGCCCGTGGCGATGGATCCGGAGCTGCGCGCCAGCTGCCTGAGGGCCATGGGTCCAGACAACCCGCTGGAGCCCTGGGCAAAGGCGCTGCAAGCCGAGGGGATAACGGCGCTCTATCCAAAGGCACGGCTTTTCGCCGAGCGGGACCGGCCGCATTTCTACCCGCCGGAGAACTTCCACACGGAGGGGATGGCCGCCCATTTTGCTGCCTGGGCGCTCTTGGAGCGGCTTCACCCCGGGCGCTTTACTGCCGGCTCGGTGCCATTCAGTCCGGTCGAGCGGAACGCCGATATGGGCCCGCTCATGGGCTTCGATCTTTCGATCACCGTGATGCGTCCCGATTATGGGCCGCACGAACCCCGCAGGGCCCATGATCGGGAACGTTACATCGGCAACGCGGTCTCGACGGTGCCGCATCAGCGCTGGCTCAGGATCTGGCGCAACCTAGCCCCGGGCGCCAGCGGCCGGATGCTCACCATCTCCAACAGTTTTGGCCACTACGTGCCCCAGCACCTCGCCCCAGCCTATGAGCAGGTCGTCGCCGTGGTGCTCAATGTTTTCGCAGCCGAAGAGATCCCGGGCCTGCTCGCACCGCTGATCGACGAAGTCAGACCTGACGAGATCGCGATCATCGTCAACGATGCCTATGCGGTCCGATTCAGCTTCTCGCGCATCGCGCACGGGCTCTGACCCTGCGAACCTGGCCCGCACGCCGCGCCAGCCGTCTCCTCATCGCCTCCCCCAACCGGCCGGCACCGACGGAACCGGCCCTGCCCCCGCCATCTCTCGCGGTACGACAGCGCGGTGCCGCCCGCAGCCACTCGGCATCGCTCCTGACTGGTCCGTGATCACCGAAAACCGAGAGGGAAACGATGCTTCCTATTGAAGAGATCACCGCCTACTTCTCTGCCGTCGCCCGTCGCGCGCCCACCGAGGCCGAACTCGACCAACTCTCCGAGCACACCGATGCCGATAGCTGCATCGCCGAAATCCTGGAGATGGCCGGCGCCGATGCAATCCGCGTCGCCCGGTTCTTTCAGGTCTTCTACGACCGCCTGCCCGATGGCCCGGGTCTCGACTTCTGGACCGCCGCCGCCCCCTTGATGTCGGACACGGCGCTCGCGGAAGCGTTCTTCGCGGCCGGCGAGTTCGAGGCGATCTACGGCTCGCTGAGCACCGAGGATGCGGTCCGCGCGCTCTACGAGAATGTCCTGGGCCGCGCCGCCGACCCTGACGGCTTCGCATTCTGGCACGGCCTCGTCGAAGATCCGACCAACGGTTTCGGGCTCGACGATCTGGGCCGCGAATTCGCCCTGGCCCCCGAAACGCTCGAGAGCTTCGAGCCGATGACGGAAGCCTATCTCGCAGGCCTCGCCCGCGGCGAGGTCCCGCGCGGCCGCTTGTTCGACTATGCGGACGATGCGGTAAAGCCGTTCGACACCACCCGCTTCGACGGCGGCGAGCAAAAAGTCAGCATCCCCGAGCCCGTCGATCTCGCCGCGCTGACCGGCGCGACGGCAGATGTGGAGATTTCCGACATCGGGACCTTCAACGTCGACAGCGCCCGGCTGATGAACCTCGACGCCCTGCGGGCCGATCCCCGCTTTGCCGGCATCGACGGCTCTGGCCTCACGGTCGCTGTGATCGACACGGGGATCGATCTCGACCACCCCGCTTTCGGACCGGTCCGCGGCGGCGTCTCCGAGCGGATCGTTGCGGCCGTCGACTTCACCAACGAACGCGACCGCACCGCGGACGACATCGAGGGCCATGGCAGCCACGTGGCCTCGATCATCGCCTCGGAGAACCCGAACTATCTCGGCGTTGCACCCGGTGCCAACATCGCGGCCCTGCAAGCGCTCGACTACACCGGGTCCGGCTTCTCCTTCTGGATCGAGAACGCCCTGCGCTGGGTCGTCGACAATGCCGCCGCCGAGAACATCGTTGCGGTCAACATGTCCCTCGGCACCGTGTCCAATATCTCGACGGCCCAGCCCAACCCGTCGGGCTATGCAGACGAGCTCGCGCAGCTCGAAGCGATGGGGGTTGCGGTCATCGCCTCGGCAGGCAATTCCTACGAGGAGTTCCAGTCCGAGGGTGTGTCCGACCTCGCCGCCGATCCCAATGCGATCGCGGTCGGCGCGCTGTGGGACGAGCGGATCCCGGTGGGCTCGATCAACGGTCTGCCCGGCTTCGGCGCTGAGGTGGGCGATATCGCCTATTTCTCCCAACGCGCCTCGCATTCGAGCATCGATACGGTCTTTGCCCCAGGGGCGCTGATCCTGGGCGCGGCACCGGGTGGCGGCTCGACACAGTCCGCCGGCACGTCGCAGGCCGCACCCCAGGTGGCGGGTCTCGTCGCCCTAGCGCAGGACATCGCGCTGGAGAACCTCGGCCGACGGCTCTCGGTCGACGAGGTGGAATTCGTTCTCCACGAAGGGGCGGTAGCCTTCGTCGACAGCGAGATCGCCCGCGACACCGTGTTCAACTCGCTCGCGACCTACGACATGGTCGACGCGCTGGGTATGGCCGAGGCGATCCTTGCCCTCGACGGCGGTGTCCCGACCCCGCCGCCCGGCACCGGCCCTGCGCCGACGCCGCCGCCCGGTGCCGACGTTCCCGGCGATGCCGGAACCGGTGCGGCCATCGCCCTGGGCACGAGCCTGGACAACGCGCTGGAGACGCCCTTCGACACCGACTGGTTCGCGGTCGACCTCGTCGCCGGCGGCACTTATCGCTTCACGCTCCAGGGCGCGCCATCGGGCACCGGCACCCTGACCGACCCGCTGATCTCGCTCGTCGACGAGACCGGCCGGGTGCTCGCCACCGATGATGATGGCGGGCTCGGGCTCGAAGCGGATCTCAGCTACACCGCTGCCGAGACCGGCCGGGTCTATGTCGAAGCCCGCGCCTATTCGGACCAAACCGGCACCTACCGCCTCGGCGCCGAGGTGATCTCCGGCGGCGACGATTTCCCCGCCTCGCCCGCCACCCCCTCGGTGCTCGTTGAAGGCGCACCGGTTGTGGGCACGATCGAGAGCAAGGGCGACCACGACTGGCACCGCCTGGACCTCGTGGCCGGTCGCACCTACGATATCTTGCTTGCCGGTGTCGATGGCGCCGGGGGCTCGCTGGCCGATCCGGTCCTCGCGGTTTACGATGCCGATGGCGGACTGATCGCTGAGAACGACGATGCCGAAGGCCGGGATGCGGCCGTTGTTATCGAGGCATTCGAGAGCGGCCCGGTCTATGTCGATGCCGGCGCCTTCGGCGATGCCGACACCGGCAGCTATACCCTCTCGGTCGCCAGCTCCGGTGGCGGCGGAGGCGGCGGCGGCGCGCCGGGCGGCGACATCCCGGGCGACATCTCCACCGATGTGGTGCTTCCCGACGGGACCGCGATCGCCAGCGATCTGGAGACCATCGGCGACAGCGACTGGTTCGCGGTGGATCTTATCGCGGGTGAGCAATACGAGATCGCGGTCGTCGGCAGCTCGACATCGGCGGCCTACGACCTCCTCGACCCCGTGGTGGGCCTGTTCGATTCGCGCGGCAACCTGATCGCCTGGGACGACGATGGCGGCCAAGGGCGCGATCCTTTGTTGATCGCCGAGGTTGCACAGAGCGGCCCGTACTTCGTCGGGGTCGGCGCCTGGGGCGGCTTCTTCCGCGGCAGCTATGAAGTGAGCCTCACAGGGCTCGGCGGCGGCACGCCCCCGGGCGGGCCGGGCAACCCCGGCGGTCCCGGCGTCCCTGGGGGCGATATCCCCGAGGGTCCGGGCACTTGGGCCGCGATCGCACCTGGCGACATCGTCTACGACAGCCTCGAGGAAACCGGGGACCGCGATTGGTTTGCCCTCGAGCTCCAGGGCGGCGCAAGCTACTCCGTTGCCTTGGGCGGTTTCTCGTCGGGCGCGGGCACGCTCCTCGACCCCTATCTGCGGCTCTACGACGCCTCGGGCTTCGAACTCCTGGCCGATGACGACAGCTATGGCTTCCTTGATGCCCAGATGGACTTCGTCGCGCCGCGCAGTGGGCTCTATTACGTAGAGGCGGCCGCCTTCGACGACCTTTATGCCGGCACCTATGGGCTCGCGGTTAGCGGCCCCGGCGGGTTCGACATCGGGGTCGATACCTTCGACCTGGCTTGAGCCCGGTCTCCGGCGGCGCCGCTTACCGGCGCCGCATCCCCCTCACCCTCTAAACGCGGGCCGGGCGGTCACCGCCCCGCCTGCCACATCGCCGGCCACGACCTAAGGCGCCCTCCCGGCCGCAACCCTGTCCACAACCCTGGTTTGAATTGGACCTCTCGCGGCTTTTTCGCTAGGAGAGTGCGAGCTAGCAGAGGATCCGATGCCGGGAGATAGGCGCCAGCTGTTGTCGATCGTCGTGCCCTGTTTCGACGAGGAAGCCGTGATCGTGGCCACCCTCGCCCGCCTTTTCAGGGTGGCGGACAGCTTCGCAGAAACCGGGCTCGACACCGAGATCGTCTGCGTCGACGATGGTAGCCGCGACGGCACGCTGGCCTGCCTGCGGGCAGCGGCCGCACAGGACCCGCGGCTGCGCATCCTCGCCTTCTCGCGCAATTTCGGCCACCAAATCGCCGTGACGGCAGGCATCGACGCATCTCAGGGCGACGCCGTGGTGCTGATCGATGCAGATCTCCAGGATCCGCCCGAGGTCATCGCCGAGATGGTGACGCTTTGGCGCGAGGGCTACGACGTCGTCTATGGGACCCGTACCGAGCGCCCCGGCGAGACAGCCTTCAAGCGTGCCACCGCCCGCGGCTTCTACCGGGTGCTGAACCGGCTCTCCGAGGTCCCGATCCCGTTGGACACCGGCGATTTCCGGCTGATGAGCCGGGCTGTGGTGGACACCCTAAAAGAGATGCCTGAGCGCCACCGGTTCCTGCGCGGCATGATCTCCTGGGTGGGGTTCCGCCAGACCGCACTGCCCTATGCCCGGGCCGAGCGCGCCGCCGGCGTCTCGAAATACCCGCTTGCCAAAATGGTCCGCTTTGCGCTTGACGGGATCCTCTCCTTCTCCGCTAAGCCATTGCAGATCTCCATTGGGCTGGGGCTCGTCGCGGCGAGCCTGGCGCTTGCCGGTATTCTCTATGCGCTGGTGCTGCGGGTGTTCACCGATATCTGGGTCGAGGGGTGGACGCTGCTGTTCATCGCTGTGCTGTTCTTAGGCGGGGTGCAGCTGATCTGCCTGGGGATCATCGGCGAGTATATCGGCCGCATCTATGACGAGGCGAAGCGCCGGCCGCTCTACGTGGTGCGCGAGCGGATCGGCTTCGAGGGCGCGTCGAACGAAGCTCGTGTCGGCATGGCGGGCCCCGTCGGCGCGGGCCGCACGGGATGAGCGCGCCCGGAACCTTCCCCCAGCAGCCGAGGGCCGGAGGGATGAGCCTCGGCCGCGTGCTGTCCCTGGCAGGCGGGGTTGCGATCGCGCTGCTGTTTCTGTGGCTGCTGCTGCGCGACACGGAGACGACAGCGCTGCTTGCGGCCTTCGATGGCGCCCAACCGGTCTGGGTCGGTTTGGGGATTGCCGCCTTCTTCGCCGGCTATGCAGCGCGGATCGCCCGATGGCAAAGAATGCTGGCTCTCGAGAACCCGTCGATCACCTGGGTGGCCAGCGCGGGTCCGTTCTTCATCTCCATCGCGGCGAACAATCTCTTGCCGTTCCGGGCGGGCGACGCGCTGCGGACCTTCGCGTTCCGACGCCGCCTCGGGGTCTCGGCAGGGCCGGTGCTGGCCACCCTCCTTGTCGAGCGGTTGTTGGACCTGCTCACCCTTCTCGCAATCCTCGCGGGTGCCGTGCTCGTGACGGGGCTCGCCGTGGGCGGCTTGATCGGTATCGGTGTCGCCGGGCTCGTCGCGGTCGCGGGGGCCGCGCTGTTGGTGCTGCTGGCGCCCGCGCTCTTCGAGCCGCTGCCGCGGGGGCTCTTGCGGCTGCTGGGGCGGCTCGCCCCTGGCCTGGCTTCGGCCGCGCAAACTCAGGTGGATCGGGTATTTGGCGTCCTAAAGCACCTGGCCGGACGGCGCGCAATGATCCCGCTTATCGGCTGGTCTGCTTTGGCCTGGGGGCTCGAGGGCTGCGTCTTCCTCTGTGCCGCCCTGGCCCTGCCGGCGATGGCCGAGCCCTTGGCCGCCGTGGTGGCGCTGCCCCTGGGAACGCTGGCCACCCTGATCCCGTCGACACCCGGTCATATCGGGACCTTCGACTTTTTCACCGCAGAGGCGGTCGCGCTCTTCGGGGTCCCGCCGTCGGTGGCGGCAGCCTATGCGCTTTTGGTCCATGCGATGCTCTGGGTGCCGCCTGTGCTCGCCGGAGGGCTGGCGCTCCTGATCGCACCGCCTACCGGCGCGACCGCCCGAGAGGAGAGCTGATATGACAGACGCCGAGGACGGCACCATCGCAGTTGTCGGCGGGGGGTTCGCCGGGCTCTCCGCTGCCTATGAGCTTGCTTGCGCGGGCTTGCCTGTCACCGTCCTCGAAGCTGATCGCGGGGTCGGCGGGCTTGCCACCGCCGTCGAGACGGCCGGCCCCCCCCTCCGACCGGGAAGACAACAATCGGTCAACCACCCCCCGCCGGTGTATGCTCAAGAAT
>JBHJGY010000103.1:0-10169 GCA_050331335.1 Pikeienuella sp.
ACCCGCCCACCCGGACGGCGCCGGACCCGCGCCACCCACATGATCCGGGGGCTCTGCCGCTGCGGCGGCTGGATTTTGCGCCGCAACCCGGTTAAGCCGCCACCCAAGACAAGGGAGCGCCGCCGCGCCCTGGGATGAGGAGACCGAGATGACCGGGAAGATCGAGCGGCTCCCCTCCCTCGCGGCGCTCGGCGGCCGCTACACCGCGTTGCTGTGCGATCTCTGGGGCTGCTACCACGACGGTCTGAAGCCTTATCCGGCGGCGGTTGCGGCGTTACGGGCGTTTCGTGCAGGGGGCGGGATCGTCCTGCTGCTCACCAATGCGCCGCGGCCGGTCCTTGGGGTCGAGCGGTTTCTCGCCGGCATCGGCGCGCCGGACGACACGCATGACGGCGTGCTCTCGTCCGGGGAGGTTTGCCTCGCGGCCCTGCGCGCGGGACGTTACGGGACGCGGCTCCACTATGTCGGGCCGGATCGCGATCTCGGCCTTCTCGCCGCCGCTGGGCTGAGCGACACGCCGCTGGACGAGGCCGAGGCGCTTTTGTGCACCGGGCTCAGAGACGACCGGGCCGAGGGGCCTGAGGACTATGCCGAGGAGATCGCCCACTGGCGGACCCGTGGCCTGCCGATGCTCTGCGCCAATCCCGATATCATCGTCGACCGCGGCACGGAGCGGCTGTTTTGCGCGGGTGCCTTGGCCGCGGCCTATGCTGCAGCGGGAGGTGAGGTCCACTATTTCGGCAAACCGCATGCGGCGGTTTATGCGGCAGCCCTCGCCCGGTTGTCCGAGCTCGCCGGCCGGCCGGTGGCGCCAAGCGAGGTCCTAGCCGCGGGCGACGGGATCGCCACGGATGTTCGGGGCGCTCGCGCGGCTGGGATCGACGGGCTTTTCGTCACCGGTGGCATCGCGGCGCCGGAACTCGGCGCAGACCCGCTCACGCCTGATCCGGCGCGTCTCGAGCGCTTTCTCGCCGCCCACGGTGAGCGTCCGGCCTATTGGATGCCGCGGCTCGCCTGAGCCGATCAACGGCCTCGGGGCGTTGCTGCAAGACGACATTCATTTCGTGTTGGGTCGCGATATGGCGGGTTCGGCCGAAAGAAGTTGCGATTGTTGCACTGCAACGATAGCAATTTGAAAGATAGGTCTAGGAGGGCGCATGACCGATACCATCAACCGCGGGTCGATCCCGATCGAGGATCTGCAGATCGGGCTGAGCCGGTCGCTGTCCAAAGCGATCAGCGACCGCGACATTGAACTGTTCGCCGAGGTCTCCGACGACCACAATCCGGTTCATCTGTCGGACAGCTACGCCAAGGACACGATTTTCGGCGGCCGCATCGCCCACGGGATGCTCACGGCGGCAATGTTCTCGGCGATCATCGGCGAGCAGCTGCCGGGCCACGGTTCCATCTATGTGGAGCAGTCGCTGAAATTCATCCGCCCTGTGCGCCCGGGAGATCAGGTGCTCGCCAACGTGTCGGTCGTTGAGATCGATCTGCGCCGCAAGCGCGTGGTGCTTGATTGCGTGGCCAGCGTGCGCGACAAGACGGTGCTGCTTGGGCAAGCGCTGGTGATCGCGCCGTCCCGGGCAGCGGGCTGAGACGAGGCCGAGCGCCGGCGCCCCAAACCCGGCGCAGGCCGGTGGCGGCAGGGGGCAGGCATGGAGGTCATCCTCGGATGGCGGGCGGGCGCGCCGACGGCCCAGGGTGCGACCGCGGCCCTCGGCAATTTCGATGGCGTGCATCGTGGGCATCGGGCGCTGGTTTTTGCAGCGCGGGCCGCCTTGCCGGATCGTCCGCTTGCCGTTGTCACCTTCGAGCCCCATCCAAGGCGCCATTTTCAGCCTGATCTGCCGCCGTTCCGGCTGACCCGTCCTGCCGAACGGCGGCGCATTCTGGCGGGGCTCGGCGTCGACCTGCTGTGCGAACTCACCTTCGACGCGGCGCTGGCGCAGATGGAGCCCGAGGCTTTCGTCTCGGAGGTCTTGGTCTCGGGTCTTGGGCTTGCATCCGTTGTCGTTGGCGCGGATTTCCGCTTCGGCCGGGCGCGACGCGGAGACGCGGCCTTGCTCACCCGCCTTGGCGCGGCGGCGGGCCTCAAGGTCGTCGTCGAGCCGATGCGCATGCCCGACCGCGCTGGCCCGGCTTTCTCATCCACCGCGATCCGGGTTGCCCTACGCGAAGGGCGTCCGGTCGAGGCCGCCGCCGCGCTCGGGCGCTGGCACACGGTGTCCGGTGTCGTTGAGCGGGGGGACCAGCGCGGGCGCGATCTCGGCTACCCGACCGCCAATCTCGCCTTCGATGCGCAGATTGTTCCGAGTTACGGCGTCTATGCCGCGCGGGTTACCGTCCATGACGGGCTGCATCGCGGCGAGTATGACGCGGTCGCCAGCATCGGCGAGCGGCCGACCTTCGGGGTTAATGCACCCAATTTCGAGGTCCATCTCTTCGACTTTTCCGGTGATCTCTACGGGGCGGAGATCTCTGTCGGGCTGGTGGCGTTTTTGCGCGGCGAGGCACGGTTTGACACCGTCGACGCGTTGATCGCTCAGATGGACGTCGACAGCGGCGAGGCCCGTGCGCGCCTCGCTGCGGCTCGGGCCGCCCCGCCGCCATGGGCCGAGCCCGACACCTCAGGCCGCTCAGAGAGGGGTACAACCACATGACCACGCTCAGAGTTTTAGTCTTTAACCTCTACTTCTATACCTTCACCCTCGTCGTGGCGCTGCTTCTCTATCTGCTGGCCAAGCTCTCGACCCGTGCCGCCATGCACCGGGTGCTGCGCGCCTGGGGCCAGGGGGTTCTTGGCGGCTTGCGGCGCATCCTCGGCAGCCGGATCGAGATCCGCGGGCTGGAGCGCCTGCCACCTGAAGGGCCGCGCCTCGTCGTCTCCAAGCATCAATCTGAGCTCGACATCATCGTGATCGCTGCGCTCTTCCCGCAGGCCTCTGCGGTCGCGATGGCCGAGTTGCGCCGCTACCCGTTTTTCGGACCGATCCTGGAGAAACTCGGCGTGGTGCTCGTTGCGGTCGAGGCCGGGCCGCAAGGCCGAACCCAGCAAGTGATCGATGGCGCGCGCCGGGTGGTCGCCGAGGGGCGGCCGATGTACATTTTCCCAGAAGGCGAACTGATGGCTCTGGGCGCCCGGGAGCGGTACCGCAAGGGGGCCGCGCATATCTACACGGCGCTCGATGTCGCTGCGTTTCCGGTGGCGGCATCGCTGGGAGCGGTCTGGCCGCAACGGCGCTGGCGCAAGCGGGTCGGCCGGACCGGGGCCATCGAATTCCTGGAGCCGATCGCGCCGGGTCTTCCCTTCGACGCCTTCCTCGCCGAGGTCGAGAGCCGGATCGAAACGCAGACGATGGCGCTGATCCGCGAACACGCCGTCGGTGCGGATCTTTCAGCCGCCGAGGACCGGTTTGCGCGCGGCGTCAACAATCACGGCGACCGCGTTCCAACAGCCCGCCCATCGACCGACGCGGCCCCGGACAACGGCTTGCTCCGCGACGATCCGGCCACCAGCAGCGGCAGTTAGCCGTCAGAGTTTGAGTGGTTTATCGACATTTGGCGTGCTAACCTGCGGTTGATTCCTCCGCTGTCGGGGGCGATGTTGACGGCGAAGAAGCGCGGTCGGCGTCCGCCGCTGCGCTGAGCGATCGGAAGGATTGAACCCGACGCGGGGCCACGCTTTCCCCGCGGCATATCTTCGGTGGGGAGAGCGAGCGCGATGTGCTTCATCTGCAGCATGCAAACCGGCTTTTGCGATTTCGACCCGCTCGCCGCGGCCGTGGCAGCACAGGGCGGGATCCCCGCCAAACCGGTGTTTACCACGATCTTCGATCCCGTGATTGCGCCGTCGGATTTCTCGGGCACGCTGATCAAGCTTCCGCCTGGCGGACTTGGCGGGCGCCCACTCGACGAGAACCCGCCGCCCCCGGTTGGTAAATGGGGGCCCGATGCGCCCGGAACGCCGGGCGGGACCGTGACCTGGAGCCTCACAAGCGGCGGACTTCCGCTGATCGGCGGCGCGCCCGGGCTGAGCGTTTCGCCGGAGGATGCCTACGACTTCGACGTCGAAGCGATCGCCCAGAATGCATTCGCGCAATGGTCTGCCGTGGCCGACATCGAATTCGTTCAAGTGGAGGACGACGGTGTCCCGCTCACGGCGCCAAGCGTCTCCGACATCCGGATCTCCCATGGCGACGCGCTTGCTTTGGGTGCGCTCGGCTATGCCTTCTTCCCCGAGGTCGGCGAAGTCGTGATGGACGCCAATCTCGAAGGGCTTGAGGTCAATTTCGAAGCGGAGACCACCGAGGAACTCTACACTGCGGTGCTGATCCACGAGATCGGGCACACCCTCGGCCTCGAGCACACGCCCGTCTTCACCGCCGTGATGGCCGCCGGCAACTTCCTGACGCCAACAGAGCTGCAACCGGACGACATCAACCGGATCCAGGCGGTCTACGGCGCGCAGGACGACAACATCGTCATCCCACCACTGCCGGGGGACGGGGAGGGCCGCGACACGCCGGATGCCGAGCCAAGCTCGTTCATATTCGAGGGCAACGAGCTGGCCAATGCGTTCAGCGCCGATGCGGGCGACGACACGCTCACGGGCATGGATGGCGACGACACGCTCGACGGTGGCTTCGGAAACGATGTGCTGATCGGTGGGCGCGGGGCAGATGTGCTGATCGGCGGGGCCGGGCTCGATACCGCGGTCTTCGCCGGCGCCTATTCGCCCAACCGGATAAGCCAGGTAGCGGAGGGCTTGCTGGTCCGCGGGTCCGACAACAGGGTTAACCAGGTCGACCTCGAAATCGAGCGGCTTCAGTTCGACACCGGCACGCTTGCGCTCGACGGGCCAACCTCGGATCTGGGCTTTGTGGCCCGGCTCTACATGGCCGCATTCGGGCGCGAGGCCGATGCCGGCGTGTTGTTCTGGCAGGATGCCTTGTTCAATGGGCTGACCTGGATCGACGTCGCCGAAGCTTTTGTGGAGAGCCCGGAGTTCGTGGAGCTCTACGCCGCGCCGGACGACGCCGGCTTCATCAATGCGCTTTATCTGAACGTGTTTGGCCGGGCGGCGGATCAGGAAGGGTTCGACTTCTGGCTCGGGGCCTTCGAGGACGGCACCTCGCGCGCTGAGATGCTGGTCTTCTTCGCCGAGAGCGACGAGAACGTGGCGCAGACGGCTGATTTGCTCGCTGGCGGGCTTTACTTCGAGGGCGCGCTGCTGGTCTGACGCCTGCCCATCGTGGCACATCGCGGACTGATCGGGCAGAAGGCTTGCACGCCTTTCCCGATGCGAGAAATCGCCGATATGCCTGGAAGGCCGGGCATACAGCTCGGAGATCGAACTTGGTCCGTGCGGGCGTCGGGCGGTCGCTAAGACGGACGGGACGACACGGTCAGCTTATGGGTCGTTTGGTATGATTGGCCGCTGTGTCGCGCGATGATGGCTTCTCTGGCCCGCTGAGACCGCCTGCGACATGAATGCTGCGCGCGGCGGAACCGAGCCCCGCCGGCGTTAAAGCTCTGGACAAGTTCGGCCGGCGCACCAGGCGTCGTCGGAAGCTGGGAGCAAAAGATGAGCAACTACGTGGTCAAGATCGGCACGGGGCGATTTGCCGAAAATGGCGGGTTGACCGTCTCCACGACATCTTATGGCTACGACTATAACGGTACGGCCTTCGATGACTGGCTGCTCGGCACCAATTTCAATGACGAGATCAGTGGCCGCGACGGGTTCGACACCATCGAAGGTTTCGACGGTGACGATCTGCTCAAGGGCAATGATGACGGTGACGTCATCTACGGCGATTACGGCTGGGACACCTTGGTTGGCGGTGATGGACGCGACTTCCTCGATGGCGGGCCGGGCAACGATCGGGTGGGCGGCGGCCAGGGCACCGACACGCTTTATGGTTTCAGCGGGGACGATCTGATCGGCGGCGACGGCAACCCGGATTTTCTCTATGGAGAAGCCGGGCGCGACACCCTCGTGGGCGGCAACGGGGACGACAGCCTCTGGGGCGGGACCGGCGACGACCAGATCGATGGTGGCAACGGCGTGGATGTCGCCTTCTATGAGCGCTCCTTCGAGGGGGTGGAAATCCGGCGCCTCGGTCCCGACAGCGTCGCTGTGGCCCTGCCCGATGGCAGCGAGGATCGGCTGGACTTCGTGGAATTCGCTGAGTTTACCGACGGGGTGTTCGAGATCCGCGCGACCACCGACGATGAGGGTGTGGTCTATCGCCTCTACGAGGCCGCCTATGACCGTCCGTCCGACGACGGGTTGGACTGGTGGGTCGCGCAAATGGCGGCGGGGATGTCGGAGGAGACGGTCGCCGCCGAGTTTCTGAAGAGTCCAGAATACACCGCGCTCTATGGCGAGAACCCGTCCGATGCGGATCTGATCGACGCGCTCTACGAGAACGTCTTAGGCCGGGAGGCTGACGCGGCCGGCCGGGAGTTCTGGCTCGATGCCCTCGCGAGCGGGCTCTCGGAGGAGGAGATGCTGCTGATCTTCTCCGAGAGCCCCGAGCACATCGCCGCTCATGCGGCGCAGCTCGATGCGGGGATGTTCTACCTGGCTTGAAGCCCGTGAGCCTGTCCGAGCGCATTGAGCTGAGCCGGCGCGGAACCCGGGATCGCGGTCCCTTGGCCCGGAGCGAGATCGATGACAGGGTGCCTTGAACCTCGTGCGCCGCGGGCCGCGGCGCTGACGTCGGCCGCCGCCTCTCATCGCGCAATAAGGTCGTCGGCGATCTGGAAAGCGTGGCGGAAATCCGGGTCTCCCGCGAAGCTCAGTCGACAGTGTCTCGTCTTGGAGGGTTGCCTTCGCGGTCGTCCGTGCCAGCGAGGCGGGCTTGTTCGGGCGCCCACGCGGTTGTCGCCAGCCGATCTTCGGCGCCAAGATTGGGGTGGAAGCTTTTATAGTTTCGAGTCGAGACTATCACGACGCTCAGGCCGGGACCCCGCGCCTTTAGCAGCCTACCCGACGCCGTTGCGCTGAGATCCGGCCTGCCCATCTCCCAAACTCCCGTGGAGACCGCATCGTCGCCGCGATGGGAGGAAACGGAAAGCCGCAGCTTGTCCTTGCGATCCCTGCCCGCCGCCAGCGCGGTAAGCGCTGTGCGGAGTTGGGGCTGGTCGTCGCGCGGATGGCGGCGAGGGTGGGCCGCGGAGTCGACCAAGCCGGGGCGCGTTGGCCCAGGGTGGTATCCTCGGTTGACCCGGGCGGTGCAAATCGCGGCATCGTGCAATCCCTGCACCCGAGCGGTTTAACAGGCAACGAAGCTGGCGGACGAAAATGGGTTTGCCCGGGGAGTAAGAACCAGTCCGCGGCAGATCTGGATGCCCGATGCGGATGCCCGGCCCGGGCGCTCGGGCCGGGCTTCGGCAATGTCGCGAAAACGTCGCGTGCGGTCGCATGGCCCTGTGACGCGCCGGGCTTGGCGGCGCATGGTCCGAAAAATGTGATGAGATGGCCCGGGAGAGCGCCCATGAAGACCCATGCCCGTGCAGTCGTCGTCGGCGGCGGTGCCGTCGGCTGCTCGATCGCCTACCACCTCGCGAAAGCCGGTTGGACCGACACGGTCCTCCTCGAGCGCGACGAGCTGACCGCAGGTTCGACCTGGCACGCCGCCGGCCTCTTGCCGCTCTTCAACATGTCTTATGCGGTCTCCCACATCCACGACCGTTCGGTGAAGCTCTACAAGGAGCTCGAGGCGGAGACCGGGCTCAATGCGGGGTTCTCGGTGGTCGGCAATCTGCGAATGGCGCAGTCCAAGGAGCGTATGGACGAGTATATGCTCTACGCCTCGACCGCGGAGACCGTGGGCATCCCCTTTGAGTGGCTCTCTCCCGCCCAGATCAAGGAGCGCTATCCCCTGGTGCGCAGCGAGGATCTGGTCGGTGCGATCTACCACCCGACCGACGGGTATATTAACCCCGCGGATGTCAGCCAGGCGATGGCGAAGGGCGCGCGGATGCGCGGCGTCGAGATCTACCGCAAGACCCAGGTCGACGGCTTCCGCCGCGAGAATGGCGAGTGGATCGTCGAAGGGCACAGGCTCACCGAGCAGGGCGGCCGCCTTGTCGCCGCAGAGCCCTTCGAGATCCGCTGCGAGGTGGTCGTCACCGCCACCGGAAACCACGCCCAGCGCACCGCGGCGATGATCGGCTGCTACATTCCAGCGATTCCGGTCGAGCACCAGTATATCGTCACCGAGCCGGACTCCGCGCTGGTCGAGTGGCGCAAGACCAATGGCGAACACCCGGTGCTGCGCGACGCCGACGCCAAGTGGTATGTCCGTGAGGAGCGGGGTGGCTGGATCCTCGGCCCCTATGAGCTCAACGCGCCCGCCTGGGGGGTCCATGGCGTGCCCGACGGCTTCCGGGCCGACCTTCTGCAGCTCGATCTGGAGCGGATCGAGGAGGAATACGCCTCGATGATCCACCGCATCCCGTCCTCGGAGCAGTGCGGGCTGAAGGACGACTACAACGGCCCGATCTGCTACACCCCCGACGGCAACCCGCTGGTCGGTCCGGCGCCCGGCGTGCCGAATTTCTACTTCGCCGAAGGCTTCTCCTTCGGCATCACCGCAGCCGGCGGCACCGGGCACTATCTCGCCCAGCTGATCACCGAGGGCGAGGCGGAGATCGACATGTGGTCCCTCGACCCCCGCCGCTTCGGCCGCTGGGTCAACCGCGAATACGCGGCGCGCAAAAACGAAGAGGCCTATGAGCACGTCTATATCCTCCACCATCCGGATGAGGAGCGGGCGAAATGCCGGCCGTTGCGGACGGCCCCTTGCTACGACCGGATGGCCGCCCGCGGCGCCCAGTTCGGCCAGGTGAACGGCTGGGAGCGGCCTAACTATTTCGCTCCGGCTGGTTTCGACGATCATGGCGCGCGGTCGTTCCGGCGCGGCGGCTGGTGGGAATATGCCCGCGCCGAGGCAGAGGCGGTGCGCAACGGCGTCGGCATGTTCGACGCGACGGCCTTCACGAAGCACATGGTGAAAGGCCCGGGCGCGACGGCGTTTCTCGACTGGCTGACCTGCAACAAGCTGCCCAAGGTTGGCCGCATCAACCTGACCTATGCATTGACCGAGGCGGGCACGGTGCGCACCGAGTTCACCATCGTGCGGCTCGCCGAGGACAGCTACTACGTCGTCTCGGCGGGGGCCGCCCAGGGCTATGACAGCGACTACCTCTTCAAGATGGCGGAGCTGAAGCGCGGGGAGTTCGGCTGGATCGAGGTTTGGGACGTCACCACCCAATGGGGCGTCTTCGCCGTCGCCGGGCCGAAATCGCGGGAGTTGCTGCGCCCCCTCGTGGTCGATGCCGACCCGGCGACCGCGCTCTCGAACAAGCGCTTCCCCTGGCTCTCCATGCGGCCCCTCGATCTCGGCATGGTGGGGACCATGGCGATCCGGGTCGCCTATACGGGCGAGCTGGGCTGGGAAATCCACCACCCCATCGAGATGCAGAACCACCTGTTCGACAAGCTCATGGCGGTCGGCGAGGGCGTGGGGCTGAAACTCTGCGGCGCGCGGGCGCAAAACTGGTTGCGCCAGGAGAAATCCTACCGCGCCTTCGGATCGGATCTGGGGCGGGATGCGACGCCGCTCGAGAGCGGGCTGCACCGGTTCGTGTCGATGGAGAAGGACTTCAAAGGCAAGTTCGCGATGCAGCAGACCGGCATCCGGGCGGCCTGCGTGACGCTTCTGATCGACGGTCCGGCGGATGCCGATCCTTGGGGACGCGAGGCGCTGGTCCTGGAAGACGGCAATGGCGGACGCAAGGTCGGTCGGCTGACCTCGGGGGGCTATTCGGTGGCCTTCGGCAAGCAGATCGGCATCGGCTATGTGGAGCCGGAGCTTGCGAAAGAAGGGACGCGGTTGGGCGTCAGGATGTTCAAGGAGCTTTATCCGGCGGTGATCGCGGGCGAGAGCCCTTATGATCCGAAGAACGCGGCAATCCGGGTGGACGGCTGAGCGGCGCGGCTGGACGGCTGCGGGACCCGTCGGGTCGGGGCGTCGAGCCCCCCCCCCCCCCCGTACGCGCAGCCCCCCCGGCCCCCAACCCACAGCGCCGCGCCCCGGGGGGCCCCAGACCCCCCACGCCCCGCGCCCCGCACCCCGCCCACAAACCCCGCG
>JBHJGY010000104.1:0-38068 GCA_050331335.1 Pikeienuella sp.
ACACCCCCGGGGTCCCCCGGCCCCCCCGGCGGATTTTTGTCACTTCTCCCCCGTGGGGCCGCGCGCGGGCGGGGGCCGTTGGTTGGGGTTGGCGCCTCGGGGGGGGCCCACGCCGCCCCGCGTCGAGGGGGCGCGAGGTCCCCGACACGCGGCCCCCATAGCGAGCCCGCGCTTGCAATCGGGAGCGTCTCCTTCATACTCCGCCGCGGTGCAGCATGGGGTCCCAGGCGGCCCCGGATCGGCAGGGGGATGCCATGGAGATCAAGACCGTCGGCGTGATCGGTGCAGGCCAGATGGGGGCTGGGATCGCCCAAGTGTTCGCCCAGGCCGGCTACGACGTCCTGCTCAACGACATCAACCAAGAGGCCCTCGACGCCGGCCTCGCCAAGATCGAGAAGGGGATGCGCCGCGCCGAGGAAAAGGGCCGGCTCGAGGCCGGCACCTCCGATGCGGCGATGGCGCGCCTGACAGGCACCACAGAGGCGGTCCGGCTCGGCCCTTGCGATTTGATCATCGAAAGCGCGACCGAGAACGAGGTCATTAAGAACAAGATCTTCGCGGGGCTCCAGCCGCATCTGGGCAAGCACACGCTGCTCACCACCAACACGTCCTCGATCTCGATCACTCGGCTCGCCTCGCAGACCGACCGCCCGGAGCGTTTCATGGGTCTTCATTTTATGAACCCGGTTCCGGTCATGAAGCTCGTTGAGCTGATCCGCGGCATTGCCACCGAGGACGAGACCTTCCAGACCATGCGCAAGGTTGTCCAAAGCCTCGGCAAGACCGCCGCCGTGGCGGAGGATTACCCCGCCTTCATCGTCAATCGCATCCTGCTGCCGATGATCAACGAGGCGGTCTACACCCTCTACGAAGGCGTCGGCGATGTCGCGTCGATCGACACCGCGATGAAACTCGGGACCAACCAGCCCATGGGCCCGCTGGAACTCGCCGACTTTATCGGGCTCGATACATGCCTCTCGATTATGAACGTGCTGCATGACGGGCTGGCGGACACCAAGTATCGCCCCTGCCCGCTGCTGGTGAAGTATGTCGAGGCCGGGTGGTACGGGCGCAAGGCCGGCCGCGGCTTTTACGATTATCGCGGCGAGACCCCGGTTCCCACGCGCTGAGGATGGCCGAGGACCAAGGTTATACGCGATTGATCTCGGCGATCTATGCCCGCGAGGGCGATCTCGCGCCCCGGGTCGCGGGGCTCATCGATGCAGGCGAAGACCCGAATGCCGCAACGGACTATGGCGAGACCCCGCTCAATGTCGCGCACCGCCTCGGAGAGCGCGATGTCGTCCGCCTGCTGCTGGCCCGCGGGGCCGACCCCGAGGCGGTTGGCTGGGGCTCGCTCCATCTCGCGGTGATCGCGGGCGACGGGGCGGCGCTCGCGCGTGCGCTGCCCAGGGCCGATCCGATGACGCGGGACCGCTGGGGCCACACGCCCTTTCTCGCCGCGTTGGCTGTTGGCGCGGTGGATCTCGCCGCAGCGCTTGCGCCGCTCACCCCCGATGACGGACGGCACACGCTGTCGGACGGCGCGCCCGACATCGTGATCGCGGAGCAATGGGGGCAGGTCGAAGCCGTGCGCTGGCTGCTCGCAGGAGGCCGACCGGTGGACGCGGCGGGGCGCTACGGCGGCACGGCGCTGATCGCGGCAGCCGAGCATGACCATCCGGCTGTGGTCGCGCTCCTTCTCGAGGCCGGAGCAGCGCTCGACGCGGCGCAGAACATCTCGGCCTTCCTTCGCGATCTGGAACGGGAAGGTGACGATGTCTTGGATCTCGGTGACGCGCCGGACCATGTGCAGACGGCGATGGCGGCGACATCGAGCCTCGAGGTTGCCATGCTGTTGCTCAATGCGGGGGCCCCGCCCGAGGCCTTTGAGCCGGATCTTGTGCGCCGGATTGTCGGGGCTGATCGGATCCCTGCGCGCCCTGTCCCACCGGAGGCCTTCGACCGGGCGCGGCATCCCCGGGAGGGGGTGGCCAACCCCGAGCCTGTCTCAGAGCCGTTTTGGGAGCAGATGGTCCGTACCGGGCTTTCTGGCTATGTCGGTCACGAGACGTTCGGCCCAGGCACGCGGCCCTACGAAATTGCCGCTGTCTGGAGCCACGACCGCTTTGGCATGACGACCACGATGTTGCCAGATGGCCGCTGGGTCCAGATCGCGGGCGAACACGAGGATTTCTACGACCCCGACTTCTACATCTACAACGATGTGTTCCTGCATGACGGCCGCTGCGGCCTGACCCATTGCCTCTATCCCCATGCGGTGTTTCCGCCGACCGATTTCCACACGGCAACGCTGGGGGACGGCGCGATCTGGATCGTCGGCAATCTCGGCTATCCTGCGGCCCGCAAACCCGGCGAGACGCCGGTCTATCGGCTCGATCTTGCGGAGCTCTCGATCGCCGCTGTGGCGACAACCGGCACGCCGCCGGGCTGGATCAGCCGCCACCGCGCATGCCTCGAGGCCGGTGCCCTTATCGTCGAGGGCGGTCAATGCTGGACCGGCGAGGCGCTTGTGGCTTTCGAGGGGCGCGCCCGGCTCGATCTCGCAGCGCGCCGCTGGACGTCGGTGGCTTGAGCCGATGCGTGTCTTCGTCGATGCCGACGCCTGTCCCGTCCGCGCCGAAGCGATAGCGGTCGCTGCACGGCACGGGGCTGCGGTCCTGATCGTCTCGAATGGCGGGATCAGGCCGAGCCGCGATCCTCATGTGCAGCTGGTCATCGTGGCGGAGGGGCCGGATGCCGCCGATCGGTGGATCGCGGAACGTGTGGACCCCGGCGATATCTGCGTGACCGCTGACTTGCCGCTCGCGGCCAAGGTGATCGAAGCCGGCGCCCAAGCGCTGCGCCATGACGGCGAGGTCTTCACCGCCGCGGATATCGGCCAACGCCTCGCCATGCGCGACCTGATGGCGGATCTGCGGGCGGCCAACCCGCTGGGGACCGAGGGCGGCGGGCCAAAGCCCTTCTCGAAGGCCGACCGTGCCCGGTTCCGCGAGAGGTTGGAGCTCCTTCTCAGGCGCGCCGGCACAACCCGACACGGCAAGCCGAGTTCCGATAGTACATGAAAAGTCGAGGGTTATTATTCTCATGAGCGGAATAGTGACTTTTGCGTGGCTGCGTTGGTTGCCGCCGGGTGCGCCGTTACATCAGGCGTGTTCGACGACCCGATCACGGCAGGCCAAATCGAGCCTGCGCCACCCGACCCTAAAGGAGAGATCTATGCGCACGACCTATGCCGCCCTGACCACCGCCGCCCTTCTCGCCGCCGCACCGGCCTTCGCCGAGCCCTTCATCCTCGACAAGAGCCATGCTCATGTGAAGTTCAGCGTCGATCACCTCGGCTTTTCCCAGACCATCGGACATTTCCGCGATTTCGACGCCGAGATCAACTTCGACCCGACCGATATCGAAGCGGCCCAAGTGCGCTTCGTTATCGAGGCAGCGTCGATCGATACCTTCTGGGAAGCGCGGGACGAGCATATCCGTGGCGCCGACTTCCTCGATGTAGCCAATCACCCCGAGATCGTCTTCGCCTCGACCGATGTCGTGCAGACCGGTGACGAGACCGCTCAAATCACCGGCGATCTGACGATCCGCGGCGTCACCAAGCCGATCATCTTCCAAGCGGAGTTGAACAAGATCGGCCCCTCGCCCTTCGATCCCGCGAAAACCGTGGCCGGCTTCGTGGTCACCGGCGTGATCGACCGCACCGAGTTCGGCATCACCTATGCCGCGCCAGCGGTGGGCGTCGAGATCCCGGTTGAGATCCATCTCGAGATGAGCCCGGCGAGCGCCAGCTGATGCACGGGGTCCGGCACTTTCTCGGCCAATTCGGCCGGCGGTTGGTCGTTGCGGGCCTGCTCGCGGCCCCGGCGATGTCTGGCTCTGCGGCCGAGGAGGTGCCGGGCCTCCCCGTGCCGGGCTCCGCTTGGATTGTCGATCCGGCGCGCTCGGAGATCGCAGTGCGTTTCGCGGTCAATGGCAGCCCGCTGGGCGGTCGGTTCACCGAATTCTCCGGCGCTGGGCGCTTCGTGACGGGGGATCCAAGCCGGGCCGAACTCAGATTAGCCATCGCTGCGGCCAGCCTGGATCTCGGCATCGGCATCTTTAGCCGATACGCCGCGGAGGCGGAGGAGTGGTTCGACGCGCAGACCTATCCGGAGGTGGTGTTTGACCTCGAGCGCCTCGAGCCTGGCGACGCTGGCAGCCGCTACCTCGCGATCGGCGGCTTGACGATCAAGGGGCAGACCTTGCCGGCGCAGGGGCGGGTCACGCTTGCGGTGGAGAACGGCACAGCGCGGGCGACCGGGGAACTGACGGTGGACCGTGCCGCCTATGATCTGGGGCTCGGCCCCTCCGCGGCGATCGCCGAGGTCAGCGAGGTCGTGGCGGTGCGGTTCGCGCTCGAAGCACGACCGAAGGTTACAGACACGCAATAGCAGCAGCAATGGAGACGAGCATGGCTTTGACGAACACGCGCGACGGCTGGGGCCTCATGGCGCGGCTCCTGCATTGGGGCCTCGCGGTCTTGATCATCTTTCAGCTGGGTGTGGGTCTTTACATGGTGCAGGTCGTCGGTGACGATCTCATCCAGCGCTTTAACCTGACGCAGATGCATAAGAGCTGGGGCGTCATCGTGATCCTTTTGGTCGCGATCCGGATCCTGTGGCGCGCGGCGAGCGTCCGGCCGGCGCATCCGCCGATGCCCGCCTGGCAGGAGACCGCCTCGAAGACGTCGCATATCTTGCTCTATGTCTTGATGGTGGCGCTGCCGGTCTCCGGCTGGATGATGGCCTCCGCCTCGCCGCTCAACGATGCGGGTGCCTATGTTCAGATCAAGAACCAGGTGACGCTGCAATATCTCTTCGGCAAAGACGCGCTCGACGCCGTCGGTCTGAAGGAGATGGTCCTGTTCGAGATGCCCGACCTCTTCGATCCGGGCGACAAGCATATCGAGGCGATGTGGAAGGAAGTCCATTTCTGGTCTGCCATGGGGCTGATTGCGATCCTGGCGGCCCATATCGCGGGGGCGCTCAAGCACCAGCTGATCGACCGCGACGGGCTGTTACGCAAGATGATCATCGGCCGTTAGCGGCTGGCAGGCGGTGCGGCCCGGCGCGGCCCACCCCTGCACCCGATCGAGGGGCGGCCGCGTCATCCTTGCCCACCCAAGCCGCGCCGGGCCGGGGCCGACCCGGGTTCAACGACCAGCGCCGCGGCTGTCGGGCAGGCGGCGTGCTCGGAACGCCTCAGCTGTCGGGCGCGGTCAGTTCGGCGATGCGCAGGATCAAGGCCTGGGCTTCGGCGGCGTCCCAATGGGCATCCCCCACGAGCCGCGCCAGCTCACGGCCCTGCCTGTCGAGGATGAGGGTCACCGGCAGTCCGATCAGGCCGGACTCCTTGGCAAGCGCCCGTTGCGGGTCGTGATAGAGTTCCAGATGCTCGATCCCGTTGGCGTCGAGCCAGTGCCGGGGCCGCTCCGTGCCGCCGAAATCCGCCGAAACCGCGACGACCTCGACGGGGTGCTCGGCCATCGCGGCCGACAGCGCGTCGAGCGAGGGCATCTCGCGCAGGCAGGGCGGGCACCAGGTGGCCCAGAAATTGAGCACCACGACCTTCCCCTCGAAAGCCTCGATGCCGATCTCTCCCTGTCCTTCCAGCGCGAACCTGGCCGCCATGCGCGGCTTCGGGATCTCATGGATTTCCAGCGTCTCCATTTGGCCGGTGGCCAGCGCGCGCAGCTCAGCGACGGGCAGGGCGGCGGAATCGCCTGCGTTTGCAGGGTGGGCGGGGCCGGTGTAGAGGAGGGCGGCGAGGCCGAGGGCGGTCAGCGCGCGCAGTGCATGTCTCATTGCGGTCTCCTGAGCTCGGGGCGGAGTGTCGATGGCAGAAGATAGCGGCGCAGAGGGCTCCGGTCAGCCCGGGGAGGGCGCGGGGACCAACACGATCTGGGGAGGACGCTTTGCCGCGGAGCCGGGCGAGGTGATGCGCCGGATCAACGCCTCCATCGGGTTCGACCGGCGCTTTGCAGAGGAGGACCTCGCGGGCAGCCGGGCACATCTGGCGATGCTCGCGGCCCAGGGGATCGTTTCGGGCGATGACGCGGCGGCCATCTCGGGCGGACTCGACCGGGTGGCCGCGGAGATTGCCGAGGGGCGGTTCGTCTTCTCAGAGGCGCTCGAAGACATCCATATGAACATCGAGGGGCGCCTTGCCGAGCTCATCGGGCCGGTGGCGGGACGACTCCACACGGCGCGCTCGCGCAACGACCAGGTGGCGACCGATTTCCGGCTCTGGGTGCGCGGCTGGTCGGCGGCGACCGACCAGGGGCTTGCCGCACTGCAGCGGGCGCTCGTCGCACAGGCCGAGGCGGGGGCGGACTGGCCGATGCCGGGCTTCACCCATCTCCAGGTCGCGCAGCCCGTGACCTGGGGCCACCATATGCTCGCCTATGTGGAGATGATCGGCCGCGACCGGAGCCGGCTCAAGGATGCGATGGCGCGGGCCGACGACTGCCCGCTCGGCGCCGCGGCGCTGGCCGGCACGGGCTTTCCCATCGACCGGGAAATGACCGCGGCCGCCCTCGGCTTTGCGCGGCCTGCGGCCAATTCGCTCGATGCGGTGTCGGACCGGGATTTCGTTCTCGAGGCGCTTTCTGCGGCGGCGATCTGCGCCACCCATCTGTCGCGCCTCGCCGAAGAGATCGTCATCTGGTCCTCGGCGCAGTTCCGCTTCGTCAGCCTCTCCGACCGCTTCACCACCGGCTCCTCGATCATGCCGCAGAAGCGCAATCCGGACGCGGCGGAGCTCGTGCGGGCCAAGCCCGGGCGGATTGCCGGGGCGCTGGTCTCGCTGCTGACCATGATGAAGGGCCTGCCGCTGACCTATTCGAAGGACATGCAGGAGGACAAAGAGCCCTTCTTCGACGCAGCCGACGCGCTCTCCCTCTCGATCGCCGCGATGGAGGGGATGGTGCGCGACATGGTGCCCGACCGCGCGCGCCTGCGCGCCGCTGCGGCCGAAGGTTTCTCGACCGCCACCGATCTCGCGGACTGGCTGGTGCGCGAGGCGGGGCTGCCGTTTCGCGAGGCGCATCACGTGACCGGGCGGGCGGTGGCGGCGGCCGAGGCGGCGGGCTGCGATCTGGCCGATCTGCCGCTTGCCGCGCTTCAGGAGATCCACCCCAGCCTCACCGAGGCGGTCTACGGGGTCCTGACAGTCGAGGCGTCGGTCGCCTCGCGTCAGAGCTACGGCGGCACGGCGCCGGTGCGCGTCCGCGAGCAGATCGCGCGTTGGAAGGAGATGTTGGCATGAGAGTGCTCTTGATCTGCGCTTTGGCTTTTGCGCTGGCGGCCTGCGGTAAGAAGGGCGCGCCGATGGCGCCGACCCTGGAGCCCGCCGAGGCCGAGCAGCCCGTGGAGTGATCGCGTGGACCATTTCGTTTATCGAGAGGGCCGCCTCTTTGCCGAGGAGGTGGCGCTCGAGGACATCGCCGCCGAGGTCGGCACACCGGTCTACGTCTATTCCACCGCGACGTTGGAGCGGCATTTCCGGGTGTTCGACGAGGCGCTGTCGGGGATGCCTCACCTTATTGCCTACGCGCTCAAGGCCAATTCCAACCAGGCGGTGATCGCAACGCTCGCAAAGCTCGGGGCCGGCGCCGATGTCGTCTCGGGGGGCGAACTGGCGCGTGCACTGGCCGCCGGTGTGCCGCCGGAGCGGGTGGTGTTCTCCGGCGTCGGCAAGACTGTCGAGGAGATGCAGGCCGGGCTCGCCGCCGGGATCCGCCATTTCAATGTCGAGAGCGGTGAGGAGCTTCATCAGCTCGACCAGGTGGCCCGGAGCCTCGGCCAGCGCGCCAAGAACTGCCTTCGCGTGAACCCTGATGTCGACCCAGAAACCCATGCCAAGATCTCGACCGGCCAGGCAGAGACCAAATTCGGCGTTGCCTGGGCGGATGCGCCTGAGCTCTATGCGCTGGCTGGCGGGATGTCCGGCGTCGAGGTCGTCGGGATCGATGTGCATATCGGGTCCCAGCTCACCTCGCTCGCGCCTTTCGAGACGGCCTTCACCAAGGTTGCCGAGCTGGCCCAGGATCTCCGGGCTGCGGGGCATGCGATCGACCGGCTCGATCTGGGCGGCGGTCTCGGGATCCCCTATCAGGCGACCAACGAGGCGCCGCCGCTGCCTTTTGACTATGGCGCGCTGATCCGCCGCACGGTGGGCCATCTCGGCTGCGAGATCGAGATCGAACCCGGTCGGCTGATTGCTGGCAATGCCGGGGTGCTGTTGTCGCGCGTGATCTACTGGAAGGCGGGGACTGAGCGAAGCTTCCTGATCCTCGACGCGGCGATGAACGATCTCATCCGGCCGGCGATGTACGAGGCTTGGCACGATATTGTCCCGGTCTGCGCGCCGGCGCCGACCACGCCCGTCCTGCCCGTCGACATTGTCGGACCCGTCTGCGAAACGGGGGATATCTTCGCCAAGGACCGGCCGATGCCCGTATTGGCGGCCGGCGATCTGGTGGCGATCCGCTCCGCCGGCGCCTATGGCGCGGTGATGGCATCTGAGTACAACTCACGGCCGCTGGTCCCGGAAGTCCTTGTGCGCGGGTCTGAATTTGCCGTGATCCGGCGCCGCCCCACATTTGACGAAATGATCGGCCGTGATAGCGTTCCGGCATGGTTGAGAGCGTGAGGCGCCCCGGGTGGCGCCCTGCAGAGAGGGCTGCCCCATGACCCCGACCAAGTCAGACACTCCCACACCCGTCCGCTGGTCAGCCCGCGTGCGCCGGGCGCTGTCGTTGACGCGCCTCGCGATGTGGGCGGAGGTCTTGGCGCAAGCGCTTTGGCCGGCCTTCGCGGCGGTCTGTTTGGTGGCGACCTGCGCGCTCTTGGGCGGGTTCTCGGCGCTGCCGCCGCTGGTGCATTGGGGCGCGCTCGGCCTGGCGGGGCTTGGGGTATTGGCTGCGGTCGTCATGGGGCTTGCCGCGTTGCGCTTGCCAACGGCCGACCGTGCCGTCGCGCGTCTCGACGCGGCGCGTCCCGAGCGGCCGCTCACAGTCCTCAGCGATCGGCTGGCGCGGACGGGTTCCGGCGACGCCTTCGCGAGGGCCGTTTGGCTGGAGCATCGGCGGCGGGCGGAACGGGCGGCTGAAGCGGTCCGCGCCGAGGCCCCGGATCTGCGTTTGGCCGCGCGAGATCGGTGGGCGCTGCGCTTGGCGGCGCCGGCGCTCCTGGTTGGCGCGATCATCGGAACCGGCGGTGGGGCGCCGGAGCGGTTGCGCGACGCCCTGGATCCCGGCCGGCCGGCAGATATCGAACTCGCCGGTCTCCCAGCCGATCCAATGGTCGAGGTTTGGGCGGTACCCCCCGCCTACACCGGGCAGAACACTGTCTATCTCAACGAAATAGACCCAGACGACGGGGCTGTCGAACTGCCCGAAGGCACCGAGCTCACCATCCGCGCTACCGGCATGCGGGAGGCCCCGCCGGTGCAGGCCGGCGTGCTCGACGCGGGCCCCGATGCCGCCCTCGCCTTCATCGATCTCGGCGGCGGGCTCTATGAGATCACCGGGCGGCTCGCCCGTTCGGGCCGTTTGGCTGTCGGCGCGCCGGAAGAGCCCATGGTCTCCTGGCAGATCCTCATGGATGCCGATATGCCGCCGTCGATCGAGCTGACCGCGCAGCCGACCGCCGATACCAGCCGCGCGCTGGAGATCCCCTTTGCGGCGACCGACGATTTCGGGGTCGTCGCGGCCTGGGGGGTTATCGAGCTGCCGGAACCGGCCGAGGTCAGAGCCGAAATCCCGCCGATCGAGTTTGGCCTTCCGCTGCCCATCTCGGGCGACACCCGATCGATCTCCGACCGCGCGGTCGAGGACTTGACCGAGCATCCCTGGGCCGGCGCTGAAGTCGTTATGACACTCTATGCCGAGGACGGTGCGGGCCAGCAGGGCCGCTCGGAGCCGGTGCGCTTCAAGCTTCCAGAGCGTCGCTTTACAGATCCGCTGGCTCGGGCGCTCGCCGAGCAGCGTCGAGAGCTGCTGCTCGATTTCGGCGCCGGCGCGCGCGTGCTCGACAGTACCCAAGCCGTGACGCGCCTGCCTCAAGAGGTCTTTGCCGGCCATCCTGGGGCCTATGTCGCCGTGCGTCTCGCATTGCGTCGTCTGGCGCCGGCCCTGGTGGAAGAGCGTGTGCCCCAAGTGGCCGAGGAGGTCGCCGAATTCCTCTGGCTCGCGGCACTCACCCTTGAAAGTGGCGATCTGGCCTCGGCCCTTGCCCGCCTGCGCGAGGCCGAAGAGCGCCTGCGCAATGCGTTAGAGAGCGGCACCGAGCAGGAGATCCGCGAGGCAATCGAAGAGTTGCGCCAGGCAATGGCGGATTACCTCTCCGAGATGGCGCGTGCCATGCAAGAGAATCCAGAGATGTTCGAGCAGGCGGACCAAAACGCGCTGCCGCTCAATCAACAGAACCTCCAGGAGCTGCTGGACCAGCTCGGCGATATGGCCGAACAGGGGCTGCGCGACCAGGCGCGGGACATGCTCTCCCAGTTGTCCGAGATGTTGCGCAATCTTCAAATGGGGCAGATGCAGCCGGGTCAGTCCCCAGGACAGCAGGCCATGCAGCAGCTGCAGGATCTGATCCAGCGCCAGCAACGTCTCTCCGACGAGACCTTCGACGAATTGCGTCAGCAACGGCGCCAACAGGGTCAGCAGGGCCAACAAGGTCAGCAAGGCCAGCGGCCCGGCCAGCAGGGGCAACAGCAGGGCCAGCGCGGCGGGCCGTTGCAGCCGTCACCGGGCCAGCAGCCGGGACAGGGTCCTGAGGGCCAGCAACAGGGGCGCGCCGGTCAAGGCGGCCAGCGTGACGGCCGGCATTCGGAGAGCGGTAGGCTCGCGGCGGAGCAAGAAGCGTTGCGCCGGGCGCTCGAGGAGCTGGCTGACCAGCTCGGGGGTGGCGAAGGCATGGATGGGGCGAGCCGCGCGCTCGGCGAAGCGGGCGACGCGATGGGGGAGGCCCGCGACGACCTTGACCGTGGCGACACGGCCCCGGCGGTCGAGGACCAGCTGGATGCGCTCGATCGTTTGAACCAGGCGGGCGAGGCGCTTGCCGAAGCGCTCCAGCAGCAGGGTCAGGGCGACACCGCCACGGCGGGCAGCGAGATGGGCGATGGGGATGCGCGCGACCGCGAGGGGATAGACCCGTTTGACCGGCCCTCGGGAGACGGGCGGGGCTATGATGCCGATCTCTATGGCGGCGTGCCCAACCAGGCGCTTATCGACCGCGCGCGGGAGCTGTTGGAGGAGCTGCGCCGCCGGTCGTCCGATCGTACCCGACCGGAAATCGAACTCGACTATCTCCAGCGGCTGCTCGACAAGTTTTGAGCCCGTGCGGGCTCAGCCCTCGTCTTTGGCCGGCTCGCCGAGGTCGTCGAGCTGGCCCGCCAGACCCTGCCGCATGCCGTCGACCACGGTAACGTAATTGCGCAGGATCGGCGCGCTTTCCGGACGGGCAATAGCGATCGGCTCGGCCAGCGTGTAGAGCCCGAAAAGCGTGGCCCCGATCATCACGATAAAGGTGAAGCCGGTCATGCCAGCCCCGGTACCGCGGCGCTTCTCCGCCTCGACCTGCAGCGCCTTGCGCCGGTGCTTGCTCATCAGCCGGCTGCGAGCGGTCTGGCCCTCTTCGGAGGCGTCCCGCGCCCGCGACTGGCGGCCCCGCTGGGTGGTGTCGCGGTTGGCAAAGCCCATCCGGCTGCGCAGATCGTCGCCATCATCGTCGTCTTCGATCGGACGGGGTTTCGTGGCGTGACTGAAGACGGCTTCGCGCACCGCCTCGGAGGGGTCGGGGCGCTGCGTTGAGATCGGGTCCGCGGTGACACCCCAGCCTTGGGTGGTGGCGCCGTCATCAGGCGCAGGCGGCACCGCGCGGCGGCTTTCATTGCTTTGCACCTCGTCGAGCATCTGCCGGATGTCGGACATCTGCTGGGTGCGCTGCGGTTGCCGGGTCTGTGTCCCCAGCGCATCTGCGCTGATCGGCGCCTCGGCCCGCGGCATCGGCAGGGCGTGCCAGATATTGCCGCAGGAGGAGCAGGTCACGTCACGGCCATTGGGCCCGAGCGCCGCCGCGGGCACCTGGTACCGCGCCCCGCAATTCGGACATTCAATCTCGACCATCCCCAAAACCTCCAGCCTCTCGCCACGATACCCGAGTATAGACGTCCAGGTTTTGCGCGCCAAGACACGCGATGTGATCTAAGGTTGTCAAACTCCCGAAAAATCGGCAGTTTCGCACACTCGGGATCACATGGCGGCACGGATGATCAGCCTCGACCGGGTCAGTTTCGGCTATGACGACCGGGACACGCTGCGCGAGCTGAGCGCAGAGGTGGCACCCGGCTCGTTCCACTTCCTCACGGGACCGTCGGGGGCAGGCAAGACCACGTTGCTGAAGCTGCTCTATCTCGACCATCTGCCCCAGCGCGGCTCGCTGCGCTTGTTCGGCCAGGACCCGGCCGTGCTCGACCGTGGGCTTGTCCCCAAACTTCGCCGACGCATCGGCGTGGTTTTCCAGGAATTCCGGCTGCTCGAGCACATGACGGTCGTCCAGAATATCGCCCTGCCGTTGCGCGTCGCGGGCCATCGGCTCGACGACTACCAAGCGGACGTTATGGAATTGGTGAAATGGGTCGGGCTCAAGGCGCGGATCGAGGCCTATCCGCGTGAGTTGTCGGCGGGGGAGAAGCAGCGCGCGGCGATTGCGCGGGCGGTGATCAACTCGCCGGACCTCATCCTCGCCGATGAGCCGACCGGTAATGTCGATCCGGAGATGGGCGCGCGCATTCTGAGGCTGTTGATCGAGCTGAACCGGCTCGGCAAAACCGTGCTGATCGCGACCCATGACCTCGGCCTGATCCGCTCGGCCCGCGGCAGCGTCGGCGCCCGGATCCTCCGCCTCGTCGACGGCCGATTGGTCGCCAGCACTGCGGACTTATGACCCCGTGATCGCGCGGCTTCAACGCTTCCAGCGCCGGTCGGAGGCGCCGCCCATCGTCCCGATGACCGGTTGGTCGGCCTCGCTGACCACGCTGACCTCTGCGGCGATGAGTTTTCTGGCTGTGCTCACGCTGCTGGCCGGGCTCGCCGCCGATCGGGTGGCGCAGGAGTGGCGGGCTGATCTCGCAGGGTTCGCCACGGTTCAGGTCAGTGCGGCGCCGGCGGTGCTCGAGACCCGGCTTGCCCGTGCGCTTGAGGTGGTGCGCACCACGCCGGGGATCGGCGAGGCCAGGGTCCTAAGCGAGGCCGAGCAAGCGGCGCTGCTCGAGCCCTGGATCGGTGGGATCGACAGCCTCAATGCGCTGCCTGCGCCGAGATTGATCGATTTGACCTTGGTCGAAGGTGGACCAGACGGCGCTCGGTTGCAGGCGCGGCTCGACCGCGACGCCCCTGGCGCTGTGTATGACGACCATGCAGCCTGGCGCGAGCCGCTGGCGCGGGCAGCCCAAGCGGTGGGCCGATTGGCCTGGGCCGCGACGATCCTCGTTGTGCTCGCGGCCTGCGGGATGGTCGCGCTGGCGGCTCGCGCGACCTTGTCGGCCAATCTCGACATCGTCCGGGTGATCCGGCTGATCGGCGGCGAAGACGGCTACATCGCCGGCGCCTTCGTCCGGCGGTTGTCGTTGCGGGGGCTCGCCGGCGGTATGCTCGGTGCCGGCTGCGCCTTGATCGCGGTCGCCGCATTGCCTGAGGCCGAAATCGCGGGCCTCGAGACCACGCTGATCGATGGCAGGGTCGGTTGGGTTGCCATTGCGGTGGGGGTGCCGCTGGCGGCTGCGGTGATCTCCTGGGTCACGGCCCATCTTTCGGTGCGTTGGGTTTTGCGCCGGATGGTCTGAGCGCGGGGGCCGTGTGCTGGGATCGGAGCGTCGGCCCTGGCTCAATCGGGCGGCGTTTCGGCGATGTCGTCCGTGTGGCGGGCCAGCAGGGTCCGCAATGCCGCGGCCGCCGCGTCGAGGCTCGGGGCATGGCTGCTGCGCAACACCACGGTACACCCCAAACCCTTACGGTAAAACGGATAACAGCCGATGGCGACCTGCGGATGCGCCGCGTCGAGGCCCCGCAGATCGTCGGCGAGATCGCCTTCAGGGACGGGCGCGCGGAAGGCATGGGCTCGCAGCGGCGGCCCGCCCTCTAGCCCGGGTGCGAGCCCGGCCAGCATTACCTCGAAGATCGCGGGCACCCCGGCCATCACATGCACATTGCCCAGGGTGAAGCCGGGCGCTTGGCTGAGCGGGTTGTCGATCAGCCGGGCGCCCTGAGGGATGCGCGCCATCCGAAGCCGCGCATCATTGAGCTCACCCGCGCCGTAATAGGCCTCTAGCCTGGCCCGGGCGTCTTCGCGCACATCGATGCTCGCGCCCAGGGCCTCGGCCACGCAATCCGCGGTGATATCGTCATGGGTCGGCCCGATCCCACCAGAGGTGAACAGGTGGTCGACCGCGGCGGAGAGTGCGCGCACCGCGCCGATGATGGCCGCACGGCGATCCTCGACGATGCGGACCTCCACCAGTCGGATCCCGATCTCCGTCAGGACCCCGGCGAGGTGATGGGCGTTGGCCTCGCGGATGCTGCCGGAGAGGATCTCGTCGCCGATCACGAGCATGGCGGCGGTCGGTTGGGTCGGTTCGGTCATGGGCGCTCTCTTTCCTTGCGCAGGCGCAGGCCATAAGCACGCGGGCATGCAGTTTTCGCAACCCCTGATCCCCGGCCGGCTTATCGTCCGCTACAAGCGCTTTCTCGCCGATGTGGCGTTGGAGGAGAGCGGCGAGACCGTGACCGCCCATTGTGCCAATCCCGGCGCAATGCTCGGCGTGTGCGAGCCAGGCGCCCGGGTTTGGCTCGAACCCTCCGACAACCCCAAGCGCAAGCTGCGCTTCTCTTGGCGGCTGATCGAGCTGCCTGGCGGTCATTGGGCTGGGATAGACACCTCGGTGCCCAACCGCGTCGTCGGCGAGGCGTTGGCTGCCGGGCAAATCCCCGAGCTGGCGGGGCTCTCTGAGATCCGCGCGGAGGTCAAATACGGCCAAAGCAGTCGGATCGACTTTCTAGGGCTCACACAAGAGGGTCGCCGGACCTATATCGAAGTCAAGAACGTGCATCTGCGCCGGAGCGGCGACTGGGCCGAATTCCCCGATTCGGTCACAACCCGCGGGGCGAAGCATCTGGACGAGCTCGCGTCGATGGTCGGGCAGGGTCACCGGGCGGTGATGCTCTATTGTGTGCAGCGTGACGACTGCAATCGGCTCAGGCTGGCGGCGGATCTCGATCCGGGTTATGCGGCGGCCTTTGCGCGGGCACGGGTGGCCGGCGTCGAGGCGATCGCCTGGGCCTGTCGGCTCAGCCGGCGGGAAATCGTGCTTGATCGGCCGTTGCCAATCGCGGAGTAATCGGGGCGGGATCATGATGGATACGAGCTTGCAGACCCAGCCGGACGAAATCCGAACTGCGGAGGGCATCCGGCTCTTCCCGCTCGAAGACTTCGAGGGCATGCGCCGGGCCGGGCGGCTCGCTGCGGAATGCCTCGATATGATCGGGCCGTATGTGGTGCCGGGCGTGACCACCGAGCGGCTCGACGATCTTTGCCATCAGTTCATCTTGGAGCATGGCGCCCGGCCGGCGCCGTTGGGGTATCGTGGCTTCCCAAAGTCGATCTGCACCTCGATCAACCATGTGGTCTGCCACGGGATCCCGGGCCCCAAGGCCCTGAAGGACGGTGACATCATCAATATCGACGTCACCGTGATCCTCGATGGTTGGTATGGCGACACCTCGCGGATGTTCGTCGCCGGACGCGCGAGCCGGAAGGCGGCGCGGCTGATCGAGGTGACCCATGAGTGCTTGATGCGTGGCATCGCGATGGTTCGCCCCGGCGGGCATTTCGGGGATATCGGGGCCGCGATCCAGGATTATGCCGAGGAGCAGCGCTGCTCGGTGGTGCGCAATTTCTGCGGCCATGGGGTCGGACGGGTGTTCCATGACGCGCCGAATGTCCTGCATTACGGTCGCGAAGGGGAGGGGGCTGAGTTGCGCCCTGGCATGATCTTCACCATCGAGCCGATGATCAATCTCGGCGGGCCGCATACCAAAACGCTGGCCGACAACTGGACGGCCGTCACCCGCGACAAGTCGCTCTCGGCGCAGTTCGAGCATTCGGTCGGGGTGACGGAGGATGGGGTCGAGATCTTCACTAGCTCCCCCGCCGATGCGTTTTTCCAACCCTTCTAAGGGGCTGGGCTCCCAGCGGCGCGGGTCCGGCTTCATGTGACTGGGCATGGACGGGCTGGCGGCCGGGCGCTGCCGCGCCGCCCGCGGATCCTTTGTGTGCGGCACCGGTTGATGGTACGCGCGCTCAAAGGGCATCCAACTGTCAAAGATTGGGCCGGTCCTGTCCCCGCATAAGTCGATCGGTTTCGGTTGAGGGTGGTGTCGTGTCCGAGGCCCAAGTCGCCGGGTTCAAATGGCTTCTTTCGCGTTGAGGTCTTGTGCGAAATTTTGCTGAAAACCGCGGGTTTATTTTAAAGTCTATTATTAAGTGGGAATTGTGCTGCGCCCAGGGGGTCATCCGCATGGGGTCTTTGGCGACGCGCCCAGAGCGATCTCGAACCGTGCAGCGCGGGAGCCTTGAGGCTCGAGGATACCGTCAGTCCGAGATCTCAGGCGTGGTGCGCGGCGGAATCCGAAGCGCCTCGAGCCCCCGACGCCAAGCCTCGCCCCAGGTTTGCGAAGGCGGTTGGATCGCCTTGATCTCGACAAGCGTCACCGGCGCTGGCAGCGGCGGCAGCGACAGCTGTTTGGCCAGAGCTTCCACATCCCTCCCCAGTCCCTGGATCTGGACCTCGCCGCCGCAGATCGGCGCTTGAAGGCGGGCGTAAAGCAACAGGGTTTCATCGAGCAACAGCGCAAGGTCTCGGCCGATATGCGCCTCCGTCAGCCCGCAGAACGCCTGTGCTGCGTCTGAGGTCAGCCTGAGATGGACCGCAGCACCGAAATCGGTCTTCGCGGCTTGGGCCCGTGCCACCAAGGAACCGGCAAGAAGAGCCTCGGCTTCGAGCGCGACGCGACCTGGGGGGGAGAGTGGGTCCGGCAGGCAGAGCAACGTCTCGGGGCAGCCCTCCGGCGGTGCCAGAAGCGAGAGCGCGTGGACGGCGAGGCGGGCTGGGCGGATCAACTCGGCAGTCACCTCGGTCGCTGCGATGCCCCTGGGCAGGCGCACCGTCAGCCCGTCCTCGCCGATGGCCGCCTCGCCATCTATCTCCAACACCCGCAGACGCGCCTGAAGCACCTCGGCGACCGCATCGGCCGCGTCGGGGTCCGTCTCCAGCCGCAAGAGGGTGCCCGCCTCCGATGGGGCCGCCATGAGCGCGGGCCCCAGCCCAGCAACGACAAGCAAGGCGAGGCAGGTTGCGCGGATCGCGGCACAGGCTTTGTCGGGCGCGCGCATGTGAGATCTCCGCTGAGCCGATGCTGTCCGGACCCTTACACCCCCATGAGTGTCCCTGCGAGGCTTTCCTCGGCGCGAGCAGAGCGCTACACCGCTTGCGATCCGAGGAGAGCGCCCAAGTGACCGAGATCCTGACCCTTCGCCGCCCAGATGACTGGCACCTCCATTTGCGCGACGGCCCGATGCTTGCCGGCGTGTTGCCCCAGTCGGCCGCCAGCGTGGGCCGCGCGCTCATCATGCCCAATCTCGTGCCGCCCGTGGTTACGGCAGCGGATGCCGCCGCCTATCGGACGCGGATAATGGCTGCGCTGCCGGACGGTGCAGACTTCGAGCCGCTGATGACCCTCTATCTCACGGAGGCGACCGATCCGGAGGATGTCGCCCGTGCGGCCGAGGCCGGACTGATCGTTGCCGTCAAGCTCTACCCCGCCGGCGCCACGACGAATTCCGCGTCGGGCGTGCGCGATATGGCGCGGGTCGTCGCGGTGCTGGAGCGCATGGCCGAGATCGGGCTGCCGCTATGTGTCCACGGCGAGGTGACCGACCCCGAGGTGGACATCTTCGACCGCGAGGCGGTTTTCCTCGAGCGGGTGTTGGCGCCGCTTCGCGCTCGGGTGCCGGGTTTGCGCGTGGTGCTCGAGCATGTGACCACGGCCGATGGCGTGGCCTATGTGCGCGAGACCCCCGACACGGCCGGCACGATCACCACCCATCATCTTGTGATCAACCGCAACCATATTCTCGCCGGTGGGATCCGCCCGCATTACTATTGCTTGCCGGTCGCCAAGCGCGAAAGCCATCGCCTGGCCTTGGTCGAGGCGGCGACCTCCGGTGCGCCCTGCTTCTTCTCCGGCACCGACAGCGCGCCCCATCGCGATATCGACAAAGAGAGCGCCTGCGGCTGCGCGGGCTGCTTTACCGCGCCGGTCTCGCTCCCGGTGCTCGCCCATGTCTTCGAGGCAGCGGGGGCGCTCGATCGGATGGAGGCTTTCACCTCAGAACACGGCGCGCGCTTCTATGGCCGGCCGCTGGCCGAGGCGCGGCTCAGGCTCGTCCGCCGCTCAGAGCCTGCGCCCCGCATCGACAAGATCGAGACCGGCGCCGGTCCTGTCACAGTTTTCGATCCTGGCTTCCCTGTCTATTGGCAGGTCGACGCGTGAGGGCGTCGGGGCCGGTGCTGCTCCCGGTTCCGGCGCTTACGGGCTGTCTTTATCTGCCTGTCGATCGGTTGGTACAGCCATCGGGGACCGTGACCGTGCTCGACCCCGCGGGCCATCCGATCGCCGGCGCGCGGGTTCATGTGCGGATCCTGATCCTCCCCTGGCGGGGCGAGGCCATGACCGCGCCGGTTCTCACCGACGCGGCGGGCCGGGCGCGCTTCGAGCAACTCCGCATGGGCCGCCTCGAATTGCAGCCGATGGTTCTGCAACCGGTGTTCCATTGGGGCCTGTGCATCGAGCATCCCGGCTATCGGCGCATCGAGGTTAAGCCCGCGCCCCGCGCCTTACTCGACCGCAGGGTCGTCCTCGCGCCGCGCGAAGGTAGCCCCGATCGCCGTCCGGATCGCAGCTGTGCCGAGGATCCTGTGCTTGCCTCGGCCATTGGCTTCGAGGTGCCGGGCCTTGCTCTTGTCGCTCCGCGAGAACCCAGGGAAACGCCATGACCGATACGATCCCCGCTGCCGCCTGTTCCGAAGCCGAGACCGCGGCCCGCGCCGTTGCGCGCATGCTGCTCGAGGTGGCAGCGGTGCATTTCCGCCCCGAGCCGCCCTACACGCTCACCTCTGGGCTGGCCTCGCCGGTCTATATCGACTGCCGAAAGCTGATCTCCTATCCGCGCCTCAGGTCGGCCGCGATGGATATGGCCTGCGCCGCCATCCAGCGTCAGGTAGGCTATGAGCGCTTCGATGCGGTGGCGGGCGGCGAGACCGCAGGCATCCCCTTCGCCGCCTGGATTGCGGAGCGCCTCGCGCTGCCGATGCTCTATGTCCGCAAGAAGCCGAAAGGGTTCGGCCGCGACGCCCGCATCGAGGGGCGGCTGCGGGAGGGCGACCGGGTCCTCTTGGTCGAGGATCTGACGACGGACGGCGGCTCGAAAGTGAGCTTCGTCGAAGCGATCCGCGAGGCGGGCGGGGAATGCGCACACACCTTGGTGCTGTTTTACTATGGCGTGTTCGAGGGGGTCGAGGCCCGGCTCGGCAGCCATGGCATCCGGCTCCACTATCTGGCCACCTGGGCGGAGGTGCTCGCCGAGGCCCGTGCTCGGGAGGCGTTTGCGCCCGAGGTGCTCGACGAGGTCGAGGCTTTCCTCGATGCGCCGCTTGAATGGTCGGCGGCCCATGGGGGCCGGGCCGACCTCTCGGTCTGAGCCATGCGGGAGCGGCTGGGGCGGATCGCGGGGCGGCTGCGATCGCTCGCGCCGTCGCGGGCGGGGCTTCGCAGCCTCGCGGACCGCGCCTCGGACGCGCTTCTCACCCGGGACGGCCTGCGCAAGCTCCCCCGGCGGGTGGGACGGGGCCTGCGCCGAGGCGTCGTCGGCTCGGTGGACGGTGTGGGGCGCGCGCTCTCCCGGACGGCGTCGGGGCCCGCCAAGCTCTATGCCGGGCTCTACCTCGCCGCGATCCCGCTCTTCGCCGGCCTCTACACCACCATTCCCACCGCCTTCTACCACGCCAACATCCTCCTCGAGGCAGAGACTGCGGCCCTCGAACGCCAACTGACCGATGCGATCGAAACGGTGTTGGTCAACACCGCCGCGACGCCTGAGGAGAGGGCGGATATCGCCCTGGTCGGCATGCGGCTCAGCTATGCAGGGGACGGGGTGTTCCGGGCCGAGACGGCCGGTGTTGCATATTCGGTGACCTCGGATCTCCGTGGCCCGCTGATTGTTGCCGCCGGTCCAGAAGACCGCATCGTTGTCCGCGGAAAGGTCGAGCAGGCGGCCTTCAGGGCCCTAGCCGCACGGCATGAGGGCCGCGACAGCGGGACGGCTGGGACGTTTTGGCGGATGCTGTATTTGAGTGCTGTGACAATAACCACGCTCGGCTATGGCGATATTGCGCCGATCGCGGGGATCTCGCGAGCCTTGGTGGGGTTTCAGAGCGTGCTCGGGATCGTCCTGATGGGGCTCTTTCTCAACGCGCTCTCCCGCGACCGTCACTGAGGCGTAGAGCCAAAGCTGCGGCCTCAGGCGGGGTTGGACAGCTCGACGAGGTTGCCGTCCGGGTCGCGGACGTAGATCGAGAGGAGCGGCCCCGTCGCCCCGGTTTTCGCAACCGGCCCCTCGATCACCTCGACACCGTCCTCCGCGAGTTTCAGCGCCAGCGCGGTTACGGGCTCGTCAACCAGAAAGCACAGATCGGCCGAGCCCGGCACAGGCGCCTTGGCGTGCGGGTGATACTCGGCGCCGGCGCGGTGGAGGTTGATCTTCTGGGCACCGAAGGCCAGCGCCCGCCGCCCCTCTCCGAACACCACCTCTTTCATTCCGAAATGACGCCCATAGAAGGCCACCGTCCGGTCGGGATCAGCGACGGTCAGCACGAAATGGTCGAGGCTCTGGATCACACAGCGTCCCATGCGCTATGGCTACCCCCCGCGGGGGCGGAAGACAACCAACCGGCGGTGAGCCATGGCAAGTGACGCTCAGACCGAGCGCAAGACGGGCGGGTCCGCATCCGAGGCTTGGATTGGCCGAACGGAGCGGCTCGAGGACCCGATGGACCCTTGGGCGGCCAACGCCTTTGTCGCGACCATGGAGCTGACACGGGGGCGATTTGCGGCGGGAGACGCGCTGCCGCCCTTCTGGCACTGGATGTATTTCAAGCAGGCGGCGCCGCGCTCGGCGCTCGGGCCGGACGGGCACCCTGCGCTGGGTGGCTTCATGCCGAAGGTGGCCCAATCCCGGCGGATGTGGGCGGGCGGCCGGCTTGAGGTCCACGGCGCTATACCGCTGGGCGCTCCGGCGACCCGGCTATCGACGGTGGCGAATGTCGTGGAGAAGACGGGGCGTTCGGGGCGCATGTCGTTCGTCACGCTCCGCCATGAGATATCCGGCGCGGCAGGGCTGGCGCTCGTCGAGGAGCAGGACATCGTCTACCGCGACGACTCCCCGCCCGGGGCGCCTGTTCGCACGCCGCCCATGGCGCCCGGTGGCGCCGAAGCCTTGCGCCTCTGGACCACCGATGCGACCACCTTGTTCCGCTACTCTGCGCTCACCTTCAACGGCCATCGCATCCATTACGACCTGGACCACGCCCGCGAGACAGAGGGCTATCCGGGGCTTGTCGTCCATGGGCCGCTGTTGGCCACGCTGCTGCTGGAGCTCGCGACGGAGCTGCGCGGCGTCCCGGCCCGCTTTGCCTTTCGCGCCACGGCTCCGATCTTCGCTGGGGAGCGTTTCGAGGCTTGCGCGGCGGCGACGGGCAGCCTGAGCGCAGAGACGTCGGGCATCGGTCTCGCCCTCTGGATGCGTGGGGAAGATGGCCGCCTGGCCATGAGCGCGGAGGCCGACTGGTGATCGGCTTGCTGAGCGGGACCGGAAGCCTAGCCTTAGGGCAGTTGCAGTTGATCCAGGAGGCCGTCATGCGCGCCACAGCCCTTGCCCTGTTCGGGCTTATCGCCGCCTGCGCCGCGTCATCGGCCGGCCCCGCACCGACCGGGCACCCGCTCGAGGGGCGGATCTTCGAGCTTGCAGGGGGCCGGGAGATCGACGAGGCGGCGCTTGCTGCGCGGCTGGCCGTGGCCGATATCGCGATCCTCGGCGAAGTGCACGACAACGCGGCCCACCACCGACGCCAGGCGCGTTTGGTTGCCGCGCTCGAGCCGGCTGGCGTTGCTTTCGAGATGGTGCCAGAGGCCAGCGAGGAGGGCGTCGCGGTCTTTCTTGAGCAGGGTGGCGCGGCTGCCGAGGTCGGCCCTGCGATCGGATGGGAACGTCTCGGCTGGCCCGATTGGGCGCTCTATCGGCCGGTCTTCGAGGCCGCGTCCGGTGCCTATCTGGCCGGCGGGGGCGTTGCCCAGGACAGGATAAGCCTTGCGATGCGGGTGGGCGCGGTGGCGGGCTTCGGTCCGGGCGCTGGGGAGTACGGCTTGACCGAGCCGCTAGCGCCAGCCGAGCGCGCTGCGGCGGAGGCGGAAATGGTGGCGGCCCATTGCGACATGCTCCCGGCAGAGGTGGCGGGCCCCATGGTCGAGGCGCAGCGGTTGCGCGATGCGCGCTTCGCCCATGCGGCCCGGCGGGCATCGCGACGCGGCGGTGGCAAGGCGGTGTTGATCACGGGCAACGGCCATGCCCGCACCGACCGGGGCGTCCCCGCCTATCTCGCCGCGCGCGAGCCCGGTCTCGTTGTTCGGGCCCTGGCCCAGATCGAGGTAGATCCCAGGCGCCAGGGGATCGCCGACTACGCCCGCGCCGATCTGCCCTACGACTATGTCTGGTTCTCGCCGCCGGTGGCGCGGCCCGACCCCTGCGAGGCCTTCCGGTGAGGCGCTGCGGGGGCATGGGGCCGCGCCCCTGCGCCTCAGCCGCCTTTTCTCACGAGGAAGGTGAGCGCGCCGCTCGCCTCTTCCCCCTCGGCCAGGAGCGCATGGCCCTGTTCGGCGCAGAAATGGGGGATGTCTATGCGCGCTGCCGGGTCGTCTGCGAGCACCCTGAGCGTCGCGCCCGGCGGCAATGCCTGCAGCCGCTTGCGGGTCTTCAACACGGGAAGCGGACAGAGCAAGCCGCGGGCATCGAGCTCCGCCGCGCCTGGCTCTTGCGCCCCCTCCTCTGCGGATCGATCCTCATGCGGCTCCGACATGCTGCTCTCCTTTTGCTGTGGTGCCTTGCATCTGGCGGCGTGGCCTCCGCCGATACCCCGCCCGACATCGTGCCCTACACCATCCTCTTCGGCGAGGGGGCGCCCGAGATCCCGGCGCGTCTGACCGCAGCGCCCGGAGATCCGGAACTCGGGCGCGCGGTTTATTGGGATCCCGGCCGCGGCGGCTGTGCCGTGTGCCACGGCGAGCCCGGCGGCCGGCCGGGCCCGTCGGGCGGTCTTGGCGAGGTTGCCGCGCGGCGTTCGGCCGGCGCGCTGCGGCTGTGGATCGTCGCGCCCCAGGCGAGCCGGCCCGGCACGGCGCTGCCCGCCTATTTCGCCGCCGGCCAGCGGCAGGACCCGCAAGATCCGCTCTATGGTGGTCCGCGTCTTACGGCAGCGGAGATCGAAGGGCTCGTCGCCTACCTCCTCGGCGTATCGGCGGCGGCCGGTGCCGCGGCGCCCGAGCCCGGTGACGCGACCGGTCCCTCAGCTCCAAATCCCTGACCCGCGCCGGCTTCGGGCGATGGCGGCGACAACAGGCCCGCCCTGGCCGCGGCGAGAACATGCACCCGGATCGCGCTCGCCAGCGAGGCCGGTGGGGTGCGGGCTGCATCGATCTCCGAGGCCAAGGCGTTGACCGAGGTGCCGCGGCGGGTGGCGAGCTCTTTCAGCGCGTGCCAGAAGGCGGCTTCGAGGCTGACCGAGGTGCGATGGCCGGAGAGGGTCAACGAGCGCTTGAGCGGCCGGTCTTGGGGCGAGCGGCGAACCGATGCTGGGGGCGGCTCGGACACGGCCGTCAGTCTTCGGTTTCGGAGGTTGTGGCGCCGCCGGCCGCGTCGACACGCGCCCGCCGATGTGCATCGAGCTGCCGGATGGCGCGGTCTTGCCGGGCGGCCTGGAGGTCGCGCAACGCCTTGGGCGTGCCATGCGCCTGCGCATTGGCATCCGCCTCGGCGCGTGCTGCTGCGCGGGCTTTGGCCTTACGGACGCGGCGCAGATTGATCGGAGTGTCAGCCATGGGGGTCTCTCTTTGAGGCGGTCGGGACGGTCATAACACGGCACCGATGTCCTCGATCCATATCAGGTCGACGGGGTGCGCTTGCCCATTTGGCCGGCGCCCCGTCGCGGTCGGACTAAAAATGTGCTCATCCCCATCTGCGTCGAATTCTACGGACCTAAGGCCCCTGACCGCCGCGCGCGGCACCGCCGCGGGGTCGCGCGGGTTGATCATTACGGAAAGCCCGGAAATGAGACGCGCGCAAGCTTGGCGGTGGGTCACCGGAGCGGCTCCTCTCTGACAACGGCGCGGGCTGCGGTCTCGTCGGCTCTTCGACGCATAATCTTACGGCCGGTTATCGTTCACAGCGCCTTCACGAAGAAGACCCGTCGCAGACCGTGCTCGACCCGCCGCCCGATCTCACGGTAACCCAGCCGCGGGTAGAGCGCGAGCGCACCGGCCATCGCCGCGTTCGTGTAGAGTGCGACGCGCGGGTGACCCAGCTGCCGCGCATGGGTTTCGGTGAAAGCGAGCAGGGTCCGACCGAGGCCCCGGCCCTGGGCCTCAGGGGCGATGGCGAGGTTCTCCACATGCCAGTCGGTGCCCTGCGCATAGGCAACGATGAAGCCGTCCGGCCCGCCTGCGACCCAGACGCGGGCACGGGCGATGTCGGCCGGGAAATCCTGGCGCATCGGCGGCGGCTCTCGCCCGATTGCGGCGACATAAGGCGCATAGGCCGCGAGCGCGATCTCCGCGAGCCGCGGCGCGTCGTCGACCACAGCGGGGCGAACGACCGGGGCGCCGGTCACCGCTGGACTGCGCCCGCCGCGAGCGCTGCGCCGAGCGTGGTCGATCGGAGGCCGATCTGCCCCTGAGCGGCCTGCGCCGCCCAGACGTCCGGGGCAAGACAGACCAGAGCCAGGGCCGGCACCCGTATCACTTTGGTCCGATCATCTGCTCGGGGCGCACGACCCGGTCGAAGGTCGCCTCGTCGACAAACCCCAGCCGGACTGCCTCCTCTTTAAGCGTGGTGCCGTTCTTATGCGCCGTCTTCGCCACCGTGGTCGCGTTGTCATAGCCGATCTCCGGCGCGAGCGCGGTGACCAGCATCAGGCTTTCGCGCATGAGCTTCTCGATCCGGTCGCGATTGGCCTCGATGCCGGCAACACACTTGTCGGTAAAGGCAACCGCCGCATCCCCTAGGAGCTGCATCGACTGCAGCAGGTTGTAAATCATCATCGGCTTGTAGACGTTGAGCTCGAAGTGGCCCTGGGAACCCGCGAAGCCGACGGCCGCGTCATTTCCCATGACATGGGCGCAGACTTGCGTGAGTGCCTCGCACTGGGTGGGATTAACTTTGCCCGGCATGATGGAGCTCCCAGGCTCGTTCTCCGGCAACGAGAGCTCGCCAAGGCCGCAGCGGGGGCCGGAGCCGAGGAAGCGGATGTCGTTGGCGATCTTGAAGAGCGCGCCCGCGACGGTGCGGCAGGCACCCGACATTTCCACGATCGCGTCATGGGCGGCGAGGGCCTCGAACTTGTTGGGCGCGGTCTCGAAGGGGAGCCCGGTGATCTTGGCGATCTCCTCGGCCACCTTCTGGGCGAAACCCGGCTTGGTGTTCAGCCCGGTGCCCACTGCGGTGCCGCCTTGCGCGAGCTGGTAGATCTCGGCGAGCGAGCGGTCGACCCGCATGATCCCCTGGGCGATCTGATGGGCGTAGCCGCCGAACTCCTGGCCGAGGGTGAGCGGGGTCGCGTCCTGGGTGTGGGTGCGGCCGATCTTGATGATATCGGCGAAGGCCTCCGCCTTCTCGGTGAGCGCGCCATGGAGCTTTTGCAGACCCGGCAGGAGGACGCGCTGGGCCGTGAGCGCGGCGGCAATGTGCATCGCGGTGGGGAAGGTGTCGTTCGAGCTCTGCGCGCGGTTGACATGGTCGTTGGGGTGCACCGGCTTTTTCGAACCGATTTCGCCGCCGAGGATCTCGATCGCCCGGTTGGCGATCACTTCATTGGCGTTCATGTTGGATTGGGTCCCGGAGCCCGTTTGCCATACGACGAGCGGGTAGTGGTCGTCGAGCTTTCCCTCGGCCACCTCCGCGGCGGCTTGGACGATCGCCCGCCCGAGCTCTGGCTCCAGATTGTCCAGCGCCATATTGGCTTCGGCCGCGGCTTGCTTGATCACACCGAGCGCGCGGACCAACGCCACCGGTTGGCGCTCCCATCCGATCGGGAAATTGCCGATGGAGCGCTGCGTCTGCGCGCCCCAGTAGCGGTCGGCAGGGACCTCGAGGGGGCCGAAGCTGTCGGTCTCGGTGCGGGTGCCCGAAGTGCTGGCGGTCATGGCGCGGTACCTTCCTGGGTGCTGTTGGTCAGTCTGTCCTAGCGAGCCGGGCTCTGGCGGCCAAGTGGACCCAGCGGCACAGCGACCGACCGCGCCGCCTCGGGTTGCAGGCGGCGGCGAAACATGCGCTAGGAGAAAGCCCGGCCTCTTGGAGGAGCGACATGGACGAGACCACCCGCCTCCGCGCGCTTTATCTCGACTTGATCGAGGACGCGATCGTCAACCGCATCTACCGTGACCCTCCGGTCCAGACGAAACGGTGGAAGCGCCTCCTTTTCGGCGAGGACAATCGCAAGATCGGCCGCGACCTGCCCTCTCAAGCCCATTCGATGATCGGCTCGGTGCGGATGCGCAATCTGCGGGATCTGGCGGAACGGGTGCTGAGCGAAGGGATCCCGGGGGACTTCATCGAGACCGGCGTCTGGCGCGGCGGGGCCTGCGTTTATCTTCGGGCGATTCTCAAGGCCCACGGAGTGGCGGATCGGACCGTGTGGGTGGCCGACAGCTTTGCCGGGCTGCCGCCGCCGGATGCGCAGGCCTATCCGGCCGACAAGGGAGATCGCCACCATCGCAATTCGGCGCTGGCGGTTCCCCGCCATGAGGTGGAGGAAGTATTCCGCCGCTACGGGCTGTATGACGAACAGGTGCGTTTTCTGGAAGGCTGGTTCAAGGAGACGCTGCCGGAGGCGCCGATCGAGCGTTTGGCGCTCTTGCGTGTCGATGGAGACATGTACGGCTCGACCTGGGAGGCGCTCGCCGCGCTCTATGATCGCGTGAGCCCTGGCGGCTTCGTCATCGTGGACGATTACGGTGCGGTAAAGGCCTGCGCCCAGGCGGTTCACGACTTCCTGGAGCGGCGCGGCGAGAACCCGGACATCATACGGGTCGATTGGACCGGGGTCTGGTGGCGCAGGGCCTGAGGTCCGGCGTGTTGCCGCGCCCGGTTGGGGCGGGGCGAGGCTTTGGGTCGATCTTCGCCGATCAGGCGGTGCGCAAACCGCGCAGACCGGCAATGCCGACGATGCCAGCGATCAGGAGGAAGGCCGGGGCCGGCAGCGGAACCGAAGCCGCCACGTTGAAGGTGATCGAACTGCTCAAGAGGTCACTCGGCTCGCCTGCGACGCCATTTCCGTCACCGAAGCTCGCATCCACATCGAACAGCACCTGAAGAACACCGTTTACGATGCTTGCCGTGACGGCGCTGTTGTCGGTCAGACCGTTGGCCGCTCCCGGTACACCCACACGAACGAACGAAAAGTTCGGGTTGGTGAACTCGTAGGTGAAGCCGACGGAGTCGTTGTCGCCACCGAGCTGGCCGCCGAAGCTCTCCACGCTGTAGATCAGCTGGTTGCCAGTGATCTGAAATCCGAAATCACCGCCCAGCGAAACATCGAAGAAAGGATCCGCGTCGGTCCCATCGGTGTAGGTGACAGGTAGGAACTCGCCGTTCGGGCCGCCATTGAGCGGCGCCGCGCCATTCACAAGCGGCGTAACTGTGTACTCAAACCCATCAAGCGGCGCTGCGGTCGCGCCGGTAGAAATGGCTGCGACGAAGGCGCCAGCCACCACATTCTTCATCATAGACATGTGCTTTCCCCTCAAGCCCGCGCGACGCAAGCGCACGCCGCACCCGTTGATAAAGTTTACCATTTCAAAGGATGACGCAACGTAAAATTGCCGAGGGGAGAATAAATTTTCCTTCGCCGCCGTTCATTCTGCTGGCCTGGGCAATTAGGCCGGGATCGAAACCTAAAGATTTCGTCAGGACCGGCGGAATTTGTCGAGGCTCACCACATCGGCCGACGGCTGACCCCCGCCATCCGGATCGTCATCGCCATTGTCGTGGTCGGAAGGCTCGGTGCGGGAGCCGGGCTCCGCGGGGGCGGCGGCCGGCGGCGCTTGCCTGCCGTCGCGCTCCTGCGCCGACATGAAGCCGCCATCCCCGCCTTCGTCCTCGTCGAACTTTAGGCCGAACTTCACGGAAGGATCGATGAAGGTCTGGACCGCCGCAAAGGGCACAACCAGGGTTTCCGGCCGGTTTGCGAAATTCAGGGTTACCTGGAAGCGATCACCCAACACCGCGAGATCCGCGTACCACTCCTGCAGCACGATGGTCATCTCGCGCGGATAGCGATCCTTAAGATATTCGGGCATGTCGACGCCGGGATGGGTCGTGTCGATCCCGATGTAGAAATGATGCGTCCCCGAGAGGCCGTACTCCGCCACATGGCCGAGCACCTCGGCCATGAGGCCGCGCAAGGCCTTCTGCATCAAGCGTCCGTAATCGAGGCCGTCGCGGTCTGCCATGCGGTGTTCCCCTTCGCCGAGACCATATCCGATTCGGAGCGAAGGAAAAGGGGCGGCAGGGGGCGACAGCTTGCGCCGGCCATCGCCCCCGCCAAGGCGTTGCCTTAAAGGTTCTCGGAGACCTGCTTCTCCAGATCGTCGACCATCTCGTTGACACCGTATTCTTCGGAGAGGTCTTCGACCGTGCGCATCAGGCTCGACAGCGGGCCGTCTTCGGGCACAAAAGCAGAGGCCGGGAGTTGCTGGAGTTGCTTGATCATGTCCTCGAAATCGCTCCGGGCCCATTCATCGGTCAGCCGCGCCGGATCTCCGGCGAAGAGCAGGGCCTTGGAGCACATCGCGGGCACGGTCCGTGTGGTGCCAAAGCCGAGCCAGGAAAGCTCAAAGGGCGCTTTGCGGTTGAGGTAGTAGGCCGGATCCGATTTCGCGACGGCCGGCGACAGGATCCCCATGATCGTGAAATCCTCGTCAGCCGCCTCGTTGATCAGCCCCTCCGTCGGGTTGGGATAGGCGTAGAACACGCCGACGGCACCGCGGGTCGCAGCGACCCGGCCGAGCTGGTTCTCCATGCCGGAGACATAGTCGAACTTCGGCGAGATGCCCTGCAAGCCCGGCTCGAGTTCGAACATTTTACGGACGAAGGCCTCGGAGCCCGACCCCTCGGCGACGACAAAGGTCACCCGGCGGGCGTTGTCCATCACCGACTTCCAGTTGGGCAGCCGCGGCTCCTTCGTGTAGGCCATGGCGCACTCGCCGGGGAGGTCGTTGCGCAGGATCTGGGTGCTGCCTGCCTCGACCGCGTCATAGGTGAGCCCGCCCTGGCCGATGCCGAAGCAGATATTCTCGCTCTCCTCCGCGCAGGCATTCGCGTTGGCCACCGCTCCGCCCGACGGGATGCGCCGCACGGTGTAGCCATAGGGCTCGGACAGCTCTTCGAGGACCTCTTTGATCCCTTGGCCCATCCCGTTGTGATAGGTCGAGCCCTCCCCGGTCGGGGCGCCACCGGTGTAGATGACGATGTCGGTGGCACTCGCCGGGACCGCCAGGGCGGCGAGGGCGAGCGAAAGCGCTGCTGAACGGAGAAATGCGGTCATGGCGGCGTCCTTTCCGGGTTGGGTCAGTGGTCTGGCTGCGGCGGCCGATCCCGCCAATGCTCCGCGCGAAGCATAACGATCCGGCCGTCCGGCATCAACGCGCCCGGTCGGTCCTGCCGTCGCGGGGAGGATCTCGATGCCTGGTTTCGAGGGCTTCTCCGGGGTGGCCTTGCGCCTGGCGAAATTCCGCCAGCACCTGCCAATAAGGTATAATCCTTGGGACCGGCGGACGCGGTTCCGTGGGACTCGAGGGAGAGATTGAGATGGCCGAGTTTCTGGTGACTACGTTGGCGGACGAGCCGTTCGACGACAGCGATCTGGCGAGCGAGACCGGGGACGGCGCCGGGCTGTCGCTGCGCGAAGCGGTGGCACTCGCCAATGCCTTGCCCGGTGCTGAATCCATCCGCTTCGCCGACGGCCTCCAGGGAAGCACCATCGTGCTGGGGGGCGCCGAAATCGGCATCCTCGACGATCTCGACATCGCCGGCGACATCACCATCAGCGGGGGCGGCGGCACCCGGATTTTCCAAGTGGTCGAGGGCATCGTCTCCATGTCGGGCCTCACCATCGCAGAGGGCGCGGAAGGCGGCAGTGCGTTGGGGGGCGGCATCTTCGTCGGCGGGGCGACGGAGGGGACGCTTACCGGCATGACCTTCCGCGACAATGCCGCGGGGAATGGCGGCGCGATCGCTAATGAGGGGCTCCTCGAGATCCACGACAGCCGCATCGTGGCGAATCAGGCGGGCGCCACCGGAGGTGCAATCTCCAACCGGGAGTTCGGCATCGTGACGATCGAAGGCACGCTGATCGAGGGCAACACCTCCGGCGGCAATGGCGGCGGGATCTATAATGCCGGCGGCTTGGTGATGAGCGGAGGCGCGCTCGGCAACAACAGCGCGACCGGGGTCGGCGCCGATGGCGGTGGGCTCGCGAATGTCGCTCAAGACACCGACAGCTTTGGCGAGGCGACCCTTAGCGGCGTCCGCGTTTTCGACAACCAAGCCGCAGGGTTCGGCGGCGGCATCGCGAATGACGGGATCCTGAACCTCTCCGATGTGTCGATAACCGGTAATGCGACCGATCCGAACAGCGCGACGAGCGATGGTGGCGGGCTTTACAACGGGACCAACTTCATCCTGGGCGGCTCCGGGGGCTTGGTGCGGCCCACGGTCAATGCGGATGACCTCTTGGTCAGCGGCAACAGTGCGAGCGACGATGGCGGCGGCATCGCGAATTTCGGCCAGATGCGCCTAAGCAGCGTCGTGGTAGATGGCAACCGTGCCGGGGCGATCGGTGAGAATGCGAGCTCTCCAGCGCTCGGTGGCGGCATCTACAGCGCGACACCCGACGGCGATCTAATCCTCTTCGAGGCCACGGTCGCCAATAATGTCGCCGAGACGGCAAACCTCACTTCCGAGGGCGGCGGGATCTATGCTGGGGGCAGCACCCGCCTCACCAATGTCACGCTCGCGAACAACGAAGCCTATCTCGGCGGCGGGCTTCATGCGGGCAACGACATCTCCGCCGATGTCCGCGTGACCAATGCGACGATCACCGGCAACCAGGCGGCGATCGGCGGCGGTGTCTATACCGGTAGTTTCGCGGCGCGGACCGTCCTCTCGAACAGCGTGATTACCGGCAACAGCTCGGACATGCTCGACATTTTCGGTCGCCTGACCCCCGATATCTCGGCCCGTGCCTCAACAGCCAATGTGAGCTTCGAGGGGGCCAATCTGGTCGGCCAGTTCGATCTCGCGCAGATCCGCGGGATTATCGAAGGAACGCTTGGCAATGTCGTCGTGCGGGTGCAGCCCGCTACGGTGTTCGCCTCGGTGGTTACGGTCGATCCCGACGGCATCGCTGAGAGTGGCGACGAGTTCGCGGCGGGTCGGCTGGCCAATAATGGCGGCGCTCGGGATACCGTTGCGTTGCGGATCGATGCGGGCGAGCCCGACAACCCGGCGATCGATGCGGCCGTCTCGGCTGCGCTGGACGAGGCGGTTCTGGGGATCGATCTGGACGGCGATGGAGCTGCAAACGACCAGCTCGTCAACGGCACCGATGCGCGCGGCGAGGGCTATGCCCGACGTCTCGGCAGCGAGGTCGATATCGGCGCCTTCGAGGTCCTCAACATCGCGGGGCTCGGCCGGGGGCTGTCGGTCGATGACGCGCAGACGGTGGCCTATCTCTACGAGGCTGCGCTGAACCGCGACGGCAACATCGATCTGGATGGGCTGAACTTCTGGATTGACGCGCGCGAAGGCGGGTTTACCGAACTACAGGTTGCCGAGGCCTTTCTGGACAACCCCGAATTCACCGAGGCCTTCGGCCCGATCGACAGCCTCTCCGATTTGGAGCTCGTGGAGCAGCTCTATCGCAACGTGCTCGACCGCGAGGGCGAGCAAGACGGCATCGACTTCTGGACCGGCGTGCTGGGCGACGGTGCCTCCCGGGCCTTCGTGGTCCTGTCCTTTGCCGAGAGCCCGGAGAATGTCGAAGGCTCGCCGTTCGTTTTGGGGCTTTTCGAGGAAATTCGCGGTGAATGGGCCTTCGCCTGAGGCTCGATTGCCCGTCGTCCGGTGGCAGGCGGCGGGCCCTGCCTGGCGCATCAGCCGAAATGAAGTGCAGGCTTCTGTTGCCAGGTGCCTGCGAACCCCGCCTAAAGCGGCTAAGCCTTAGGACTTCAGTTTCGGTTTGGTTACTGCATTACGCAGCAACGGCCACCGGAGCACGGTTGTCATTGGCAACTGTACTTTTCGGACCGATAACGGTGGTACCTCACCGAGTGAAAGCTACGCCTTTAGACGTCCGTCGATCCTGTTTCGGCCCCATGCCCATGCGGGAGAATGGTGGAGCCGCCGGGTACCGCCCCCGGGTCCGATCCGCTTATTACGCGCGCGTTTATCACCATAGTCCCCGAAGAGACATCTGTTGATATAGCGTGGCCAGGCGCTGGATTGAAGGCCTTGCCGGGACGACCGGCCGAGTGGGATTTTTGCGCAGGCTGCGGTCAGAGCGTCGCAAAAGATCGTTACCCTCTGCGGCACCGGGACAGCCCTGCCATAGCGTAAGATCCAGAACGCGACCGATAATGCTCTCAGGAGGAGACCCAGATGCCTCTCATCGCTTTGCTGCGCGTGCTCGCGCTCGCCGCCCTCGTTTGCCCGCCGGCCCATCTCGCGGTGGCCGCCGAACGCGCCGCTTTGGTGGTGGGGACGGGCTTTTACGAAAACGCGCCGCCGGCGGTTGCAGCTCGGCGAGACGCTGAAGCGGTTGCAGACGCGCTGGATGCGGCGGGTTACAAGGTGACCCTTGCCCTCGATGCCGACCGGGCAGCCCTCCATGACGCGATCGACGCGTTCGCCCAGGACCTCGGCGATGCGCGCAAGGCGGTCGTCTATCTCACCGGCCATATGCTGCGGACCGAAGGCCGCACCTATCTCGCGCCGCGCAATCAGCGGGCGGACACTCTTCCTGCGGTCTATCGCGATGGGGTGCCCTTGGAGCTGCCGATCCGGCTCGCGCGACGGGCCAGTGCGGGCGCGGTGGTCTTCATCGACGGCGCCCAGCTCTTAGGCTTTCCGCCGCGGCCCTTCGCCGAACCCGGGCTTGCCGATCTGCGCGCCCCGGACAGCGTGCTTCTGGTCTCCGCCGCAGCACCCGGGCAAGCGATCCGTCGGGTTCCCGGGCAGGACAGCCGCTTCGCTCGCCTGGTGATCGACCGGTTCCTGCTGCCCGATGCTGATGCGATGGCGGTGGTCGACCGGCTTGGCCCGGCGGTTTGGTCGGACGGAGCGCTGCCGCGCGGTTTCGCGATCGTGGAGGCGCCCCGCTTCGATGAAGACGCCCTGGCGCGCGAGATCGAGCGGGCGCTTTGGGAGGCCACGGAGCGGTCCGGCCGGGCCGAGGACTACGAGCGGTATCTGGCGCGCTACCCAAGGGGTGAGTTCGCCACGTTGGCCCGCATGCGGTTGCGCGAGATCGCCGAGGCGGAAATGAGTCCGGCGGAGCGGGCCGAGGCGGCGCTCGCCCTGTCGGCGGCGGAGCGGCGGGCGGTGCAGGCGGCGCTGCGTGATCTCGGCCACAATCCGGGACCTGTGGACGGAATCTTCGGGCCGGCGACCCGCGGGGCCATTGGCCGGTGGCAGCGGGTGTCGGGTCTGGCAGTGAGCGGCTATCTTGCACCGGGCGAGCCGCGGCGGCTCTTGGGCGAGGCCGACGCGGCGCCGACGGCGGCGCGGCGCGAGGAGGAACGGCGCCGGGCGGCGGCGGCAGCCCGCGACGACGCCTATTGGCGCGAGACCGGCGCCCAGGGAACTCTGGCTGGCTATCGGGCCTATCTCGCACGGTATCCCGACGGGCGGCACGCCGACACCGCCGAGGCGGGGGTCGAGCGGTTGCTCGCAGCTCAGGCGGATGAGGCGGCCGCCCGCGACCGGCGCGCCTGGGAGCGCGCGGCGGCGCGGAACACGCCAGAGGCTTACCGGGCCTATCTCGCGCGGTATCCGACCGGGCTCTATCCGGCGAAGGCGCGGCGTCGGATCGCGGCGATCGAGACGGGCGAACGGCGGGACGCGCAACTTGCGGCGGCGAAACGGATCGAAATGGCGCTTGGGCTCACCGCTGGCGACAGACTGTCGGTCGAGCATCGGCTGCATCGGCTCGGCTACCGTCCGGGCCGGCGCGACGGGGTTCTCGACGGCGCGGCGCGGCTGGCGATCGGTCGGTTCCAGAAGGACCATCTGCTGCCGGTGACCGGCTATCTCACCAAGCGGACGCTCATTCTCTTGGTCCGCGCGACCCCCGGCATGCCAGTGGATCCGCGCTACCCGGTCAAGGTAATGGGCGGGCTGGAGAAACGGCTCTGAACCGTCGGGCGGCGGGCTGGGCCGTTCCCTGGGGGAGCTAACGGCTGGCGGTGTCCGAGAATGTCGGGCGTGAGGGTCTGCTGCCGCCCGCCAACGCAGTGCCGGCGATGAGCACCACCGTGGCGACCAGGCAGGGCAAGGTAAAGCCCCCGCTCGCCTCCCGGGCCCAACCGGCTAGGATGGGTCCCAGCAACTGGCCGATGCCGAAGCTCGCCGTCATCACCGCCATCGCCCGGCCCGCTGCCTGCCCGGCACGGCGCCCGGCCTCCGCCAGCCCCAGCGCCACTTGTCCCATGAAGGTGCCGCCCAGCGCGATGCCGGCGATGCCGAGGGCCAACGCCCCGGGGACCGATGCCGCGAGCGCCATGCCCGCCGCCTGAAGCAGCATCGCGAGTCGAAAGGCCGGCAGCGTCCCTATCCGCCGTCCGGCCCAGCTCCAGAGGGCGACCGAGGGTGCCGCCGCGACGCCCACCCCGGCCCAGGCCCAAGTCTCGGCGCTCCGGCCCCAGCCGCCCTCGCGCAGCATCACCACCAGAAACGTCGCCAGGACGACATAGCCGAAGCCGAGGCAGCCATAGGCCCCGGCGAGGCGCCACAGCCCGGCCGGTAGCGGGCCCGTGCTGCCCGCGCTTACCGCCTGAGCCTTTGTGCTCGGCAGCAGCAGGGCGGCAATGGCGAGAAGGCCCAAGCTGGCCATGGCCCCGGACAGCCAGAGCACCCGCCAGCCATCGGCCGGAGCGAACAGCGGGGAGGCCAAAGCCGCGCAGAGCGCGATCCCGAACCCGACGCCGGCGAAATGCACTGCGATCAGGCCGGGCTGTCGGGCCTCGGTGAGCCGGCTGAGGACAAGGCTCGATCCCGCCACCAGCGCGACGGCGCTTGCGATGCCGCCGAGCGCGCGCAGCACCGCCCACCAGAGCGGCGCGTCGGTGATCGCCATCAACCCCGTCGTCGCGGCGCTGCAGGCCAGGGCGGCGAGCAACGTGCCGCGCCCGGCTGGGCGCAGCGGGCTAAAGCCAAAGCTGAGCGCGAGGGCCCCGACGAGATAACCGGCGAAGTTTGCCGAGGCGATCGCCCCGGCCGCCGCCGGCCCCAGCCCGGTTCCCTCCGCCATCATCGGCAGGGCGGGGGTGAACAGAAACCGGCCTATCCCCACCGCACCCGCGAGCACGGCGGCCCCGCCGAGTGCGATGGCCAGCGCCGACCTGCCGAGCTGGCTGGGTTGACCGGCCGCGGGCTCTGCATCCTTGGATCCGTCTGGGGCCCTGTCTCGCGGTGCGGACATCCGAGGTCTCCCCTCCCGTGCAAAATCCCGGGTGCTTGTCCGCCGACAGTCGCCGCCCCATATGCCCAAACGGTGGGGGCCGCCTATGGACCCGCCGCGCCCGTCGCTTGTTATGAGGACCGTCGCAACATGTCACGCATCTCGCTTGCGTCCCACCCTTATCTGTTGGGCTTTGACCAACTCGACGAAATGGTCGAACGCGCCACCCGGCTGAGCGCCGATGGATATCCCCCCTACAACATCGCCCAGCACGGTCCTGATGCCTATCGCATCACCCTGGCTGTTGCCGGCTTCGCGCCGGAGGATCTCGCGGTCACCCAGGAGGGGGCGGCTGTCATTGTCCGCGGCCGGCGCCCGGCGGATGCCGATGGCGGGGAGTTTCTCCATCGCGGGATCGGTCGGCGGCCTTTCCATCGTAGCTTCGTGCTCGCCGAGCGGATGGAAGTTGTCGCGGCACATTATGAGAACGGGGTTCTCAGCGTGGATCTCAAACGCCGTGCTGCTGAGGAAGCCGTCACAAGGGTCGAGATCGCGACCCCTGCAACCGGGAAAGGAGCGGAACGATGATCCCCATGCCGAAGCCCAAGCCGCAGCAGCGCCCCATCGTGTATGTGCGGGCGGCCAATCCGAAGCTGCTGCCGCCGGAACTGCAGAATATGCCGGGCCGGGTTTATGCGTTGCACGACGTTGCAGGCAACCAAATCGCGCTGGCACCGGATCGTGAGCACGCATTTGCGTTGGCGGTGAAGAACGACTTGGTTCCGATCAGCGCTCACTGATGGCTCGTCTGCCGGTCGGGGGTGCCGTTCCCTCGGCTGGCCAAGCCCCCCACGTCGCGAGCTCAACACATCGGGTGCGAGATCAGGCGGCGCGGGAGGCCGGAGGCTCCGTAATCAGCGCATACAGGGCATCTGGCTTTCGGGTCTCCCGCAGCTTGTCGCAGGTCGCGGCGCAGCGGAGCAGTCGCGAAACCCGGGCGAGCGCCCTTAGATGGTCGGCCCCGGATTGCTCTGGGGCAAGCAGGCAGAAAACCAAATCCACCCCCCGACCATCGACCGCATCGAAATCGACCGGCTTCTCGAGCCGTGCGAACAGGCCCACGATGTGGTCGAGCCCCCGGATGCGTGCATGCGGAATTGCGACGCCGTCGGACATTGCCGTGGACCCCAGTTGCTCTCGAGCCGTTAGGCCGGCGATCACGTCATGGCTGGACAGCCCATAAGCGTCGGCCGCGCGGTTCGCGATCTCCTGGAACAATTGCTTCTTGCTGCTCGCTTTGAGGTTGTGGATGACGGCGGCTTTCGCGACGAGATCGGCGAGTTGCATGATGTTGGATCCTGTTGGCCCCAAAGAGGTGCGCGCGCGCCCCGAAGATCAGCGATCGGAGACGATGGCCGGGTCTACCCAACCGACATTGCCGTCGTCCCTCTGAAAAACGATGTTTAGACGGCCATTCGCGTCGTTTTTGAACATCAAGAAGGGGGCGTGCGCAAGCTCCATCTGCATCACGGCCTCGCCAACCGAGAGGGTTTGGATGTCGGTCTTCATCTCCGCGATGATCACCGGCTGGAAGCCGTTTTCGGCCGGCGGCGCCTCCGGCGTGCGGTCCTCCTCGGCGTCGTCGCCGGGGCTCGCGAGCACATAGGCGTCGGCCGCGATCGCCTGGATCGGGTCGGTGCGCGCCTGGTGATGGTCCTTGAGCTTGCGCTTGTAGCGGCGGAGCTGCTTCTCGACGCGCGCGGCGGACTGGTCGAAGGCCGCGTAGATCTCGCCGTTCGTCGCCTCGGCCTTGGCGGTCAGGCCCGTCGGGAGATGCACCTGACAGTCGCAGCGGTAGCCGTGCCCGTCGCGCGAG
>JBHJGY010000105.1:0-23035 GCA_050331335.1 Pikeienuella sp.
AGGAGGACAGCAGGCCCTGTTCTGCCCTGGGCAGCCATTCGTCCAGGTGGTCGGGTTTTCGGTTCCGGATCATGGTCTGGAACGCGTCGATCAACCCGGCCGCTTCGGCGAGCCGGGGCACGCCTCCTTCGATCTGCGCGACGGTGAGCGCCTCGTCCCGCGTCAGGTGATCCCGGCGTAGTGTCATCATGCGGGCAATGGCGCGCGCGGACGGGCACCTTCGGGGGCGGCCATCCGGCGCCATCTCGGCACGCCGCCGCCGCGTCGCCCACTCCGTCACAACCCGCAGGCTGCCCCGGAAGCCTGCGGCACGCAGGCGCCGCCAGAGCTCGGCGCCGTTCGTGCAGCCCCCTGTCCACTCGGCGTCGAGGCGGGGAAGCCATGGCTCGAGCGAGCTCTGGCGGATCGGCAAGATGTCCTCGCGCTCGCCCCGCACGATGCGGCGCACGACCTGGCGGCTGCAGCCTGTGCGCCGGACGATTGCCTTGACGGCGACACCCTCGGCGGCGAGCGCTTGCACCGCGGCATTCGTCTCCTGGCGGCGGATCAAGCCCTCGTACTGGACGCGCTCGGCCGCCGTGAGCAGCGCGGGCGATATCTCGTTCTTCGTCAATGCCCTGCGGATGTCGCAAAGGCACTTCCTCACGGCGTCGGCGAAAGCACGGCTGGCGTTCTCGAGCAGATGCCACCGGTCGGCGACAAGCCTGGCGCCAGGCAGCGCGCGCGTCACGGATGAGCCATGGCTTCCCCGCGGTCGCGCGACACGATCTCGATGCCCGGCCGTTCGGCAAGCCATGCCTCGACCGTGCCGGGTTCACGGTCAGGCAGGATGTCGATGACCTTGCGTCGTTCGAGATCGCAGACGATCGTCCCGTAGCGGTGTCCCTTCTTCCAGGCCCAGTCATCGATGCCAATCACCCGCGGCGCCACGGTCCCGCCGCCGCCGACCTGCGCGCGCACGCTCCGCAGAAGCGTGTCCTTGCTCACGGGGACAAGAAGCCGGCGGGCCATGCCCTGCCCGGGCCGGCCACCCAGGGCGAGGCCGAGACAGCGGACCAGCTGCTGAAGCCGGGTCGTCCGGCGACCATAGGGCCGCGTGATCCCGGTCTCCGGGCGGTCTCCGGGCGGTCTCCGGGCGTTCGGCAAAGATCTTCCGCGGGCATCGCGAATGCGGACAGCGGAACCTCCGCACCGAGAGGCGCACCTGAACTCGGCGGCCATGGGCCGGGAGGTCCGACAGACATCGTTCGTACCGGCTGTGGACTCGCCGGGAGAAGCGCCCACAGTTCGGGCACTCGGAGCCCCGACCGGCGGCATGGGCCGCGATGACCACCTCGTCCGGTCCGATCAAGACGTCATCCACAACAAGGCCGGACGGCAACAGCCGGTCAGTCTTCCGAGTTCCAGGCATGAGCCGCTCCCCATCGCAACATCTTGTGATAGGGGTACCGATCTGCCCCATCGGTTGCACCGAGATTGAGCCAGAACCAATTTTGGACGCCGATCCCCCCGCTCAGGGGGTCAACATTCCACGCCGATTCAGACCGCGATCCGCGGTCGAGCGCCTTGTCGTCATTCTGATCGGGGCCGAGCGCGCAGGCGGTGTCGTCGCCCCCCATCATGCCGGGCGCGAGCATGGCGGGCGCGGTCATCGGCCCCTCCCGGCGCGCGGGGCGCTCGGCTTGCGGGAGGCGGCCTGTTCGCGGGCGAGCAGCCAGTCGCGCACCGCCTCGACGCGGTAGGAGACGCGCCGGCCGATCACGACGAAGGGCGGGGACTGGCGCAGCTGGCGGTCGCGCTGACAGGTGCGCAAGCTGACGCCGCGGCGGGCGGCGTATTCCTCCTCGGAGATGAACCCGTCGAGGAAATCGGTGGGCGGGGCGACGGAAGCGGCCCTCTCGGCGCCTCCGGATGCAAGGGGGTGGGGCATCGGCGTCTCCTTCGTGCCAAGCGACGCAACGCGCCGCCGATGCCCGAGAGATGCCCACCTTCAGCCCCCCGAAAAACCGCCCTGAAAATGCCCCTGGATCAATAATTTCAGGGGATCACGCAGTCTTTAGACGAACTGCGCGCCAAGCCGCGCGAAGGTTGTTCTCGATGGTCTTGGTGGTGGGGCAGTCCCGCCGCGGATATGTCTCGCGATACCATGCCTGCAGCGCCCGCGCTTCGGCGGCGAGACTTTCGGCAATCTCGCCCGCATCGACGTGGCGCTGAAACTCCACCTGGATGATGTCGATTCCCTTCGTCGGTCGACCGGGCGTCCCGGTCGGCATGTGATCGTCGGCATCGGGCGGCAGGATGTGGATGTCGTGCACGATGTTCGCGCCAACGCTGGCCTCGCCCTTCCGGACATTGGTGAGGCGCAACTGCCGCCATGCGGGAGCCGGGATCGCCTGCCACGGGCCGAAAGGCGGATCCTCCTGACCGAAGGCCGTGAGCTCGCCCGCCTCCAGCTTCGCCTTCATCGCGGCGAGCATGCCGGCCTGGACCCGGTCCAGATGGGCCCGCGCCGAGCGCGTCCGGTTGGCGACGTCATGCGAGGCCTTGGCGTCCTGCCTGCCGTGGACGTACCTGCTGAGGTGGCTCGGCCGCTTCGGCGCGTTCTTGCGGGCCCCGCGCGCGCGGGCGTGCGCCTCCCACATCTCGGCGGGCAGGTATTCCTTCATCGCGTCAGACAGCGGGATGGCGTCGGGCGGTGGTCCGCAGGGCTTCTGATCTGTCATTTCTGCTCTGCCTCGTTTGCGCTGAACTCCTCTGGCGCGCGCTGCAACACGAAGGCGCCCACCGTCTCGGCGGCTTTGCGCAGCGGATCATCGAACAGATGGGCGTATCGCTGGGTGGTCTGGACCTGCGTATGGCCGAGCATCTGGCCGATCAAGGGCAGCGACGCGCCCGCCGATCCACCTCGCGCTTCATGTCCTTCGCGGTCTGGCGCGCGGCGGCCACGGTCCAGTCGGGCCAGGCGCCGATGGTGATCCGGCGCTGCCGCCCCTCGGCGCGGTAGTCCAGGACGAAGGACTTGGCCCCGCCGGGCGTCACCCGCAGGGCGAACCCCTTCACCTCCGCGTCCCACAGCATGCTCTGCCCGCGCACCGGCGGCAGGGCCTTCCGGGCGGCGGCTTCGGTCAGTTTCTCGGTCATTCCAGCCTCCCCGTGTCAACACTGTGTCAACACGTCTTGTGGCTTTTTTTGTCGTTCACTGGCGGCGAGTAACAGCCGGTCGCGCCGAATAGCTTCTATAAAACAGCGCCCTAGGAGACTAGGCCGCAAAGTGCATCAAAAACCACGGCTCTAGATAGTGTAGGAAATCTGGCTCATAACCTGAAGGTTGCCAACTTGTGAGCGAGGGCATTCCCGGGGGCAGGGTCAGCAGCCGTTGCAGGGCATCGCGGCGATGAAGGTCGCGTCCAGCCCGCCACCGCAAGAAGCTGCAGCGTCTCGATCCCAAGCAGGTGCCTTGGATGAAGCGCCGAGACGGTCACAAGCAGGCTCTGGGTACGCACAGGCCGGGTGGCGCCGGCCCCCGGCGGACCGAACGAGCGCCGGAGCCTGGACCTCGTCTCCGCTGCCGCAATCGACAGGCGACGGTCCTGCATGCTGGCCGTCGTCTATGATTACACCCGGAAATGCCGATCCTCCAATGGTTCGGGGAGCGGGGCATCGACTGGGCCGAGATCGCTCTTTCGGCCAGCCTCAGCAGACCGATGCCCCGCGGTGAAACCACGGTTACGAGTTGTTGAAGCCGCGGCGCGGGCCGGGGCCGCGCGGTGGCAAACCTCAAGGCGTTCCTCGCCGGTATCGGCCCTCGTCCGCGACGGCGCCGATGCGTCAGGCGGGATGCAGGAGGCTGGAGATCTCGTCGAGCAGCGCGAGCCGACGCTTTTTCAGATCCTCAATGGCATAGTCAGCCATTGGTTCCACATCGGTCTCGACCCGATGGATCAGCTTGTTGAGCTCGCCGTAATCGCTCTCGAGCCGGGCAAAATGCGGGTTCGACATCTTAAGGTCATGCAGGGCCTCGCGCGCCTGGGGAAAGATGTCGTGAAGGTCGTGGGGCGTGTGGCTCATATCGGGCGCTCCTCTGATGACATGTTGCCTTCCCATCTGCTCGCATCTCGAACCTCCCTGTCTTTGCGATGGGTCAAGCAAGCCGCCGAACTCACCTGCCCGCTGCGCCATGCCGGGGCTCAGGCGGCCGTCATCACGCTGGGCTCGGGGGCCGGCAGCAAGGCCGTCCGCGCAAAGAGCGCCGAGAGGCGGCTCAGCCGCGCCGTTTCAACCCCGTCCGCAAGCGCCTTCTCGAAGGCTTGGCGCCGACGCAGATCCGCCTCTGCCGCCCGCATCAACTGCTCAGCGAGCTGGGCCACCCGCCGATCGGCGGGCGACGGCTCGGCCGGCGCGAGCGCGGCCGCCCGGACCACCCGCATCTTGGCAATGGTGGCGGCCGGATCCGCGCGCACGGGCGATACATCGATCACCACCTGCCCGGACACCGCATAGCGCGCGCCATCGGGGCCCGTGACGAAGTCATAGCGCGGACTGCCGGCGAAACGTCCCCCGACCCGGGCATGGGCCGCCTCATGGGTTCGGACCTCTCGGTCGCGCGCCGCCAACTCGGCGAGGATCGCGCGCTCCTCCGGCGACAGCCCGTCGCCACCGCGCCCAGGACTAGCTAAGGCCACCGACTGCGCCGCCGTTCGCCCCGGCTGCGCGCCAGCCGCCTTTTCCGCCGGCGCGACCGCCTGCTGCCGGAGCCTGTCCCCCTCGCGCGCGGACCGCGTCGCTTCGACGGCTGCCTGCGGTTCGATCCCGCCAGGCGGACGGGCATGGAGCCGCGACTGGTGCAGCGGCGTTGAGGAAATCGTAGGGGTCGTCAGCATAACTAGGTCCTGTCGCAGCTCCCATTTGCCAAGCGCGGCCTCCGCGCGCGGGAGATCGCCCCCGCGGAGGGCGTCTCGATAAAGCTCCTGGAAAGACCTTTCCAAAACCTCAAAGGCAGAGAATTCGGCCCCGAGCTGGCGCCTGAGCCGTGCCTGCTGTTGTGCACGGGCAACGGCTCGGCGTGGCCTCTCCGGCAGCCAGGGCTTGCGGCCCTTGGACCCACCCCTCCGCTTTCGCTGGCTATGGAAGTCGCTTTCGAGCGTCAGTATGACGAAGCGAACAGGGCGTGCCCGCGGAATGAACATCTACCTGCCCATCGCCGAGATGTCGGTCAACGCCTATCTGATCCTGGGGATCGGCGGCGGCGTTGGCTTTCTGTCGGGGATTTTCGGGGTCGGCGGCGGGTTTCTGATGACGCCCCTGCTCATCCTCATCGGGATCCCTCCCGCGGTCGCGGTGGCGACCGGCACGAACCAGATCGCCGCCTCCTCTTTCAGCGGGGTGTTGGCCCATTGGCGACGTCGGACGGTTGACGTGAAGATGGGGCTCGTCCTGCTCGCGGGCGGTCTGGTCGGCTCGGCGATTGGCGTGCAGATCTTCAAGGTGGTCCGTGCGCTCGGCCAGGTGGAACTCTTCGTCTCGCTTTGTTACTTTATCTTCCTCGGCATCGTTGGGGTGCTGATGCTGGTGGAGGGGCTGAGTGCGCTCAGGGCCCAGAGGCGGGGCGTCAAGCGGCCTCCGAAACGGCGCCATAGCTGGATCCACGGGCTGCCCTTCAAGATGCGGTTCCGGGCATCCAACCTGTATATAAGCGCGATCCCGCCGGTGATGGTCGGGCTGCTGGTCGGCATTTTGGCTGCGGTGATGGGGGTGGGCGGCGGATTTATCATGGTCCCTGCGATGATCTATCTGCTGGGGATGGCGACGAATGTTGTGATCGGGACCTCGATGTTCCAGATACTCTTCGTCGCCATTGCCGCCACGCTGATGCATGCGATCGCCAACCAGACGGTAGACGCAGTGCTCGCGGTGTTGCTGATCGTCGGCGGCGTTGTCGGAACGCAGATCGGCGTGCGCCTGGGCCCGCGGCTCAAGGCGGAGCAGCTGCGCGTGCTGCTCTCGCTTTTGGTGCTTGCGGTTTGCATCAAGCTCGGTCTCGACCTCGTGCGCACACCGGACGAACTCTTCAGCCTCACGATGGTCCGCAAATGACCGGACGTTGGCTTGTCCTACTCATCTGCCTTGCGGTGGCGGTCCCTGCGAAAGCCGAGGACGTGGTCGCCGCCCTCAACCAGAACTGGGTGGCCATCACCACGAGCTTCGAGGGCTCGGAGATCTTCGTCTATGGTGCGATCAAGCGGGACGCGCCCACCCCCGAGGGCCCGCTCGACGTGGTGGTGGCGCTGATCGGCCCCTCGACCCCGGTGATCGTTCGGGAGAAGGCGCGCGTCTTCGGGATCTGGATCAACGAGGCCGGTGTACAGGTGGACGCCGCACCTTCGTTTTACGCGGTGGCGAGCACCAGGGAGCTCAGCGAGATCCTTAGTCACACCGACGACCTGCGCTATCGGATCGGCATCGATCACGCGGTTCGGCTGATCGGCGACAGCTACGCTGCGCGCTACCCGGAGGAGCATCGGCGCGCGGTGATCCGGCTGCGCCGCGCCGCCGGGCTCTACCGCGAGCAACCGGGTGAAGTCACGCTGCAAGACCAGACGCTGTTTTGGACGTCGATCAGCCTGCCGGCCCAACTGATCGAAGGGGACTACAAAGCCCGCATCTTCCTGTTGCGCGACAAGGCCGTTATCGATCATGCGGAGATGGCCGTGGCGGTGCGCAAGGTGGGTCTGGAACGCTGGATCTATCGCATGGCGCAGCAGGAGAGCCTGCTCTACGGGCTGTTGTCGATCGCCGTTGCGCTGGGCGCGGGCTGGGTGGCCTCGGCACTTTTCCGCATCTTCTTCCCATAAGTTCAGGCCCGTCGGGCTCAACCGCCCAAGGCGACGTGGCGCGCCGGGGCGAGCGCCCCGCGCCGGGCCGCCCGCGCCAGCCCAGCATCGACGGCCGCAAGCAAGGCATCCACGCCGACCGGTTTGGCGACGAACCCCTCGACGCCGAGCGACGCCAAGGTCCCCCGCAAGTCGGGCCGCACATCTGCGGTCAGCGCGATGATCTCGACCTGCCCTCGGGCCCCGTCGAGCCGCCGGATGCGCCGGATCGCCGCCATCCCATCGAGTACCGGCATATGGAGGTCGAGCAACACAAGATCGACAGGCTCGGTTTCAAGACATGCGATCGCCGCGCGCCCGTCACTGGCCTCGAGCAAGCTCGCTCCCGTTGGCTCAAGCATCAGCCGGGCCACGAAGCGGTTTGTCTCCACATCGTCGACGATAAGGATCCTGCGCGCGGCGTAGTTGCGCATTCGCGGGCTCGGCATGGACCGCGACGCGACCGCTTTCGGCGACCGAGACGCGGGCGCGGCCTTCGCAAGAAAGGTGATCTTAAACCGCGATCCCTGTCCCTCCTCGCTCTCGATCGTGAGCCCGCCGCCCATCATCTCCGCGAAGCGCCGGGTGATCGCGAGCCCGAGCCCGGTACCGCCAAAGCGCCGATCGCTCGACGCGTCGATCTGGGTGAAGGGTTCGCCGAGCCGCTCGAGTTCCGCGGCCGGGATCCCGATGCCCGTGTCACGCACGCCGATGCCGACAACCCACTCGCCAGCGCCGCCTCGCCAGGCCCCCACGCAAATCGACACGCTGCCGCGATCGGTGAATTTCACTGCATTGGACAGCAGATTCGAGAGGCACTGGCGCACCCGGGTGGCGTCGAACATGAGCCGCGCCGGCAAATCCTGAGAGATGCTCAGCGTCACCTCGACGCCTTTGGCCTGGCCGAGCGGGCGCCAGAGGGCGTGCAGCTCCTCGATGACCGCGGCGAGGTTCTCTTCCCGGTAGGAAATCTCCATCCGGCCCGCATCGATCTTGGAGAAGTCCAAAATGTCGCTCAACAGCTCCATGAGACCGCGGCCGCCGGACAGAATAACGTCGATTTTCGCCGCATCGGAAGGCTCTTTGGCGGTCTGGGCGAGCATCTGCGCCATGCCAAGGATGGCGTTCATCGGCGTGCGGATCTCGTGGCTCATCTTCGCGAGGAAATCAGCCTTGGCCCGGTTCGCGGCCTCTGCGTCGTCCCGCGCCCTACTTAGTTCGGCGGTGCGCGCCTGCACCCTTTGCTCGAGCTCGCTGCGCACATTCTCGACCTCGAGTTCCCGCGCGCGCTGAAGCGCTTGCGACTCATGAAACGCCAGGGCCACACGGCCGATTTCGTCATCTGGAACTTCCGGCCGCTCGGCAACCGGATCACCCCGACGCCATCTGGCGATGTCGTCCTGCAAGCGGGCGAGCGGCCGCGTTACGAAGACCTCGACGGCCGTGTAACCGCCGACCAGCAGCACCGCGAGCACAACAAGCGCCACGACGATCGCCTCTTCGATCCCCTGCGCGAGCACCGCGTTTGCGCGCGCAAAGCTCACCCCGATCTCAAGGGTCCCCGCCAACCTTCCGGCAGGCGCGCCGGTCGCGTGGATCGCCCGCCGATGCGTCGCTTCGGCCAGCGACGGGTCGCCAAGACGCAGCAGGGTGTTCCCCTCCGGCCCCTCGATCCGAACATGGACGATGTCGGTGTCCGTCAGGACCCCGGCGGCGATGATCGTGAGCAACTCGGCCTCCGGATTCTCTATCGCACGCGAGAGCACCAGCGACTGACCCACGATGAGATGCGCCAACTTCGCGTCGATCTGCGCGGTCAACTCCGCCTGGTTGCGCAGATGCGAGGTCATGGTCAGCGCGGGCAGCAGCACCAGAAGCAGGGGTACCACGGCAGCGAACAGCTTCGCCTTGATCGTCCAGCTTTTCACCACGCAAGCCGCCCCGTTAATGCTTAGGTGGCCTGGTCGGAGCGAGAGCGCTCCCGCCACAGGCGCTCGGCCAAGGCTTTATTCGCCGCCTGTTCCAGTTGGAACAGGCTTCGGGTGCCGTGATCGTAAAATAGATGCAACTGACCGTCGACGATCAGCCAGATTCGCGGGTTGCCATCAATCAAGACCCCTTGGGTGAGCGCTAAGGCGCAAGCTCCGCCATAGGCGGGCAAGAACCGAGAGGGGGTGGCTAGAAACCGGGCGCGATTCGCGCGGTCCTTGAACAGGACATCCTGGCCATCGTGCCGGGCCTTAAAGGCGGCCTGTCCGAAAACAGGGCCGCCGACTTGCCGATAGGACACCGGATCGATCCCGTCGAGCATAGCAACCCCGAGCCTCGGTGCGGTGATGGGGGCGTCACCCGGCTCCCCATTAATGCTGCCGAGCAATAGGGCAGCGAGAATAAATTGCGCCACACGGATCATGTCGCCCCCGACGATTCGCCCGCAAGATTTCTAAATTAAAAGTTCGTATATCAGCGATCGGACAAATTTGGGAGTTTCGATTTCACTCCTGCACATGGTGTTTCGCGCTGTGGAGGCTTGGTCGCATCGACCAGAATGCCCCCTGGCAGCCCCAGCCCGAAGCTTCACGCTGCCGCGAGGCGCGCGAGTGTTGCACGGCCCAGCGCCTGTCGAGCGTAGCGACGGCTCACGCCGGGGCCTCCCCGAGGCCTAAGCTCCAGATCCTTCCGTCGCAGCTTCGCCGGGAACTCGAGCGGTCAACGCCGCAGGTTTCGTGAAGGTCAGTGCGGGGTCGAGGACGATGCGGTCGGCCTTGATCGCCTGACCCCAAATCCAGCGCTTTCGGCCCTGGGGACCTGCGAAGATGGCGGTGGACGAACTCTCAGCGCCCGTGCCGGCTGCCGCTCGAGGAAGCCGTCGGCGATCAGCGCAACCCGGCCGCTCGGGGCAAGCTCTTCGGCCAGGAGACCCACCTCGCAGAGCGCTCCGAGGCGGTTAAGAATGGGCGGCACGGCGGGCATCGCGCAAGCGGACATGGCGCGCTCCGGAGTTTTCGAAGTGGATGCACCCTGCGTATCTCAGGCCGCAGCGGGCAAATAAGGGGCCCTGAAGGCGGTTCTCGATCCGTGGTCCCGACCGTCTCAAATTCTTCGCGCGCCAGCGGGCTCTCTTAGCGTAAACTCCCTATCATGGCGTGTGGCTTCCTTGGCCGAAGCCACACCGCTCTGGCCGAACCAGGCAAGGACTCAGAGGAGAATACGATGAAATCGTTCGCCACCGTCGCCGCCGTCGCCCTTGCCGGGGCACTCGCAATCACCGCACCTGCCGTCGCTCAGTCCGTGGCCGAGCGCCACACTGTCCAGGGCGCGACGCTCGATGCGCGCCTTGCAATCGGCAACGTGTTCGATGCGCAGTCCCGCTTCAACGTGGCCCGCTCCGAAGGCGATCAGGCCACGATGGAACTCGCCGCCAACAAAATGCTCCTGGCGCTCCAGGCCTCGAGCCAAGCGGTTGCGATCTTGGATGAGTTGGTCGACAGCACAGCCTATAACGAGCGCCTCGACACCGAGGTCAAGGATCTGCTCGTCCTGGTCACCCGCGGCGAGGTCGTCGTGTCCGAGCATGTCGAAACCGGCGACATGGCCGCGCTTGGCACCGGTCTCGACAACTCGGCCGACTGGTTCACCGGCATCCTGATCGACGGCCGCCGCGTGCTCGACGAAGTGACGACCTACCGCACCGAGTGAGGCGATAGCCCTGAAGATACACGCCGCGCCCGGGACACACGGGCGCGCGGATGCGCACATCCTGCGCGCCAGGGCGACGCAGACAGGCGCCCCCGCTTGCCGCTGGCGGGGCGAGTGATTAGGACTCAGGGCCAACGCCGGAGCATTGTGCTCCCCCCCTTAGGCAAGGCCGTTCCCATGCGCGATCCGATCGATACATACATGAACACCCTCGTGCCCATCGTGGTCGAGCAAACATCCCGCGGCGAGCGGTCCTACGACATCTATTCCCGGCTGTTGAAAGAGCGGATCATTTTCGTTTCCGGGCCCGTGCATGATTTGATGTCGACACTGATCGTGGCGCAACTGCTGTTCCTCGAAGCCGACAATCCGAAAAAAGAAATCTCGATGTACATCAACAGCCCTGGCGGCGTCGTGTCCTCGGGGCTCTCGATCTATGACACAATGCAATACATCCGGCCGCAAGTGTCGACGCTTTGCATCGGCCAAGCGGCGTCGATGGGCTCGCTCCTGCTTGCAGCCGGCGAGAAGGGGATGCGCTATGCCCTTCCGAATGCGCGGATTATGGTGCACCAGCCCTCCGGCGGTTTCCAGGGCCAGGCTTCGGACATCGCGATCCATGCCAAAGAGGTGCTTGCGCTGAAGAAGCGGCTCAATGAGATTTACGTTCACCATTGCGCGCAGGATTACGACACCGTCGAAGCCGCGCTCGACCGCGACAACTTCATGACCCCCGAGATGGCGAAGGAGTGGGGCATCATCGACACGATCGTCGCTAAGCGCGAACCTGCGCCCGAGGCTTGACCCGGCCGCGACACGCCGCTTAGTGACAAGGTTTCCGGTACGGGCTAGCCTTGGCCGGAAACGCAGGCTTGAGGGCACCGATGCTTAACGCGGGCCGGGTAGGATGCGGCGGATGCGCGCCGGGAGACTGGAATGACCAAAAACAGCGGCTCCGACAACAAGAGCACCCTCTATTGTTCGTTCTGCGGCAAGAGCCAGCACGAAGTTCGAAAATTGATCGCTGGGCCGACAGTTTTTATCTGTGACGAATGTGTTGAACTTTGCATGGATATCATTCGCGAGGAGACGAAAAATAACCTCGTGAAATCATCTGATGGGGTGCCGACGCCGCGGGATATCTGCAAGATCCTTGACGATTACGTGATCGGCCAGGACATGGCGAAACGGGTGCTCTCGGTCGCCGTGCACAACCACTACAAACGGTTCAATCACGCCGCCAAGTCATCGGATGTCGAGCTGTCGAAGTCGAATATTCTGCTGATCGGTCCGACCGGCTGCGGCAAGACTTTGCTGGCTCAGACGCTGGCGCGGATCCTTGACGTGCCATTTACGATGGCGGACGCGACGACCCTAACCGAAGCCGGCTATGTGGGCGAGGATGTGGAAAACATCATCCTCAAGTTGCTCCAGTCGGCTGAATACAATGTCGAGCGGGCTCAGCGTGGCATCGTCTATATCGACGAGGTCGATAAGATCTCTCGCAAGTCGGACAACCCCTCGATCACACGGGACGTCTCCGGCGAGGGCGTGCAGCAGGCGCTCCTCAAGGTAATGGAGGGGACCGTGGCGTCCGTTCCGCCTCAAGGTGGGCGCAAGCACCCGCAGCAGGAGTTCCTCCAGGTCGACACGACCAACATTCTGTTCATCTGCGGCGGCGCCTTCGCCGGGCTCGACAAGATCATCGCCAAGCGCGGCAAAGGCTCGGCTATCGGCTTCGGCGCCGATGTCCGGCATCAGGAGGACCGGCGGATCGGCGACCTTCTGGGCGAACTCGAGCCCGAAGACCTCTTGCAATTCGGCCTCATCCCGGAATTCGTCGGTCGTCTCCCAGTGATCGCCACGCTCCGAGACCTCGACGAAGATGCCCTCGTTACGATCCTGACCGAGCCGAAAAACGCCCTGGTCAAGCAATACCAGCGGCTCTTCGACATGGAGAACGTGGGTCTGCGCTTCACCGACGAGGCCCTTCGCGCGATCGCGCGCAAGGCGATCGAGCGCAAGACGGGCGCCCGTGGCCTGCGCTCGATCATGGAGGACATCCTGCTCGACACCATGTTCGACCTGCCCTCCTTGGAGGGGGTGCGCGAGGTGGTCGTCAACGAGGAGGTCATTGGCGGTGAGGCGAAGCCTCTCTATATCTACTCGGAAAAGGCAGAGGCTGGCGCCACTGCTTCCTGACCGAAGGCTGCGCTCTCGGGGTGTTTCGCCCCGGCACTCCCCAGATTAGAGGGTCGTCGACCCCCTTTTGGGCTGTGTGGAGGCCCAAATGGCTCCTGGTGCGGTGCTAAATCGAGGCCCTTTCCATGACAGACACCACCGATACCCAGACCTTCCCCGTCTTGCCTCTGCGCGACATCGTCGTCTTCCCTTTCATGATCGTGTCGCTCTTCGTCGGGCGCACCAAGTCGGTGAAGGCGCTCGAGCAGGTTATGAAGGACGATCGGCAGATCCTGCTGATCAGCCAGAAAGATGCCGGCGACGAAGAACCGAGCCCGGACGACATCTACGATGTTGGCACGTTGGCCAATGTTCTTCAGCTGCTCAAGCTCCCCGATGGCACCGTAAAGGTCCTGGTCGAAGGCAAATCCCGCGCCGAAGTGGTGGATTTTCGTGACAATCCCGAGTTTTTCGAGGCTGAGGCGCGCGAACTGCCCGAAGAGGCGGCGGATCCGGCGACCGTGACGGCGCTCACCCGCTCGTTGTGCGACCAATTCGAGCGTTACGTGAAGCTCAACAAGAAGATCTCCGAGGAAGCGCTCGCGTCAATTGCCGAGATTACGGAGAACCCGGCAAAGCTTGCCGACACGATCTCCGGCCATCTCGACGTCAAACTCGCGGATCGGCAGAAACTTCTCGAAGAACCGAATGTCGCAGCGCGGCTGGAGGCGGTTCTGGCCATGATCCAGGGGGAGATCTCCGTTCTCCAGGTCGAAAAGAAGATTAAGACCCGGGTCAAGAACCAGATGGAGAAGACCCAGCGCGAATATTACCTCAACGAGCAGATGAAGGCGATCCAGCGAGAGCTTGGCGAGAGCGACGACGGGCGCGACGAACTTGCAGAGTACGAAGATCGCATCGAGAATACGCGGCTTTCGAAAGAAGCCGAGGAGAAAGCGCGCGCCGAGCTGAAAAAGCTCAAGCAGATGTCGCCGATGTCGGCGGAAGCGACCGTGGTTCGCAACTATCTCGATTGGATGCTGTCGATCCCCTGGGGCGTGAAGTCGCGGGTCAAGAAAGACCTACACCGGGCGGAAGCGATCCTCGACGAGGATCATTACGGGCTGGAGAAGGTCAAGGAGCGGATCGTCGAGTACCTCGCCGTGCAGAAGCGCTCCTCTAAGCTGCGCGGGCCAATCCTCTGCCTCGTCGGACCTCCGGGCGTCGGTAAGACGTCGCTGGGCAAGTCCGTGGCGCGTGCAACCGGGCGCGAATTCATTCGCATCTCGCTCGGCGGTGTGCGCGACGAGGCGGAGATCCGCGGCCACCGGCGCACCTATATCGGCTCGATGCCTGGCAAGATCATCCAAGGGATCAAGAAGGCCAAGACCACGAACCCGCTCATCTTGCTCGACGAAATCGACAAGATGGGGCACGATTTTCGAGGTGATCCGGCCTCCGCGATGCTGGAGGTGCTCGACCCGGAACAGAATGGAACTTTCACCGACCATTACTTGGAGGTGGAGTATGATCTCTCGAACGTTCTGTTCCTAACCACGGCGAACACCTACAACATGCCGCAACCCTTGTTGGACCGGATGGAGATCATCCCGCTCGCCGGCTACACTGAGCAGGAGAAGGTCGAGATCGCCCGTCGGCATTTGCTGGCCAAGCAACTCAAAGAGCACGGCCTGAAGCCGACCGAATTCGCGCTCACCGATGCGGGGCTCCAGGAGGTCATCCGGCGCTACACCCGCGAAGCCGGTGTCCGAAATCTCGAGCGTGAGCTGGCGAAGCTCGCCCGCAAGGTGCTTACCGAGATCGTCAAAGGCGACAAGACCTCCGTCGAGGTGACCCCGGAGAACCTGGAGAGTTATCTGGGCGTGCCGCGTCACAAGCATGGGCTCGCGGAAGAGCACGACCAAGTGGGCGTTACGACCGGCCTCGCCTACACCTCCGTCGGCGGAGACCTGCTCCATATCGAGGCGCTCCGCCTGCCGGGCAAAGGACGGATGAAGACCACGGGGACCCTCGGTGACGTGATGAAGGAATCGATCGATGCCGCGGCGTCCTATGTGCGGGCGAAGGCGCCGGAATTCGGTGTCAAGCCGCCGCGCTTCGAGCGAATGGACATACATGTCCACGTGCCCGAGGGGGCAACGCCTAAGGATGGCCCGTCGGCCGGGGTTGCCATGGTGACCTCGATCGTCTCGGTGCTGACCCAGATCCCCGTCCGCAAGGACGTCGCGATGACGGGCGAGGTGACCCTGAGGGGCAATGTGCTGCCGATCGGCGGGCTAAAAGAGAAGCTGCTCGCAGCGCTTCGCGGCGGTATCAAGACGGTCCTGATCCCCAAGGAGAACGTGAAGGACCTTCGCGAGATCCCGGATATCGTGACCGAGGGGCTGGAGATCATCCCGGTCGAGACTGTGTCGGAGGTGCTCGATGCGGCGCTCACCGATCGCCCCGAACCCATCGAGTGGGACTGGGACGCGCATGAGACCGAAGCCGGTTCGACACCCGCCGCCGAGGATGACCCGAATGCGGGCGCGTCGCTCGCTCACTGAGCGGCGCATTATGGGCAGGCGCGCGCCGGCCCGGCCCAGATGAGCGACCCGCCCTTGACCGCCGCTGCAAGGCTCGGCAATCAGGCGGGGGGGCGGTTAGCTCAGTTGGTAGAGCGCCTCGTTTACACCGAGGATGTCGGGAGTTCGAGTCTCTCACCGCCCACCACTGCTGAAAGTGCGGCAAAGCCGGGCCCCTACGGAAGGCCCGGCGCGTTAGGCCGCTTCAGCCGGTTCGGCCAGTTGCCGCACGGCCTCGTCGAGCGTGCATCCCGGCTTCGACCAATCGCTCGCCCAAATCCAAACGACGGCGGCGCAGGTGACACGCTGGGTCAGCGCCAGGCTGCACACGGCCTCGAACTCCACATACCGGTGGCCCAGAATCGCCCTTGCCTCGGCAAGAGACCCGGCCCGCACCACACCATAGGCAAAGGCCTCGGAACGCGGCTGAACATATACGCGGAACCTGAAGATCTGCGGCATCCGCCACCTCCTTGGGTTCACCCTCGCAATCAACAAGGTCGGCCGGGTTGGTTAATCTCTGATTAATAGCGCTCCGGGATGCGCTGCTCTAAGCGTGCGGCGTCGCAACGACGGAACCGGCTCTTAACGAAGTTATGACTATACCCGCCCCCTGCCGCGGGCGCATCGCACGCGGAGCCCGCCGGGAAGACCTTGCGGGTGCGTTGGACCCTTAGAATGAGGCGCCGAGATCATGCAGTGCCACCGCCGAGGAGACCGCAGATGACCGCTTCGCTCCAGATCCTGAGCTGGATGGCGCTCGACGCCTATGACAGCCGGTCCCAAACGAATGGACCGAATTCGCCGACCATCTCCGACCCCGATGTCGAGACCTTCTTCCCCAGTTGGTCCCGCCAGGCGACCGATCGGGCCGACGGCTTGCGCAACGCCGATGCGAGCTACAACTCCGGGATGGAAGCCAATGTCTATGTCGACGAAGCGGCCGGCGCGGTTGTCGTCGCCTTCCGCGGCACCGAGTACACTCGGGCGACCGAGGCGCTGGCCGATCTCGATTTCCAGCTGGTTCGCGAGGCCAATCTCGACAACGATCTCCTGACGCTGCTGGGCTACTACCAAGACGGCGGCGAGACCTTGTCGGATTTCTTCGAAGGCGGCGGCGGGCTCGCGGCGTATCTCGAGGACACCTTCGGCCTTGAGGAGGAGGAGACCGAGTTCGTCGACAACCTTCTCGAAGCATTGGAGTTTTTCGGCCTACCCAGCGGGGTTGCGGCACTGGCGCGCGAAGGCGAGCAAGACCTGAAGAACCAAGTCGAGACCGCGGTGCGCACGGTGATGGAAGTCGCTGCGGCAAATCCGGGCAAAACCATCACACTCACCGGGCACTCCCTCGGCGGAGCCCTCGCGGCCGCGGTCGCCGGCGCGCTGGGCCTGCCCGCGGTGCTGTTCGATCCGGCCCCCTATGCCGCGGAGGGACTGCTGAGCCATGCCCGCGAAAAGGCGGAAGCTTTCCTTGGCGGGCCGTATCAAGCGCTCGACACCGATGCGCTGGGCTGGGACCTCACGGTCGCCCCTGAGACCCACCTCGCCGATCTGACGGAGACCTACAAGTTCGAGGGTACCTTCATCGAAGGCCTGGAGCTCACCGCGAGCCCCGACCGCCTGCCCGACGGCGCGTCCACAGAGACCGAGATCGATCTGGGCGCACTGAACGCCGATGCGGTGTTCCTCCATTCGATCGAACTGCTCACTCTGGTCATCGACAGCGCGGAGTTGACCGCTCCTGGCCGCCCCGACTTTCAGTCGCTGAGCCAGGCGTTGCCCTCCCTTGTTGCGCAAATCGACAATGGGGACCTCGTTTCGCCGGCTGATGAGAGCGTGACAAGCTTTCTGCGCACGCTTCTGGTCTCAGAGCCCTATTACTTGTTCTTTGCTGGGCTGATGGAGCGCACCATCGCGGAGGTCGCCGATTACACCGCCCTCGCGCCGATCGGCAGCGAGACCCGCCTCGCCGATCTCGAACGGCTCCTGATCGATCTGTCGCTCAACGCCCTCGGGGCACAGTTGGCCGCGGGCGCGCAGGACGCGGGCGGTTCGGTCGATGCGGTGTTTGGCAACCCCTTCGGCAGCGATGGGCGCGATGCTATCATCGGGGCTTGGGGGATCGCGGAAACGGTTCGGCCCGGGCTCGGCGCTGACATCGTGGCCCTGGGCGGGGCCGCGCCCGACACGGTAATCGGCACCTTCGCGGAACTCGATGACGACACCCTGTTCGATTTCGACCAGACCGACCGGCTGATTTTCGAGGACGCGCTCTTTGACGCGAGCGCCATCGTAATCGACCCCGGTCTAAGGCGGATAGACATCGACCTGGAGGGCGACGGCAATGTCGAGGCGACGCTGGCGCTGCGTCAATCGATCGACCCGGAGAGCCTCGTCATCGCACAAGAAGGGACGGACACAGTGCTCTCCTTCGCCGTCTCGACCGCAGGCGCCACCGAAGAAGAGGCGGAGGTCGTCGCATTGCTCTACGAGGCAGGCTTCGGGCGGGCGGCTGATACCGAGGGGCTCAATTTCTGGATCGACCAGCTTGAGGCGGGCATCGACCAACTTGAGCTCAGCGAGATCTTCCTGGAATCCGAGGAATTCGAGATCACCATCGGCACGATCGAGGAGCTGACCGACGAAGAACTCGTGCGCGGGCTCTACATCAACATACTTGACCGAGAGGGCGAAGCGGAGGGCGTCGAGTACTGGCTGGAAGCGCTCGCGACTGAGAACTTCGACGAGGACGACTTGCTGCTCGCCTTCGCGATCAGCGTCGAGAACATCGAGGAGAGCCCAGAAGTCCAGCGCCTGATCGAAACGGCGGAGGGTTTCTGGGAGTTCTTCTGAGCCGGAGCGGCGCGCCTGTACCCCCACCACCGGCGGCTATTTGAGGCCGCCGGCGAAGCTGCGGGTCAGCGCCCGGTGCATGAGCCCGACCGAAAGAAGGATCGGCAGCGAGGCGAGAAGCCCCACCGCCGCGAGCTGCCCCCAAAGCGCTTCATCCTCGGTGATCAGCGTCGCCAGGAATGTCGGCAGCGTGAAGAGCGACGGGGATTGGATGAAGAGCAGCGCGTAGAGAAACTCGTTCCAGGCCAAAACGCCAACGAGCACGGCGGTTGCGGAGACACCCGGGGCCGTGAGGGGAAGATAGATCGTCCAGATCCGCCGCGGCAGGGAAGCACCGTCGATTCGGGCGGCGTCGTCGATGTCCCGGGGCACGTCGCGGATAAAGGCGGTGAGCATCCAAATCGCAAGCGGCAGGGCATAAACCTGATAGACCAGGACGAGCCCGGCCAAGGTGTCGAGCAGACCGAGCGCCCGCAGCACATGATAGAGCGGGATGGCGAGCGCGATCGGCGGGGCCAGCTTCACCACCAGCACGAACAGCAGAAAGACGATGTCGAGCCGCGCGGGAAAGCGCCGGGTGACGAGCGCGAAGGCTGCCGGATAACCCGCGGCGAGGGCCAGCGCCACGGTCCCAAGCGCAACGATCAGGCTGTTGAGCCCTTTTCGCAGCGCATCCTTCTGTGCAAGCGCGGCGAAATGCTCGGCCGTCGGCGCCGCCGGCCACAGCCCTGTCGGCTCGGCGACATACTCGCCCGCAGGGGTCACCGCCGTCCCCGCCATCCAAAGCAACGGCACCGACAGGACCACCACGACCGCCCAAGCCACTGCCCCCCGCAAAACACCGCGCGGGCTCATCGCCGACCCTCCGCCAGGAGTCCCCGCGCCGAAACCAAAGCCAGCACCCCGGCAAGCGCGATCATCACCACCGAGGCCGCGGAGGCCAGACCGATATCGAAGAACTTGAAGCCGAGGCGGTAGACATGCATCGACAGCGTCTCCGTCGCCCGACCTGGGCCGCCGCCGGTGAGCGCATAGACCTTGTCGAAAATCTTGAAGCTGTCGACCAAGCGCAAAAGCGCGGCGAGCAAGATATAGGGCATCATCAGCGGCAGCGTGATGTCGCGGAAGATCGCAAAGCGGCTCGCGCAATCGACCCGGGCTGCGTCGATCAACTCCCGCGGGATCGACTGCAGGCCCGCCAACAGGATCAGGAAGGCGAACGGCGCCGTCTGCCACAGATCGACCAGGACAAGGGACCAGAGCGCGAGATCCGGGTCGATCAGCCAACGGACAGGGGCGAGGCCGAGTTCCGCCATCCAACCATTCAGGAAGCCGAGCTCGAAGTGGAACCAGGCGCGCCAAATCGCTGTGACGACGAGGGTTGCCAGCACATAGGGCGCCAGCAACAGGGCGATCAGGATCCGTCGCCCGGGTACAGGACCCGCGAACAGCAGCGCCAGCGCCAGACCCAGCGTCACCTCCGCCGCTGTGGCGGAGAGCGCAAAAACCAGGGTGTTCCAGCCCGCCGTCCGAAACCCGCTCGTCTCGAAGAGCCACGCGTAGTTGTCCCAGCCGATGAACACGGCGCCGTCGAAGCCATAATCGGTTTGGACGGTGGAGAGAGCTAGGACGCGGCTCAGCGGATAGAGTGCCAGCGCGGCAAAAAGCAGTGTGGCCGGCGCCAAGAGAAGCGCGGTCGCGAGGCCGTTGGGGGTCGGGCGCATCAGGGACGGGCGAGGCAGGCGGGCACCCGGCAGGCACCCGCCCCGAGGCTCAGCGGGCGAGCGCGCGCTCGATCTCGGCGTGGGCCTCTGCCAGCGCGGCCTGGGCCGTCATCTCGCCGATCAGCGCGAGCTGGAGGTAGTCGCCCAGGATCTCCTCGACGCGGCTCCACTGCGTGATGCGCGGGCGCGGCTGCGCGTTGCGAAGTGCTGCGAGTTGGGCCGGATACCAGCGGTACTTCGCGACCACATCCGCGTCCTCATAAACGCTGGCGCGGGTTGGCGGCATGCCGATCTCGAGCGCCAGCCGCTTCTGGTTCTCCGGGTTGGTGACGAAGTCGATGAAGGCGCGGCCGCCATCGGGGTTCGGCGCATCCGCCGGTACGGCCAGCAGCCAGGCGCCGAGCATCGGCGCCGGCCCCTCGACCTGACCCGGAGCGGCCATGATCTCGATGAGGCCCGGCACTTTGGAGCGCTCTGGGTCGTCCATCATCGGCGCCCAGGACGGCCAAAGCTCGATGCTCATTGCCGCGGTGCCCTGGGTGAGCGCATCGCGGACCTCAGAAGAGTTGTAGGTCACGACGCCTTCAGGCGCGTAGGGTGCGAGCGAGAGGTAAAGCTCAAGGGCGGCGAGGGCCGCGTCGCTGTCGAGGGCCGCGCCGCCGTCGTCGTCGATGATGCGCGCCCCATGGGCCCAAAGGATCGGCAGGAAGCCGGTCACGATCGGGTTTGCCTTGATGCCGCGGAAGACCACGCCATCGACCCCGGCCTCGGCCTCATCGATGGTGCGGGCGATCTCGACCACCTGATCCCAGCTCTCGGGCGCGCCAAAGCCGTGCTTCTCCAGAAGATCGCGGCGATAGGCAAAAAGCTCGACATTCCCGACGAAAGGCACCGCATAATGTGCACCTTCACCCACCGGGAACTGAGACACAGCCCGGGTCGGCCCGACGAAATCGTGGTCCACACCGCCGCCGAGCGCATCGAGATCCGCAAGCCACCCGTTGGACATGAATTCGGTGGCCCAGGTGTCGTCGAGCAGCACGACGTCATAGGCGCCCGCGCCCTCACGCATCGAAATGGTCACCTTTTCGTAGAGCCCGCCATAGGGCAGCTCGAGGCGCTCGATCTCGGTCGCCGGATTGGCCGCCTGGTAAGCTTCGGCCATCATCGCAAGAGCCTGGGCGTAGGAGCCGTCGCGGCCAGCCACGACGATCTTTTGCTCGGCCGCTGCAGTTCCTGCAGCGAGGATCGCGGCGGCAAAAAACGCTTTGATGCGGATCACACGGGTCATCGTTGTCTCCCTGTCCAATCATTTCAGGCCAGGGTCGCCCGGGTGGGTGCCGATTCGGTCACGGATCTCCGAAGCTTTGATGACAGCCGGTGAGACGGCACCGGTGGCCTGCGCCTCAGCTCCCGCCGCAGGCAAACCCGCCCTCTGGCGCGAGATCGGCGAGGGTACGGCAGGCATCCACGGGTCGGTCCCCGCGCGCCCCGCGGGAGACCAGCGCAGCACCGATCTCACTCGGGCCGAGATCGGGCCGGACCTCCCGGATCAACGCCGCAATCCCGCTGACATGAGCCGCGGCGATCGAGCTGCCGGAGAAAAAGTCGTAGCTCCCACGCGGTGCGGTGCTGAGGATGTCGCGGCCAGGCGCGAAGACCGTTGGCTTGTCCATGCCAGCGGCATTTCCCGGCCTCAGAGGCCATCCGGCAACGGCGATCGTACCCGCGGCGGAGGCAGGGAAATCCGCCCGGTCCGATCCACCCTGGGCCGCAACCACGACGATCCCCTTAGAAACCGCGGCACGGATCAACTCGTCGAGCAGCGGGTCCTCCGGCCCGCCCAGGCTGAGATTGAGGATGTCGACATCGTTCAGCAGCGCGAAGTTGAGCGCGCGTGCCAAAGAGAAGGACGAACAACGTCCGGCCTCCCCCGGCGCGGTCTCCCAGCAGCCGCGCAATGCCAGGATCTCTGCGCCCGGGGCCATGCCGACCATGCCCCGACCATTTGCCGCATCCGCCGCAATGACCCCGGCAACGGCGGTGCCGTGGTCTTCGGCTCGAAGCGCGGCGCCACGTCCGACGAAATCGCGCGCCAGGCTCAGGCGGTCGGCCAGGTCGGGATGCGCGGCATCGGGCAAGGTATCGACCACGCCCACGCGAACCCCTGCCCCTGTTGCAAAGCGGTGCGCCTCGAGGGCCGCGGTGAGGGTGAGTCCCGCCTGGAGGCCGACCAGCTCGTCGCGATAGCTCACGCCGAGGGTTTGGAACTCCTGCATCTGCTGAACCGTGCGCACCCGGCTATCGGCGACGAGCCGCGCGCGAACGGCCCGCGCCTCCTCCGCCCCCTTCAAACGGAAGACAAAGCAATGCACCTTGAGAGCGTTGAGCGGCCATTCGGCGACCAGCTCGACAGGATGGTCTGCTTCGAGAGCCGCCGAGAGCTCGGCGAGGGCGCTTGGATGCGAAAGGGCGACGGTGACGACCAGGTGTTGCGGCCCAGAGATCTCGTCCGCCGGCACGAGCCGCCAGTCGGAGGCGGGTGTGGCCGAAACAGTCGAGGCCGGCTCGACCGGTGTCTCGCGCGCGCTGCAGCCGGCGAGAACCAGAGCGCACAACAAGGCAACGCCCGCGCCGCCCTGACGAAAGCCGCCGAAACGGGGGTGCCCGCGCGGGTGGGCGCAAGCTCGAAACACAGCCGTCATGGGCGCCTCAGAACGACACCGGCCAGCTCGGGGCTTGCGGCCAGTGCCGTTTCGAGCGCCGCGAGATCGGCGCCCTCGGGGGGGACGAGGGTGACCACATCGCCGTCCGCGCCGCCGGGACCGAGCGCCATCCCAAGCCCTTCAGCGAGCGCGGCGATCGCCTCCGGGCCGACCCCCTCAGCGGGGACCGCGCGGAAGAGCGGCACATTGGGGAGCGCCTCGGCCTTCGGGCTTGTCAACGTTTCGAAAGCGGGCGAGAAGCCGCTGGGCGCCGTCGCGGAGCCATAGAAGGAGTGCCCACCCCAGATCGCCACACCGAGCAGGCAAGCCGCGAGGGTGACGGCCGCCGTGAGCAGCGGCCGCCGCGCCGGGCCGCCGGCCCGCGACGCGGTGGGCGCCGCCCCGGCCCTGCGGGCCTG
>JBHJGY010000106.1:0-23091 GCA_050331335.1 Pikeienuella sp.
CAGCTCCCCTGCACGCGCCCGAAGCTCCGATTTCCCCCCCGGCAGCGGTGCCGTAACCGCGAAGCGCCGGGCCATCACGCGCTCGATATAGCCATCGAGCACGGCCGCCGGTTGGTCGAAGGCGATCGCCGCCACCGCGGCGGCCGTATAAGGCCCGATGCCCGGCAGCTGTCGCAACTCCGCCTCAGTTTCGGGAAAGCGTCCGCCAGCCGCGGCCACTGCTTGGGCGCAAGCATGCAGGTTTCGCGCGCGGGCGTAATAGCCGAGCCCTGCCCAGGCCGCGAGCACCGTCTCCAGATCCGCAGCCGCGAGAGCGTCAAGGCTGGGCCAGCGCTCGGTGAACCGCTCGAAGTACCCCGTTGCGGTGGCGACGGTGGTCTGCTGGAGCATGATCTCGGAGAGCCAGACGCGGTAGGGGTCCGGACGCAAGCCGGCCGCCCTCTCCGCCGGACCGACGCGCCAAGGCAGCGCGCGGGCATGGGTGTCGTACCAGTCGAGAAGCGCCGCGCCCAAGGCCGCCGCTCGCTCCGATGTGATCGCCTGCTGGCGCGCCGTGCCTTGCCTCATGGTCCCGATCGGATATCCGCTTTGGATCGGAAGATCGAGAGGGGCGGGGGGCGCCATCGGTGAGCGGCGACGACCGGACGCGGACGGATCGTAAGCGGAGCTTTCGCCAGGCCGGCGCCGGCCTGAGCAAGGCGCTGGCCGATACGGCGGCGCGCCGCGGCTTCGCGGAGCCCGAAGTGCTGTTGCGGTGGCCGGAAATCGTCGGCGCAGATCTCGCGCCGCTCTGCCGACCTGTGGCGATCTCCTACGGCCGGGGCACGCAGCTCGGGGCCACGCTTACGCTCGAGGTCGCCGGCGGACGCGGGCCGGAGATCGAGGCGAGCGGGCCAGTGATCCTTGAGCGGATCAATGCACATTACGGGTATCGCGCGGTGGGGCGGCTGAAGATCCGACAGCTCGGGCCTGGCGGCTTCTCGGAGGCACAGGCTGGCTTCAGGGGACCGGAGGCGCCAGAATTCGAGACCAGCGAGGCCGCCCGCAATCGCGCCAAAGCACTCGCCACTGGGATCCGACGGCCAGGGCTCCGAGCGGCGTTGGAGCGGCTCGGGGCGCGGGTGCTGTCCCGGCAAGACCGAACGACTAGATGACATCGAAAGCGACAGCCAAGGAGACCGACATGTCGATCGACCCTCACCGCCGCGCCCTCTTCAGCGGCACGTTCGCCCTGCTGGCCGCCACCGCGCTGCCCGCGCCCGCCCAGGAACAGGACACCCCTGACGCCACCGCCCCCGAACCAAATGCCGACACAACTGCCGACACAACCGCCGACGCCCCCACCGACGCCACGCCGTCCGACGGCGATACCGGCGTTCTGGTCGGCGATGTCGCGATCGGTGCCGACGACGCGCCGGTGACCATTATCGAGTATGCCTCCTTCACCTGCCCCCATTGCGCGGACTTCCACATCGACACCTGGCCTGAGATCAAGCGGCGCTATGTCGACACCGGCAAGGTGCGCTTTGTCCTGCGCGAGATCTATTTCGATCGCTTCGGTCTCTGGGCTTCCATTGTCGCGCGTTGCGGCGGCGCGGCGGGCTTCTATCCCCTGACCGATGCGATCCTGAAAGCCCAGCGCGACTGGATGCGTGCCGACGACGTGGTCGATGGGCTGATGAAGGTCGGCCGCATCAACGGCTTGACCACCGAGCGGATGCGGGCCTGCCTGTCCGATCGCGAGGCGGCGCTGGCGCTGGTCGAGGGTTTCCGCGAGAATTCCGCGCGGGACCAGGTGCAGTCCACCCCGACGTTCCTGATCAACGGGCAGGCGCATCGCGGGAATATGGACATCGAGGAGTTCTCCGAACTGATCGAGGGCGCCCTGCAAGGCTGAGCCGGCAATTCGGCGGAGCGGGGCTTTGGCCACGGTATATGGTGGTCCCCCGCTCATTACCCACGATATCATGTGGGCATAGTTGACAGCGGCCCTGTGCACCGCCCATCCTGCCCGCAGGCGGTGATTGGGAGGCGGGAGCGGTGCGCTTCACCCGGCTGAGGCTTCAGGGGTTCAAGAGCTTCGTCGACCCGACCGAGCTCGAGATCGGGCCCGGCCTCAGCGGCGTGGTGGGCCCCAATGGCTGTGGTAAGTCCAACCTATTCGAGGCCCTGCGTTGGGTGATGGGCGAAAGCCGCGCCCGGGCGATGCGCGGCACGGAGATGGAGAACGTGATCTTCGCGGGCTCGGCCGCCAGGCCTGCGCGCAACGCCGCCGAGGTCGCGCTGGTGATCGACAACAGCGAGGGCCGCGCGCCGGAGCCCTTCGCGAAAGTGCCCGAGATCGAGGTCAGCCGCCGCATCGCGCGGGACACCGGGTCGGCCTTCCGGGTGAATGGCCGCCCGGCGCGCGCCCGGGACGTGGCGTTGCTGTTTGCCGACGCCTCGACCGGTGCGCAGTCGCCGGGCCTTGTGCGCCAGGGCGAGATCGGCGAGCTGATCTCGGCAAGGCCCGCCACCCGCCGTCGGGTGATCGAGGAGGCCGCCGGCGTCGCCGGCCTTTTCCAGCGCCGTCAGGAGGCCGAGCGTCGGCTTGCCGCGACCCAGGCGAATCTCTCCCGACTGTCGGAACTGGTCGCAGGTTTCGACCAGCGGCTCGGGACGCTCTCCCGCCAGGCGGCGCAGGCCAAGCGCTACCGGGAGATCGCTGAGGCGCTGCGGCGCGCTGAGGCCCTGCGGGCTTATCTGCGTTGGCGCCAGTCCGAGGGCGACGCCACTGATGCCGAGGCTGCCCTGTCTGCGGCGGTGGTCGAGACCTCTCGGGCGGAGCGGGTGGCGCGCGATGCGGTGGCGCGGCGGGCGGCCGCCGAGGCTGCGCTGGCGCCGCTTCGCGAGGAAGCGATGGTCGCGGCCGCGGTGCGTCAGCGTGCCGGGCTTGCGGTCGAGCGACAGGCCGATCAGCTGGCGCAAGCGCAGGCAGCGGTTGCGGCCGCACGGTCCCGGCTTTCCGAGGCCGAGACGGATCTGGCGCGCGAAATCGAGCTGGCCCAGGAGGCGAGCTCGGCCGAGATGGCGACCGCCGCCGAGATCGCACGGCTCGAAGACGCGGTGGCCGCCGCGCCGGCTGCCGCAGAGGCCGCGAGCAAGGCCGCGCAGTTGGCCGAGGCGGCTGTGGCCGAGGCGGAGGTGGCGCATGATCGTCTGGCCGCCGAGACCCTCGCCCGTGCCGCCGAGCGTGCGGCGGCGGCCCGTGCGGCTGACGAGACGGCAAAAGCGGCAGCTGCAGCGCGGCAGTGTGTAGCCGAGACGGCGGGGGCGTTGCGGCGGGCGACCGAGGCAGCGGCCGCGGCTCAGACCGAAGCGGACACTCTGCAAGCCGCGGCGGCGGCGGCGTTGGCGCGCCGCGAGGCGGCCGATGCGGCGGCAATCTCGGCCGGGCAAGCCCGCGCAAAGGCGGCGGAGTTGTCGGAAGCGGCGGAGCTCGCCGGCGCCTCCGCCCAAGCAGAGGCCAGGGCGCTGTCGGTCGAGTTGGCGGCCCTGTCTGCGGCGCTTGCGGAGACAGTGCCGGTGGCGGATGCGATGATCGACCAGGTCTCAGTGCCGGCGGGCCTCGAAGCTGCCCTTGCCGCAGCGATCGGCGATGATTTGGGGCTCGGCGTTTCCCCCGAGATCGGCGGCAGTGGGTGGGCCGACGCCGCGTGTCCGGATCCCTGTCCAGCGCTGCCGGCGGGGGCGGTGGCGCTCTCGGCGCTGATCTCGGGGCCAGAGCGTTTGCGGCCCCGACTGTCGCTGACGGGCTTGGTCGACGCGACGGCGGGCGCGCGGTTGCAGGCCGCGCTTGCCCCGGGTCAGCGGCTTGTCAGCCGTGCCGGCGATCTGTGGCGCTGGGATGGTCTTCGCCGGGCAGCGGGAGATGCCGCTTCGGAGGCTGCGGGTCGCTTGGCGCGGCGCAATCGGCTTGCGGCGCTCGAAGCGGCGCGCGGCGAGGTCGAGCGCCGGCGGGATGCGGCGGCGGCGGAAAGTCGCGCCTCGGCAAAGGCGTTGGCTCAGGCGCGGGCGCGGGACGCTGCCGCGAGACAGCAGACCGAGGCCGCGGCGGCTGCGGCGCGCGACGCGCTGCGAAGGGCCGACAAGGCAGCCATGGCGCGGGACCGGGCCGTCGCAGTTGAGGCCGATCTCTCGCGTCGCGCGGCGGCGGCGGAGCGAGACCATGAAGCGGCTGCGGCCGCGGCGCGGGCGGCCCGTGCGCGGCTGGCAGAGGTCCCCGACGACGCCGACGACCCGGCCGCAGGATCCGGTGAGGCCGGGCTCGCCCAGGCGAAAGCTTGGCGCGACACCGCGCGGCGCGCTGCGTTCGAGGCACGCGGACGGGCAGAGGTGTTGCGGCGCGAGCAGGCAGGGCGCGAGAAGCGGCTCGCAACGCTGCGACGCGATGTTCATGGGTGGCGCCGGCGGGCCGCCGCGGCGCATGACCGGCGGGCAGCGCTTCAGGCTAGGATCGCCGAGGCCGAAATCGCCGTGCGGGCATCGGTGGGGCATCCGGACGCCGCCGCGCAGGAGACGGAGCGGCTGTCGCATGCCTTGAAGACCGCCGAGCAACGGGCGCAGGCCGCCGACGCAGCCCTGGCCGCTGGCGAGGCGGATCTGCGCGCGGCGGAGGCGGCCGCCCGGCGGCGCGAAGCCGAGGCCGGTGCCTGTCGCGAGGCCAAGAGCCGACGGGAGGCGGCCCGCGACGCTGCCCGTGCCCATGCCGAAACCGAGGCTGCCGAGATCCTTGCCACCTACAACGTAACTCCCGAAGCGCTCGGCGAGACCTACGATCTGGCGACAGAGGCGGCGCGCCCGATTGCCGCGGTCGAGGCGGATATCGCTAAGCTAACCCGTCAGCGCGACGGTTTGGGCGCTGTCAATCTGCGCGCCGAGGCGGATGCGGCGGAAATCGCTGCCGAACGGGATATGGTCGCAGCCGAGAAGGCCGATCTGGAGGCCGCGCTCGATCGCTTGAGAACCGCGCTGCGCACCTTGAACCGAGAGGGGCGGAGCCGGATGCGTGCGGCCTTCGAAGAGGTGAACCAGCGGTTCCATCAACTCTTCGCCACGCTCTTCGGGGGCGGCGAGGCGCGCCTTGTGCTGGTGGATTCAGAGGACATGCTCGAGGCTGGTATCGAGATCCTTTGCCAGCCACCCGGCAAGCGGCTGTCGACGTTGTCGCTGCTGTCGGGCGGCGAACAGACACTGACCGCGCTGTCCCTCATCTTCGCGGTTTTTTTGGCCAATCCGGCGCCGGTATGCGTGCTCGATGAGGTCGATGCGCCGCTCGACGATGCGAATATCCTGCGGTTTTGCGCGCTGCTCGACGAGATGGTGAAGGTCACCGACACGCGGTTTCTCATCATCACCCATCATCCGTTGACCATGAGCCGGATGGATCGGCTGTTCGGGGTGACGATGGTCGAACGCGGGGTGAGCCGGCTCGTCTCGGTCGATCTCGCTGGCGGGGCCGCGCTCGCCGGGCCGCAAGCCGCGCCGCAGGACCGTCAGCCGGACGGACCGATTGACGCAAGAGGTGCCGATGCCGCCCATTGACAGGCGCACCCCCCCTCCTTAAGCAGCCTGCGAGCGACTTGTGGCTCGGGTTTGCAGGCGCTGCTGCCGGAGGGAGATGGATGGGCGACGAGCCCCACGATCCCAGCGACCTCGGTAGGTTAGGCGCCCAGATCGACGCCGCACGCGCACGTCAGAGGCCGGAACGCTCCAGCCTCGGCGAGGAGGTGAAGGCCGGGTCTCTCGCCTGGCGCATGGTGACCGAGTTGGTCGTCGGCGTTCTGGTTGGCGGCCTGATGGGATGGGTGATCGATACGCTCTTCGGCACGCTGCCGATCTTTTTGATCATCTTCGGCATTCTCGGGTTCGTGGCGGGCTTCCGCATCGTGATCCGGTCGAGCCGCGAGATGGAGCGGCGGGGCGAGGGCGAGAGGTCCGAAAACGGCGGCGCCGGGCATCAAGCTTAGGCGCCGGGGGCGAGAGGGGCAGGCGAGATGGCGGCTGGAAGCGCGGAGAAGGGCTTCATCCACCCGATGGATCAATTCGTGATCTCGCCGATCTTCGGCGGCGATCTCACGCCACTATCCGTGACCAATTCCACGATCTGGATGGCCATCTCCGTTGCGGCGATCGCGGCGCTGACGATTTTCGGTACCCGTGGCCGCGCTCTGGTGCCCACCCGCACGCAATCGGTCGCCGAACTGCTCTACGGCTTCGTGCGGCAAACGCTCTACGACATCTGCGGCGACGAGGGTGTGAAGTATTTCCCTTACATCTTCACCCTCTTCACCTTCATCCTGTTCTGTAACATGCTGGGGATGATCCCTGGGAGCTTTACGCCGACCGCGCATTTCGCGGTTACCGTTACCATGGCGCTCGGGGTCTTCGTCAGCGTAACGGCAATCGCCTTTCATAAACACGGCCTCGGCTTTCTTGGGTTCTTTTGGCCTAAGGACGCGCCAGGCTGGCTGCGCCCGGTGCTCTGCGTGATCGAGTTGATCTCGTATTTCGTGCGCCCGGTGAGCCATTCGGTTCGTTTGGGCGCCAACATGCTCGCAGGCCACGCGGTGATGAAGGTGTTTGCCGGACTTTTCTCGATGATGGTTGCGGGCGGCATCGGTGCGCTCGCTTTCCTGCCGCTGGTTGGCTTGGTGGGGATGACGGCGCTCGAATTTCTCGTGTCCTTCATCCAGGCTTACGTCTTCATGATCCTCACCTGCGTCTATCTTAACGACGCGCTTCACATGCACTGACGGGTGGGATCCCCAGTTCTCAATCCATCATCCAAGGGAGAGTGAGATGGAAGGTAGCATCGCCGATATGGGCAGGTTCATCGGTGCGGGCCTCGCCTGCTTCGCTATGGCGGGGGCCGGCGTCGGCATCGGCCATGTCGCGGGCAACTACCTCGCGGGCGCGCTGCGGAACCCCGCCGCCGCCGCGAGCCAGGCGCCCAACTTCTTCATCGGCCTGGCCTTCGCCGAGGCGCTCGGGATCTTCGGCCTCGTCGTCGCGATCCTCCTGCTCTTCGCCGTCTGAGACCGTCGGCGGCCTCGTTGACGGCGCGGCTCCTGCGGAGCCGCACACGACTGTTGCGCCGCCCCTCCGGACGGCGCGTCCGGGCCAGAGGAGGCCGTGAGGGCATCCGAAACGCTTGAGGGCGAGCTCGCCCACGCGACGCAGGCTGCGGATCCCGGTGGCCTACCGCAGCTCGACTTCACCACGAGGCCGAGCCAGATCTTCTGGTTGGCGATCGCGCTGGTCGCGCTGTACCAGTTGATGACCAAGATCGCTTTGCCGCGGATCTCGAGCGTTATCGAGGAACGAGCGGACGCCATCGCCGACGATCTCGACCGTGCGGAAGAGTTCCGGCGCAAGGCGGAGGAAGCTCAGGGGGCGTACGACAAGGCGTTGGCGGAGGCCCGTGGCAAGGCGCAGGCCATCGCGGCGGAGACGCGGGCGCAGATCGGGGCCGATGTCGAGGCGGAGATGGCGCGGGCCGATGAGGAGATCGCCGCGCGGGCGGCGGAGTCGGAGCGGCGGATCAAGGAGATTCGCGACAGCGCCATGGAGAGCGTCGAGGCGGTGGCGGTCGAAACCGCCGGTGCCCTTGTCGATGCGGTGACGCCGCAGATTGCCGACCCGGCTGCGGTTCAGGCCGCAGTCAAAGCGGAACTGGGCTGAGGGAAGCGCGAGATGGCCATCTTCTACGACAGCAACATCGTTGTCGCGATCGGGCTCACCCTGTTTTTTGCGATCGTGCTCTATATGGGCGCCCACAAATTCGTTCTGAAAGCCCTCGACGATCGGGCTGACAGGATCCGGCGCGAGCTTGAGGAAGCCCGCCGGCTGCGCGAGGAGGCTCAGGCGACCTTCGCCGAATTCGAGCGCAAGCAGAAAGAGGTCGCGGCCCAGGCAGAAGATATTGTCGCGCATGCCAAGGAAGAGGCGGAGATCGCCGCCGCCAAAGCGCGTCAGGATTTAGAGCAATCGGTTGCGCGGCGATTGCGGGCTGCCGAGGAGCAGATCGCCCAGGCAGAAGCGCAGGCAGTGCGCGAGGTGCGCGACCGCGCTGTCGAGGTGGCTGTGGCTGCGGCCGGCCGGGTGATCGCCGAGCGACTGGGTGAGGACCACGCCGCGGCGCTGGTCGATCAGTCGATCGAGCGGGTGGCGGGCCGGATACACTGACCTCGCTGGGGCAAGTCGCAGCGGGTCTGCCGGCGATGCCGGGCCCATGTGGCCATGTGCCGAGCTAGGAGATGCCCTTGCTGACGACTGCCGATAGGCTGCTGACGACTTTGACGCCCGCTTTCTATCGTAGCTTGTGGCTTGTGTTCCGCAGCGTGAAGCCATCGAGATTGATGGAGACCGAAGAGCTGGTCCTCGATCTTTTGGTTTACCGCAACCGAGAGGCGGTCGATGTTGGGGCCAACATGGGCAGTTACACGCTGCGATTGATGTCGCTGTGCCCTAAAGTCTACGCTTTCGAACCGAACGCCGATTGCGCCGACCGGCTTGAGCGGTTTGCAGGATCTCGGCTCATCTTCTCTCGAGCGGCGTTATCGGATCGCGACGGGACCGCGATGCTCAATGCGCCGGTGAAGGACGGGGTGACTTTGGCCGCGCTCGGCACCCTGGAGGCCATCGGGTCGGAGAAGGCCGGCAGTGGCTCGGCCCAGGAGACGCGCTCGCAGGAGGTGGCGCTCGATCGGCTCGACCGGCTGGCTGATCGGGATATCGGTTTCGTCAAGATCGACGTCGAGGGCCATGAGGTCAACGTGCTGAAGGGCGGCGAGGCTCTGATCAGCAAGGCCCGGCCCCGGGTACTCGTCGAAATCGAGGAGCGCCACCGCGCCGGGGCTATGACCGAAGCAACGGCGTTTTTCGAGCGCCACGGTTATACCGGGTTCTTCATCCTCAACGGGACGTGCCGCCCGCTCTCCGACTTCTCGGCGGATATGCAACCTGTCGCGGAGCTGTCCAGACCCGTCTCTCGCCGCGAAATGCGCTATGCCAACAATTTCATCTTCTGCCCCTCGGCACAGGATGCTGCGACCTTAACCGGTAAGATCGAGGCGCGCTTGCGCGCCTGACCCACACAAGGCCTGCCCTGGCCCGATCGCAGCAGAGCCCCGCGGGCGGATCACTCCGCCGGCGTCTCCGGTGCGGCCCCGGTGCCCCTGGGCTTGAGCTCGCGGTAGTTCGTCTTCTCGGCGATCCGGGCCGATTTGCCGCGGCGCTGCCGGAGATAGTAAAGCTTCGCCCGACGCACCCTGCCGCGCCGCACCACGGTGATCGAATCGATCTGCGGCGAGTAGAGTGGGAAGACGCGCTCAACCCCTTCGCCGAAGCTGATCTTGCGAATGGTGAAAGAGGCGGAGAGCTGGCTGCCGCCGCGGCGGCCGATGCACACGCCCTCGAAGTTCTGCACGCGGGTGCGGCTGCCCTCGGTCACCTTGAAGCCGACGCGCACGGTGTCGCCCGGCGCAAAATCGGGAATTGCCTTGCCGAGCTCTGCAATATGCTCGACCTCCAACTGCTGGAGAAGGTTCATCGCTCAATCCTCGTCTGGCCCGCTTACCGCGGGGCTTCCTGCGTCCGAGAGCTCTCGGTCTCCATCGGCACCGTCTCGCCGTGCGAGATAGGCCCGCCAGAGGTCGGGACGCCGCTCCTTGGTCAGCCTCTCGGCTTCGGCGCGCCGCCAGTCGGCGATCCGCCCATGGTGACCGGAGAGGAGAATCTCCGGAATTCCACGGCCCTCCCAAAGTTGTGGCCGTGTATACTGCGGGTGCTCGAGAAGCCCCCGCGAAAAACTCTCGTCCTGCGTGCTCTCGGCATTGCCAAGCACGCCCGGGATCAGTCGCAGCACCGCGTCGAGCAAGGCCATGGCCGCGATCTCGCCCCCCGTAAGGACGAAATCGCCAATCGAGACCTCCTCGACCCGGCGGGCCTCGAGGACCCGCTCGTCGATCCCCTCGAAGCGGCCGCAAACGAGGGTCACCCCCGCGGCACCGCTAAGTTCCTGCGCGCGCGCCTGGTCCAGCGGACGGCCCCGTGGCGAAAGCGCCAAAACCGGCCAACGCACCCGATCCTCAGGCGCATCCCGGCCGGCAAAGTCGATGGCGGCGGCGACAATGTCCGGCTTGAGGACCATGCCCGGTCCGCCGCCTGCGGGTGTGTCATCCACCGTGCGGTGCTTATCGCGTGCGAAACGGCGGATGTCCAGAGGCTCGAGTGCCCAAAGCCCCGCGGCCAGTGCCTTTCCGGTGAGCGAGATGCCCAAGGGCCCTGGGAACATTTCCGGGTAGAGGGTCAGCACCCGGGCGGTGAAGACGCCGGCGCGCCGCCGGTTCGCCATCAGCGGACGGGGGCTCGCGGACAGCCGGGGCTGCAGCATCCCGTGGGAGCGGGGTGGGGCTGGATCGGTCATGCAAGCCGCTCCGGCTGGGTGAGGCTCTCGTTCGCGAGGACGCAGATCAGCGTGTCGGGGTCGCGCCGGTCATCGAAGCTGCGGGCGCCGAGGCGCATGAGAACCGCGACGGACGCCCGGTTATCGCGCTGAGGCGCCGTGACGAGGCATCGGAGTTTCAACTCGCCGAAAGCATGGGCCACCCATAAGCGGGCGATCTCGGTGGCGTAGCCTCGGCCCCGGAACGGACGGGAGAGCGTCGACATCACCTCGACCTCGCGCGGGGCGCAGCGACCGCCTGTTTGCCGCCGCTTGCCGAGGGACCGCGCATCTCTAGACGCGGCGCGCCAGATGGCCTGATCGGTGTCGCGCGACACTGTGATTTCTGCGGGGTCCACCGCGTCACTTGGGCACGGATGGACCCGCGCGGTCTCTGAAACGGGAGGGATCATTCGGACACCCGCGCGCCCTCCGGTGGGGTCGTTGCCGCCCCCAAGTCTTCCGCAAAGCGCAGCAGATAGCCATCCGGATCGGCGAAGATCGCTTGGTACTGCCCGAGATAGATGGGTCCCGCGCGGTACCACACCGTCTCTGGCTCCCAGAACGGCGTCATGCCTCGGGCCGAGGCGCGCGTCAGCAGCGGGTCGAGCGCAGGCACCGGTATCTCCAGATTCATGCCACGCCCGAGCGGCCAGTCGGCAGGGGCGAGCAGCCAGCTGTCCGCCTGAAGCTGTTCCAGCATGACCGCCACCGGGCCGAGTTCCAACAGGGCGAAGCCCTGCCGTTCGTAGGCGCGCGAGAAGCCGTAGACCTGGGTATAGACCTCGAGGCTCATGGCGAAATCGGTGACGCAGAGCTCAGGCACAAGGCGCAAGGGGCCTGTGCTTCTCGTGTCGTGTCGAAGCGCGTCGGCGTGCGCCGTCAGCTGCTGGGCGATATCCCATATGCGGGCCGGGTCCGCCGCGTGGCCTGCTGCCAGGCCCAGGTCCCCAAGCGTTGCGGTCAGGGCGTCATGGATCCGCGCCAGGGGCTCGCCCGCGGCCAGGAGATGGGCAACCGGCGGGGCATAGGCGTCGTATTCGCTATAGGGCAGGCCCGCGATCCCGATGGGGTTCCACTCCTCTCGAAACACCCGACGGACCTCGGTCAGCAGCGCCTCGTAAAGGGCGGGGAAGTCTGGACGCTCGCTCATGGATCTGCCTCCGCCTCCGGAGGATCGTCCTCGCGCAGCCCCGGCGGTGGGTCGACGATCACGCGGCCAGAGGCGAGGTCCACCGTGGGTACCGCCACGCGGGTGAAGGGCAGCAGCAGTTCGCCGCCCGCCGATTTCATAACTTCCAGGACATCGCCAGCGCCGTGGTCGTGGATCGCCCGGATGCGCCCGAGCACCGCGCCGCCGGTGTCCCATACCTCCAACCCGACGAGATCCGCGTGATAGAATTCGTCCTCGTCAAGCGCGGGAAGCCGGGCGCGCGGGGCGTAAAGCTCCGTGCCTTTCAGGGCTTCCGCCGCCTCGCGGGTACCCACCCCCGAAAGCCATGCGGCATATCCGCCTTTGACGGGCCGGGTGATGGTCACCTCGAAGAGACGCCCGCCCGCATCCGACAGAGGTGCGTAGGTTTCAATGGCGGCGGGGTCGGCACAGAAGCTCTTCAGCCGGACCTCCCCGCGCACGCCGAATGCGCCGGCGATTGCGCCGACCAGCACCATCGGGACGTCCTCGGCACAGGCCATCTGGCTCATCTCGGAGCGCGCGCCGACAGCTTTAGCCCGCCGCGGCTTCCTCAGCCGCACCCTCGCCCGCGGCATTCTCAGCGGCGGCGGCCTTCGCAGCCTCCTCGGCCTCGCGGGCGGCTTCCTCGGCGGCTTTCCGCTTCTCCTCACGCTCTTTCGCGCGCTCGGCCATCTTCTTGCCCGGCTCGGCCTTCTTGGGGTTGTTGCGCTCGGTCTTCTCCAGGACGCCGGCGGCTTCGAGCATGCGCTGGATCCGGTCGGTCGGCTTGGCACCCTGGCCGAGCCAGTGCTGCACCCGCTCCATATCCATTTTCACGCGCTCTTCGCTGTCCTTGGGCAGGAGCGGGTTATAGGTCCCCAGCCGCTCGATATAGCGCCCGTCTCGGGGCATCCGGCTGTCGGCAGCGACGATGCGGTAGAAGGGGCGCTTTTTCGAGCCGCCCCGGGAGAGCCTGATCTTGATGGCCATGGGTATCCTTTCGTGTGGGTCTGTGCCTGTCTCAGGAACGGTCTTCGCCGCCCGATTGGGCTTTGCGATGGTTGCGGATCACCTCGTCGATGACGAAGCGGAGGAACTTCTTGGCGAAATCGGGGTCGAGGCCGCTCTCCAGCGCCATGCGCTCGAGGCGAGCGATCTGGCGCGCTTCGCGGTCCGCGTCTGCCGGGGGGAGGCCGTGCTCGGCCTTCAGATGTCCCACCGCCTGGGTGCATCGGAAGCGCTCTGCCAGCGTGTGGATCAGCACCGCGTCCAGATTGTCGATCGAGTGCCGCATTGCGCCGAGGAGCGCCTCGGCGCGCGCCGTATCGTCTCCAGTGTCCGTCGTCACGCGGTTCCCTCCTGTATTGCCGGCAGGGCATAGACATCCCGCCACAGCCCGTCCGGAAAGGGTTCGCGCGCAATCACCCGGCCGCCCAGGCGCAGCGCCAGCGCCCGTGCCGGGGCATTGTCGTCCGCCATATGCGTCTCCACGGGATCCCAACCCAGACGCCGAACCGCATGCTCGATGGCCGCGCGCGATGCTTCGAGGGCGTAACCATGGCCGCGGGCCTCGGCGGTCAGCCACCAGGTGAGCTCGCGACGGGGCCAGCCCTCGGCCCAATGGAGGCCGGTGCCGCCGATCGCCTGCCCGCTCTCCTGAAGCTCGACGATCCAGATGCCGTAGCCCCGGAGCGCCCAGTGGCCGATGTCCTGCGCAAGCCGTTTCCAGGCCTGCTCCGGGCGCAACGGCCCGCCGTAGAACCGCGAGGCCTCCGCATCGCCGAAGAACTCGGAATAGGTTGGCCAGTCCCGCGCCTCGGGGCCGCGCAGCCGCAGCCGATCGGTCTCCAGCATGGGGATGCCGAGAGCTGCGGGGGTCATTGCTTCCCCCCCGCCCGCCGGGTCTGCGGTGCTCGGTGCCGGTAGACATGCACCCCCTCGCCGCCGCGGATCACGGTCTCATAGGCAAAGCAGGCCCCCAACCGTTCCGCGAGCCGGAGCGACGGGGTGTTGTCGGGGTTGATGGCTGAGACCGCGGTTGGCCAGCCGAGCCTGCGATAGGCGAAGTCGAGCGCCGCGCCGGCTGCCTCGGTGGCGTAGCCTTTGCCTTGCGCCCGCGAGAGCAGCATCCAGGTAATCTCGGGCTCTGGCCATCCCTCGGGAGCCCAAGGGCCCACCATGCCTAAGAACTCGCCCGCCGCGCGGCTCTCCACCGCAAATGGGCCGAAGCCCTTCAGGACCCAGGAGCCCGCATAGCTCGCCATCCGCCGCCAGGCATCTGCCCGGTCGCAAGCCCCGCCGTAGAACGCCGAGGCGGGCGATGCGTAGAAGGCGACGAAGGCGTCGAGATCGCCCTCGCGCAGCGGACGCAACCTCAGCCGCTCTGTGGTCAGAGTGGGGATCATGCCGCGCGTTCCGGTGCCGGGTGGCGAAAGGCGATGGCTTGGGGGAAGCGCGCCGGCGGCCCGGCCGTATCGCGCTCCGCGCCGAGCCGCTCGGCGAGCCGGACCGAGCGGATATTCGCCGGATCGACATAGCTCATAAGGCGCCCGATCCCGAGCCCCTGAAGAAAGGCCCGCGCGGCGCGCGCCGCCTCGGCGGCAAGCCCGCGTCCTTCGAGGTCCGGGTCCCACAGTGTGTAGGTGAGTTCGCAAGCCGGCCAGCCGGCGGGATGCCAGGCGCCGGCCCAGCCGATCGCCCGGTCGTCACCCCTCAGCGCAAAGACGAAGGCGCCATAGCCGCGCAGGAGCCAGTGCCCCGAGATTGTTGCGAACACCCGCCAGGCGGTCTCCGCATCCAGCGGTCCGCCAACGAAGCGCGCCCGCTCCGAGCCGAGAAACGCGGTCCAGGCCGGGATATCCGCCAGCCGCGGCCCGCGCAGCACAAGCCGGTCGGTGGCGATCTCGGGGATGTCGATGCGCAGGCTCACCGCTTGCGCCCCTTGCCCTTGGCTTTCGCCTTGCCCTTGCCGATCCCGAGCCCCGCGAGGCCGCCGCCGAGACCGGGCATCCCCGGCATGCCGCCGGGAGACCCGAGCCCGCCGAGCCCGCCCGGAAGGCCCGGGAGCCCGCTGCCCGCAGAGCCTTGTGCCGGCGGCTCGCCCGGGGCCGACGGCAGGGCGCCCGAGCTGCCCATGCCGCCCATGCCGGGTGCGCCGAGAGCCGGCATGCCGCCCCCCGCGCCCATCATCTGACCCATCAGGCCCGCCATGCCGCGTTTGCCCATCTTGCCGACCTTTTTCATCATGTCGGCCATCTGACGGTGCATTTTCAGGAGCTTGTTGACGTCCTGGACCTGCATGCCCGATCCCTTGGCGATCCGCTCCTTGCGGCTGGCTTTCAGCACCTCCGGCTTCTTGCGCTCCTCTTTGGTCATCGACTGGATGATTGCGATCTGGCGCTTCAGGAGTTTGTCGTCGACACCCTGCTCGCCCATCTGCTTGGCGATTTTGCCCATGCCGGGGAGCATCTGCATGATGCCGTCCATGCCCCCCATCTTCTGCATCTGCTCGAGCTGGGATTTGAGGTCGTTCATGTCGAAGCGGCCCTTCTGGAAGCGCTTCATCATGCGCTCCGCTTCGGCCTGCTCGATCTGCTCCTGGGCCTTCTCGACGAGAGAGACGATGTCGCCCATGCCGAGGATGCGCCCCGCCACACGCTCGGCGTGGAATTCCTCGAGCGCGTCCGCCTTCTCGCCCACCCCGACGAATTTGATCGGCTTGCCGGTCACCGCGCGCATCGACAGCGCCGCACCGCCGCGGCCGTCGCCGTCCATCCTTGTCAGCACGACGCCCGAGATCCCGATCCGCCCGTCGAAATTCTCTGCGGTGTTCACCGCGTCCTGGCCGGTGAGCCCGTCGACGACCAAGAGCGTCTCGTTTGGCTTGGCAGCGTCGCGCACCGCTTCGACCTCGGCCATCAGCTCGTCGTCGATCGAGAGACGGCCGGCGGTGTCGAGCATCACCACGTCAAAGCCTGCAAGCATCGCCTGCTGCTTGGCCCGCTTGGCAATGGCGACGGCATCCTGGCCTTGAACGATCGGCAGCGTGTCGATCGCGTTTTGCAGGCCGAGGGTCGCCAGCTGCTCCATCGCAGCGGGGCGACGGGTGTCGAGCGAGGCCATGAGCACCCGCTTGCCCTCGCGCTCCTTCAAGCGCTTTGCGAGCTTCGCGGTGGTGGTGGTCTTCCCCGAGCCCTGGAGGCCGACCATCAGGATCGTCGCCGGCGGGCTGTCGATCTTCAGCCGCGCGCCGGTTTGCCCATCGCCCTCGCCGGCCAGCATCTTGACCATCTCGTCATGGACGATCTTGACGACCATCTGGCCGGGCGTGACGGACTTCAGCACCGCCTGGCCGGTCGCCTTCTCGCTGACGTCCTTGATGAATTTGCGCGCAACGGGGAGCGAGACATCCGCCTCGAGCAACGCCACGCGCACCTCGCGCAGCGCGGTCGAGACATCGGCCTCGGTCAGCGCGCCTTTGGCGGTCAGCTTTTCCAGCGCGCCAGACAGCCGTCCGGACAGGCTTTCGAACATCGCTCTCTCCTCCGTCGTGACGGGTCATGACACCCCATGCCATAAAGGTGGGGCCCTCAGAGCTAGGCCACAACGCAAAACACGCCGGTGGGCGCAACGCGCTGACCGACGGCTACCTCCTGATCGGAGATTGGAAGCCCTAAGCCTCCATGGGGAGCTCATAGCGTCCCCGCGCCGAGACCGTCAAGTCCCTCGATCCCGGTCCAGCCACGCCTGGATTGCCGCGAGCGCATCCGGGTCCGACCCTGTCGCCGCCCCGAAGTCGAGCGAAAACACTCCGTCCAGAGTGTGCAGCACCAACCGTTCGGTCTCGCCGCCGTCCGCCGAAAGGATCTCCGCACCGAGAACCGCATTCAATGGGACAGACCTGACCGACGCGACGATGAACGGCCAGCTGAGCACGCGCGTCACACGCGACTCGGCACGATCGAACACGACGGCCACCTTGAAGCTCAGGAACGCGGCGATCGCCCAGACCACAGGGGCCGCGTAGAGCGCGAGGTTTGCGCCCTCCGCCTCGATCAGCCCCAGGCCTATCGCGGTCGTCACGCCAGCGAAGATTAACGTAAACACCTGCATGAAACGCTGGCGCAGGACAATCACGAGCCGCTGCTCCGTCTCCTCTTCGACCGGCATGGGCGCGTCCTCCTCAACGCTTGCCGTCAGCCGGGCGGAGATCGGGCCGAGATCGGCACGGGACAATGCCGAATAGCGTATGGGTGTTCCAAAACCAAGCGCTGGGCAGTGGTCGGCGGCCGATTTTGCCGTCAGAATGGGGCAGCGCGCAGGCGGAATCGCGCAGTTGCCCGCGCTGGTCCGAGACGGTCGACGAGGGCGATCATGGGGAGAACCGATGTTCAGGAAGATTTTGGTCCCGGTGGATCTCGCGGAACCCCAGATCGCCGAGAAGGCACTGACGATCGCCAAGCGTCTTGCAAAGATGGATGGCGCGGAGATCCTCTTGATTTCCGTCACCCCCGAGCCGCAGACGCCGACAGATGAGGGGATGCTCGAGGCGCAGCTCCAAGCCCTTGTGGATCGCGAAGGCGAGGGCTTGAAGATGGACGGCGTGCTCAACATCGGCGGCACGGTGGCGACCGAAGTGCGCCGCGCCGCGGAGGAATTCCGCTGCGATCTGGTGGTTATGGCGAGCCATTGGCCGCGGATCGACGACTACCTCTTCGGCTCCCGCTCCGCCTCGGTGGCGCTGCACAGCACCTGCTCCGTGCTGGTGGTCCGCTAGCCGGCGCTGACGTGGTGCCGTTGGGGATTGATCCAACCCGCGGACCGGCGGTAAGCGGCCTGCGTGATGGGTGCCGATGAGATCACCATTGCCGGCTTTTACCGCTTCGCGCCCGTGGCGGAGCCTGAGGGGCTTGCGGCCAGGCTTGAGGCGGTCGCGCGGGCAAGCGGCTTGCGGGGGACCCTTCTGGTCGCACCGGAGGGCATGAACGGAACGCTTGCCGGGTCAGGCCAGGGAATCGATCGGCTGATCGGGGCGATCAGGGCAGTGGCCGGCTTCGGCGATCTGGAATGGCGGCGGAGCGTGGCAAGCGAGATGCCGTTTCGCCGTCTCAAGATCCGCGTGAAGCGGGAGATCGTCACCCTCGGACAGCCGGGGGTCGACCCGCGCGCCCGGGTCGGCACCTATGTCGCGCCGGCCGACTGGGATGCGGTTCTCGCGGATCCGGACACTGTGGTGATCGACACCCGCAACGACTACGAGGTCGCGATCGGGCGCTTTGCCGGGGCGTTGGACCCTGAGACGCCCAGCTTTCGCGACTTTCCCGCCTGGTGGGCCGCGGCGGCGCCTCAGCTCGCCGGCAAGCGCGTCGCGATGTATTGCACCGGCGGGATCCGATGCGAGAAGGCGTCGAGCTTTCTCCTCGGCGCAGGCGTTCCAGAGGTGCGCCATCTAAGGGGCGGCATCCTTGCCTATCTCGCCGAGATCCCGCCGGCGGAAAGCCGGTGGCGCGGTGAGTGCTTCGTGTTCGACGGCCGTGTCGCTGTGGGCCACGGTCTGGCGCCTGGGAGCCATGTGTTGTGCCATGCCTGCGGCGGCGCGGTCTCCGTCGAGGCGCGGCAAAGCCCGGATTGGCGCCCCGGCGTGAGCTGCCCGTCCTGCATCGGCAACTACAGCGCGGCGGATCGGGCGCGCTTCGCCGAGCGGCAGCGCCAAGCCACCCTCGCCCGGTCCCGAGGGCTGTCCCATCTGGCGCAGGACGGCTGAGGCGGGGGCTCACTCCGCGGCGCGCACCGTGATCCGGTCGAGGGCCCAGACGCTGATGGCGGCATAGGCTTCGCGCGCGTCTTCCGGGATCTCGTCATAAGGGAAGACAAGCCAGAAGGGCCCGTAGGTCTCCGGATCCAGGGGCGCGCCGTTGAGCTCGGTTGCCAAGAGCGCCGGAAAGCGCACGAGCATCTCCCGCGGCGCGTCCAGTTCGTAGCCGTCGAGGGCGGTGAAGACGAAGATCTCACCCTGCGGCCCGGCTGCGTCGAGCACCGCCAGTGCCGAGAAGCCGGCGAAGCTCTGGGGGCCGGCGCCTTCGTGCCACGGCGTGGTGGTGACCAATTCGGCCGTGGGGAAGGTCGCGAGCGCTTCGAGGGTGAGGGCCTGTGGTCGGGCCACGGCGCCTGCAATCTCCAGCTGCGGCGGGACCTCGGGGGGATGCTGGGTTTGGCCGACGGCAACGGTGGCGGCGGCACAGAGCATCAGGGCGGCGCGGGGGAGGCTGCGGATCATGGACTGTCTCCAGGGTCGCGGGATGAGGTGTGGCCGAGGGTCCCATGGGCCGGGATGCGCGGCAAGCGCGTCGTGTCGGCAGGATGGGCGGTCGCGCATAGCCCGATCCGGGGCTGAGGTGTGCCGGGACGGTCGACCCAGCTTGCCGCCGCGCGCCCGGCGTGAAAGCCGGTCGCCAGGCAGGCGGTCAGCAGATAGCCCCCCGTCGGGGCCTCCCAGTCGATCATCTCACCGGCACAGAAGACACCGGGCCGCGCGGTGAGCATCAGGTTGGCGTCGAGCGCGTCCCAGGCGACGCCACCTGCCGAAGAGATCGCCTCCGCAAGCGGCCGCGCAGCGACCACCCGCAGGGGCAGCGCCTTGATCGCCCGCGCCGTCGCCTCCGGGCCGCTCAGCGCCTCTGGGGCCATCTCGCGCAAAAGCCCCGCCTTCACGCCGGCGATCCCCGCGCGCTTGCGCAGGTGGTTGGCCAGGCTGTCGCGGCCCCGGGGCTTGGCCAATGCTACGGCCAGCGCGGCCTCGCGCCGGCTTGGTGCGAGATCGACCCGGACGACGGGGTCGGTGGCGAGGCGGTCCCTCAACGCAGCGGAGACAGCGTAAACGGCCCCGCCTTCGATACCCGCCTGGGTGATGACGAACTCCCCGCGTGCCGTGGTCGCGCCCGCGGACAGCGCGATCGTCTTGACCGGCGTACCGGCGAAACGGTTGCGGAAATGGGCGGACCAGGCGACGTCGAAGCCCATATTGGCAGGTCGGAACGCCGAGATGGCCACGCCTTCCGCCGAAAGCAGCGGAACCCAGCTGCCATCCGATCCCAACCGCGGCCAAGAGGCACCGCCGAAGGCCATAATCGTGGCGCCTGCGCGGAGGTCGCGGGGGCCGTCGGGGGTGTCGAAGCGGAGCGTGTCGCCGGCCCAACCGACCCAGCGCCACCGTCGCCTGAGCTCGACATCGCCGAGGCGTCCGAGCCATTTGCGCAAGAGGGGCGAGGCCTTCATCGCCACCGGAAACACGCGCCGCGAGGAGCCGGTGAACAGCGGCTCGCCCAGCCCCTCGGCCCAGGCCACAACGTCCTGGGCCCCGCAGCGCGCGAGCATCGGGGCCAGGCGATCGGCGGCCGTGCCGAAGGCTGCGCAAAACCGGTCCGGCGGCTCGGCTTTGGTGAGATTGAGCCCTGACTTGCCAGCCATGAGGAACTTGCGCGCGGGGCTCGGCTTGGCCTCGAAGAGCACCGGCCGCCGGCCTGCCGCCAGCACCGCTTCGGCGGCCGCGAGCCCGGCAGGTCCCGCTCCCAGAATGGCGATGTCGCAGGTCTCGCAGGTCAAGGCCGGCCCCCCACCACCCCTGGGTGGGTGGGCGGAGGGAGGAGGCGGGCCGGCACCACAGCCAACCCCACGCTCAACCCTTCGGAAAATGGTCCTCGCGGCTGCCCAGCCGGCGCACATCCGCGGTACAGCAATGGAGCCCGCCGCCAAACGCATAGGCCCCCCGCAACTCCACCGGGACGACCTCCATCCCCAGCCGGTCGAGCTGGTCGGCCTGATGCACCTCCGAGGCCTCGACGCAGACGGTCTTGGGATCGAGCACCAGAACGTTCATCGACAGCCACACGGTCGAGAAGCACAGGGGCGGCGGCGCGTTGTGTGCCGGGGGCGCGGCGTCCACGATCTCCCAGCCGTTGCGCAGGAAGACGGCGAGCTGCTCAGCCGTCGGCCGGCGATGCGGATTGACCAGCACCAGACCGGGGCGGATCGGGGTGAAGATCGTGTCGATGTGGCAGGGATAGGGGTCGCCGGGAAAGTTGAGCACATGCAACCGGTGGTCAGAAAAATGCCGGCGCAGCCAATCGATTCCCTTGAGGTTGGTCGTCGCCCCATGCTGGACGAAGAGATCGCGGCCGAATTTGAGCACATCCGCGGCATCGAACAGCGGCTCGGTCGCGGCGGTCACATAGCGCCGGTCGTTCATCCAGGCGAGCCGAGTTGCTTCGTCGATCTCGCCTTGGGCGAATTCGGGCCGGTAGGCGGCGTCGGTCAGCTGCGGCTTCGGGGCCGCAGAATGGCGAAACCCGGGATCCTCGTCGAAATAGCGGTTCAGCAACGGCCGATAGGAGAGGTATTCGAACCACCGGCAGCGGTAGGACATCGCCGCCTCGACGATTTCCCGGCCGACGGTCAGCAGCACATCCCGCGGCGGCATGCAACCGAACTGGTGGGGGGTCCGGAAATCCGGGGTCAGCACGGGCTCGGCGAAGTCGCGCGGGGTGGGGCGATCGACCCGGATGCCCCGGGCCTCGAGCAAGCCGGCGAAGCTGTCGAGCAGCGCGTTGGCCCGATCGATGCTTTCCTGGGGACGCAGACCCGCCGCGCCGCGCATATCGCTGTCTTGGGGAATCTTGGCATCGACCGCCGGTTCTGGCGCGGGCACATGACCACCATCGGCCCGGCCGACGATGACATGGACGAGCGGATCCCACTCTGTCCAGCTCTCGACATGGGTTTGCGCGTCCGCCTGCCCCTGCATCCTGCCATCCTCCCGCAGCCACGACAGGGTTGTCTCACCCGAGCGGCGCGTGGGCGCAAGCCCCCTGGCAGGGGTGGCGCCACCGGCTTATGTCGCGGGGTATGAGCGAGGATTGGGAGGATAGGCCCGCTGGCGTGCCTTGGTGGGTGCCCGTCGCGGCGGCGCGCGCGGGCGGCGACCCGATTTGCCCGCTCTGCGACCGTCCGATCCCGCCTGAAGCCAAGCAGAGCCTCCATCATTTGGTGCCGAAGCTTAAGGGCGGGCGGCACGGACCCACGGTGCGGCTCCACCAGATCTGCCACAACGAGATTCATGCGGCGCTGACGGAGGCCGAGCTCGCCCGGCGCTACAACACGATCGCGGCCCTGCGGGCGCATCCGCGGATTGCGAAATTCGTTGCCTGGGTGGCGGACAAGCCCCCGAGCTTTCATAGCCGGACGGCGGGCGGACGGCGCAAGCGGCGCTGAGGCGGCGGAGCGCACGGCATGGGCTTCGCGGCGCCGAAGGGATGCGCTACACCGACCGGGGCCGGCGAAGGAGGGCATGATGGATGTGAGCGACACAACGACGGCGACGCACCCGGAGGCGCAGCCGGCGGCTGCGGTCGAGACACGGCGGACGGTTCTGATCACCGGCTGTTCATCGGGGATCGGCCATCACGCGGCCCATGCGCTGCAGGCACGGGGCTGGCGGGTCTTCGCCACATGCCGCAAGGAGGCCGACTGCGCCCGGCTCCGATCTGAGGGTTTGGAGAGCTTTCTGCTGGATTATCAGAAGACGGAAACGATCGCGGCGGCGGTCGAGGAGGCGCTGAGGCGCAGTGGTGGGCGGCTCGATGCGCTGTTCAACAATGGCGCATTTGCTTGCCCGGGCGCCCTTGAGGATCTTCCCACCGATGGGCTGCGCGAGCTGTTCGAAGCGAATTTCTTCGGCTGGCACGAGCTGACCCGGCGGGTCATCCCGACGATGAGGGCCCAGGGGCACGGACGGATCTTGCAGAACTCCTCGGTGCTCGGTTTCACGGGATTGCCGATGCGCGGCGCGTACATCTCGTCGAAATTCGCCCTCGAGGGCTATACGGATGTGCTGAGGCTCGAGATGGCACGCGCACCGATACAGGTGATTTTGATCGAGCCGGGTCCGATCAAGACCCAGATCCGGCAGAATGCTCGGCCGCAATACGAGCGCTGGGTGAAGGATCTGGCGCCGCGCTCGTTTTGGGCGGAGACCTATCGCACGGTTCTCGAGCCGAGGCTGTATGCAGAAAACCCTCGGCCGGACCTCGGTGAGCTCAGCTGCGAGGCGACGACGCGCAAGGTCATCCACGCGCTGGAGAGCCGGCGGCCTTCGACGCGGTATTTTGTGACGTCGCTGACCTATGCGGCCGCTTTAGGGAAGCGCTTCCTGCCGACGCGATGGCTCGACCGCGCGCTCTGTGGGTCCTGGAACAAGATCTAACCGGGCCGCGCTGAGGAGGCCTGACGGGAGGGGCGTCGAACCCCTCCCGTCAGGGCCAGGCTTCCTACTGTTGCGACACCGGCGGCGAAGGGCGCTTGCCCCGCCCCGCCGGCCCCCGGCGGGGCGGGGCGGCGCGGCGCGCGGCCGCGGCGGCGGGGCGGGGGGCGCGGAGCG
>JBHJGY010000107.1:0-7716 GCA_050331335.1 Pikeienuella sp.
CCACCCGGCGCGCCCGATCCGGCGCCAGCGCCGGTGGCCCGGCTCAGGCCTCGCCGTGATAGGGGGGTTTGCCGGAAGGCGCGAGCCAGGGCCTCGAGACATCTTCGAGGCTGATCTCGAGCGCTTCGACCCGGATGGCAACGTCGCCGTCGCCAGCGAGGTGTAAGGTGATCACGCCGGACGGGTCTTCGGGATCGTCCGAGGTCTCGAAGCCGATGGCCAGGATCGAGACGACCGTCTCGGCGTCCGACGGGTCGACCCCCCGCGCCTGAACGCTCTCGACTTGCTCGATGGTCAGAATGCTGCGCACCCGCTCCGGCGGACGTCGGTCGATCGCCGCCTCCGGCCGGTCCTCCCAACGGAAGCGGTTGAGCAGCGCAACCAGCCGGCGCCGCCCTTTCGCCCAGCTCACGTCGGCCACCTTCGCCACTGCGTCCTGGGCAAGGCTCGAGATCACCGCGAGATCGTCGGCCCCCTCCGCCCGAAGACGCAACGGGCGGTCGGTTGCGGCGGCTTCCTCGAAACGGGCATCTTCCATGGCGCGACCTTCTCTCAGTCCCTAATCCGTTCGATCCGGGCGCCGCAGGCGCTCAGCTTATTCTCGAGCTGCTCATAGCCCCGGTCGAGATGGTAGACCCGGTTGACGATCGTCTCGCCCTCCGCCGCGAGCCCCGCAAGCACGAGGCTCACGGAGGCGCGCAGATCTGTCGCCATCACGGGGGCACCTTTGAGCCGGGCCACCCCGTCGATCCGCGCCGCCCCGCCATGGACCTCGATCCGCGCGCCCATTCGGGCGAGCTCCGGCACATGCATGAAGCGGTTCTCGAAGATCCGTTCTTCGATCCGGCTGGTGCCCTCCCCGAGCGTGAGCAGCGCCATGATCTGGGCTTGGAGATCGGTGGGAAAGCCGGGGAACGGCGCGGTCACCACATCGATGGGCAGGACGCGTCCGTTCTTGCGGGAGACGCGCAGGCCCCCACCCTCCGCGGCGGGAACGTCCTCCACCGCGATATCCGCCGCCTCCAGCCGCTCGATCAGCGCGGTGACGAGCGCCCGCTGAGCGCCGATGAGGGTGACCGATCCTCCGGCGATTGCCGGCGCAATCATGTAAGTGCCGAGCTCGACCCGGTCCGGCAATACGCGATGGGTGGCCGGACCCAACGCATCGACCCCCTCGACCACGATCTCCGAGCTGCCGGCCCCCTCGATCCGCGCGCCCATCGCCGACAGACAGTGCGCGAGGTCCACAATCTCCGGCTCCCGCGCGGCGTTTTTCAGCACGCTCGTGCCGCGGGCGAGTGTGGCGGCCATCAGGACGTTTTCCGTGGCGCCGACGGAGACGAAGGGGAACTCGATCACTGCCCCCGTGAGCCCGCCAGGCGCCGCGGCGACGACATAACCGTCTTCCAGATCGAGGCTCGCGCCGAGCTTCTCCAGGCCCGCGAGATGGAGATCAACCGGGCGGGCGCCGATCGCGCAGCCGCCGGGCAGGGACACTTTCGCCCGGCCGTGCCGCGCCAACATTGGCCCGAGCACCAGGATCGAGGCCCGCATCTTGCGCACGATATCGTAATGCGCGGTCAGATTGTCGACGCCGGCTGCAGAGATCGCCAACACGCCGCCCTCCTGCAGCGCGGCCACCTCGCAGCCGAGCGACGTGAGCAGATGCGCCATGGTTTCGATATCGGCAAGCCGCGGCGCGCCGGTCAGCATCAGCGGCTCATGGGTGAGCAGCGCCGCGGGCATCAGGGCAAGGCAGGCGTTCTTAGCACCCGAAATGCGGATCTCGCCGGCGAGAGGGTGACCACCTTCGATCCTGATCCGGTCCATTCCCGCTTAGCTCCCGCGAGATTTGTCTGGCTCGGCTCTGGGCTCGGCCCCGGCCGCCGCTCCCGCACCGTTTGCCGGGTCGGTCGCCTTGCGCGCCCGCGCCTGCGCCTTGCGCCGCCGCAAGTTTTCCTTGAGCGCGGCGGCGAGCCGCTCCGCCCTGGGATCCTTTGAGGTGTCGGATGTCCGCCCGGTGTCACGCATGTCGCAGACATAAGCGGTGAGCGAGCGCGGGTCTAGGCGCCGGATCGAGTTTGGCCTTGCATTGGTGCGCGCTTGGGGGCATGTCAAGCGCCGGGCGCCGGTGTAGCACAGCGGTAGTTGCACTCCCTTGGTAAGGGAGAGGTCGTGAGTTCGATTCTCACCACCGGCACCATCTAATCTCAGTAAAATTCGGCCTGCTAATTGTTATATTGAGGATTTCCGAACCCTATCCAGACCATATGCCGGCTTGCTGGCGCGCGGGTCTTGGTCGCTCTGTCTGATAGGCATCGGTCCTGACAGGGATCGGTCAGGCGCTGTGTTTGGCGAGAGGGCGGACCGACGATGCGCAAGCCCAACGTCCGGATGGATCCCGCCGCCCGCGGCTGATCCCGCGGTGCCCCCATCAAAGACATCACCATCCTGACCGCCAAGACCGTTTGGAGGTCCGTCGCGTCTACACGGGCGCCCGGCTGTGCGACGAGCTTCTGTGCGGCGCGATATGGCCCGACCGCCGCGCGGCTCAGCGGGGGGCGGATTACAGGGCTCTGCGACGACAGCCGCCACCTGCGAGCTGCGTTTCACGAGGGCTCTGAGGGAAATGGAGACAACCTGTCCCGGTGGCACCGGCACATCGTTTGCGCTGTTTGTCTCGAACGGAGCGGCGCTGGGTTGTGTCTGCGGTCGCGAAATGAAAGGCTCAGGCGCGATTGGCCGAAAATCCTGACGACGTTTTTTGAGGTCATGCGCCCGCGATCAGAGGATCGCACGCCGCGTTTTGAAAGGGCAGTCGATGATCCGAGTGTTGTCTGGTGTCTGGGCGCTTCTGCTCGGCATCGTCCTGATCATGCTGGGCAACGGCATGCATTTCACGCTGATCGGTCTGCGCGGCGGCATCGAGGGGTTCTCAGCCGCCGAGCTTGCCATCGTCACCTCCGGCTACTTTATGGGCTTCCTATCGGGTGCGCGCTATACGCCGATGTTGATCCGACGGGTGGGGCATGTCCGGGTCTTCGCAGCCCTCGGAAGCTTCATATCCGCGGCCCTCATTTCGTTCCCGCTGCTGACGGACCCCATCGCCTGGACCTTGCTGCGGGTGGTGGTCGGCTTTTGCATGTCCGGCATCTACGTGACCGCCGAAAGCTGGCTCAACGACACCGCCACAAACGAAACCCGCGGCAAGGTGCTCTCAGCCTACATGATCTGCCAGACGGTCGGCATCATCGGCGCGCAGGGCCTGCTGACCCTGGGGGATGCGGGCACCTCCACGCTCTTCATTGGCGCCTCTATCCTCGTCTCCTTGTCCTTCGCGCCGATCCTGCTCTCGATCACCCCGACCCCGGTCAGCGACGTGGCGCGCCCGATGACGCTCCGGACCCTTTTTGCGAGCTCGCCGCTCGGCACGGTGGGCATCTTCATGCTGGGCAGCATCTACGCCACCCAATCGGGCATGGGGGCGGTTTTTGGCACCGAGATCGGGTTGAGCATGGCCACCATCGCCTTGTTCGTGGCGATGCTGTTTGCCGGCGCACTCGTGCTGCAATATCCCGTCGGTTGGCTGTCCGACCGGATGGACCGCCGTTGGCTGATCTTCGGCACGGCGGCACTCGGCGCGGCCTCCTGTGCGGTCGGCTGGGTCGCTGGCGATCGCCTCTGGCTGATGATGGCGGCTGCCTTTCTGGCCGGTGGGGTAACGACGCCGCTCTACGCCCTGTTTCTCGCCTATACCAACGATTACTTGTCGAGCGAAGACATGCCGGCGGCCTCGGGAGGTCTCGTATTCACTTTCGGTCTCGGCGCCATCTTGGGTCCGTTGATCACTGGCTGGGCAATGGAACAAGTTGGGCCGTTTGCCTTCTGGCTCGTGCTCGGCGCGACTTTCTTAGCGATCGCGCTTTATGCCTTGTTCCGCATGACCCAGCGCGCGGGCGTTCCAGTCGAGCAGACGGAAAGCTATCTGAGCGTGTTGCCATCGGCCTCCCCCGTTGCCGTGGAAGCGGCAGGGACCTGGGCCGTGGAACAGGGCGAGGCCGATCCCCGGAACTGATGGAAGGCGCGTTGCAATTCAGACGGCTCGATTGCAGATGCACCTGCCCCGTGTAATATTATCAAGCCCATGCCGATGAGAACTCCGAACCGAGGCGCTATGCATCAAATCACCCCCCAGTCAGCCTGTATGTTCTGTGTCCGGTGGCGAAATTCGGCCAATTTTTGCAAATTTTTGATCACAGTATTTATGCTTTTGACGCTGTTGCTGCCCGCAGCACCGCGGGCACAAACCGTCGATTTCTCCGGCGACTGGCAGACCTATTGGCGAACCGACAGTGCGGTGCTGTCGCTTTCGCAGGATGGAGACCGCGTCACCGGCCGCTATGAACCTGGCGACGGAACCGTTGAGGGCACGGTCGAGGGACGTCTTCTGACAGCGAGATGGGCGCAGCCCGGCGCGTCCGGCACGGTCGTCTTCGCGCTTTCGGAGGACGGGCAGGTGCTGACGGGCCGCTTCGGCAACGGCGAATACTGGAACGGTTTCCGGGATGAGAGCGACATCGGACGCGGCCGCCTGAGGATCAACAACGCCACCCCGCGCGAAACGTTGCGCAGCCTTCTGGTCGCGACGAACATCGCAGTCTACGAAGGCAACGCCCGCGCGTTGCGTCGGATCGATGCTCTTGTGAGCTATGCCGGACCCAGGGCATCGGCCGGCGAAGAGGCGCGGCGGCGAACGCTGATGTTCGATATCCTCGATATGTCCACGTTCCGGATCATGGATGTGCCGGTTGAGCCCGAGGACGAGGCGGATGTCGCGGAGGGCGGGGTCGTCCGCTTCGAGATCGGCCCGGTGGCCATCACGGAGCAAACGGTGCTGGAGTTTCGACAGACGGCCGGTGGCCGCTGGCGGCTCGTGCTGCCCGAGGAAGAACAGCTCCTTGCGGAGCGCAACCGCCTGCTGACGGCCCTCGGCTACACCGATATGGCGGAGCTGAACCGCGCCCGGGCCGACTCGCCACGCCATGTGTTGCGCGAGTTCATTCTCGGCGCCAAAACCTGGGACGAGGGCGGCCGCGAGCGGGCCCTTGCGGTCCTTGATCTCTCCCAGATCCCAGAGCGCCTACACGATCTGGAGGGGCCAATCTATGCCGACTTCCTGCGCCGCATCCTTGCCCGGATCGGCTTCGTGATCTGGCAGGAAATCCCCGACAATCCCCGGCGCAGCGTTCCCTACCTTTATTATCAGCACCCCGTTGGCAACGTCACCATCGCTCGGGTGGCCGAGCCCAGGGGCGACGGGGGCACGGCGGAGGGGCCGCCGCCCGAAAGATGGAAGCTTGCGGCGCAAACGCTTGCCGCAGCCCCAGTGCTGCTGGAAGCGATGCAGGACCTGCCGACGGTTCGGGAACTCACCGAGCCCGAGCCGTTGTCGTCCTTCTTCCGCCTGCGGGAGCGCGTGCGCGCCACCGCGCCGGCGCTGATCGCGGATCTTGGCTATCTCGAACGGTGGCAGTGGATTGGTTTCGCGGCGACCTTCGTCGCGGCGTTGATCGCGGTTTGGGTGATCGGCCTGTTGATGCGCGCCCTGGCGCGGATCGGCCTTTCGCCGGTCGCTCTCGCGGCGCTCGCGTTTCCGACCGGGCTGATGGCAGCCGGCATTATCATCAATTGGGCGATCTCGCGTCTCGGTGTCACCCAGGCCGGGCTGCCACTCGTCGGCGCGCTGGCCAGCACCTTTCTGGTGCTCACGATCGGCTTCTTCGCCTATCGGTGCGCCACGCTGATCGGGGGCTGGTTCCTCGCAAGCGCACAGAAGACGACCTCTTATGTGGACGAAATCGCCGCCTCGCTCGGAACCGGGCTGCTCAAGCTCCTGATCGTCATTGCAGCCATTATCGCCGTGGCCGACGTGGTGGGGCTGCCTTATGAGGGCGTGCTGACCGGGCTTGGCGTCGGTGGTGTCGCGATCGCCTTCGCCGCGCGCGACACCGTCTCCAACATGATCGGCGGCGGCCTGCTGATCGCCGACCGTCCGTTCCAGCGCGGCGACCTGATCGAGCTCGACGGCACGCTGGCAACGGTGGAGGAGGTCGGGCTGCGCTCCACCAAGCTGCGCACGCTCGATGACACGCTGCTGCATGTGCCCAACACCCAGCTCTCGGACCGCAAGATTGCCAACTGGGGCAAGCGGCGCCGGCGCAAATGCACCATGACCGTCGGTCTCACCTACGACACGCCGCGCGAGACCCTCGACGCCTTTGTCCAACGCTTGCACGAGGTGGTCCGCGCGCAGCAGGCGGTCGACCCGGACGACATTTATGTGGGGCTCAGCAATTTCGGCGCCTCCTCGATCGACATCGCGCTGCTCTGTCATTTTCGGGTGTCGAGTTATGCCGAGCAGATTGAGGCGCAGCACAAGCTGATGATCGAGATCATCGCATTGGCCGAAGAGCTGGAGGCAGAGTTCGCTTTCCCGACACGGACCGTGCATCTTGCTGGCCCGTCCGAGCCCGATGCGCTGACGCAGGTAAGCGCAAGCTGACAGCGTGAGAACGCGGGCTGATCAAAGCGCGCGGCGGATGGCCTGCGCAGAGAGGCTCATCGCCATCGCTGCGGTCGTCCGCTTCCGGACGGTCGCACTCCCGTGCGGCATCGCCACCCCGCACAGTGCAGCGTGCTGAGGTTGGCCCTGTCTTAACGCGGGTCTGGTTTCAAAAAGTCGTTATTTGAGACTTAAGGGGGGCTCGCAGCGGATGGCAGCTATTCGGATGGCCAGCCCGGGCCTTTGCCGATGACTGGCGTTGGAGCTCCCCCCTTTGCGGAGGTCCGCCGGCTTGGCGGCGCTAGTCCGCTTGAAGCCTTACCGTCGGCGCCGATCGGCTCTCAGACACCGGTCACCCTCGCCGCCAGGCGATGCGTCGAGCAACATCGCCCTGCCCCTGTCAAGGTCGTCAGATGATCGACGCATCACAGGTGGCTCTTGATCCGTGCCTCGGCAAGGCAGGCGCGCGCCGTTTGCTGGCAAAAACCAGCCGGTGGATGCCCGCCGCGAACGCGCCCGTCACCTGTCAAAACCGCTAGAGGGACCGCTCAGGACGGCGACGCACTCCTTGCGTCGCCGTATCATTTTGCATCTACGCCTCAGGCTCAATCGTCCCGGGCGCCTCAATCGAATGAGCGCAGATGAACTTTCTCCGGGTTCAGCTTGTAGCCCCAAGGAAGGCCCGAGTTCTTCCACCCGTTGACGCGCCGCCAGGGGCCGTTGGGGTCGTCCTTCGAGGTTGAGCCCTCGAAGCCGTCCACCACGACGTACACGGTCTCCAGCCCGAGGCCTTCCAAGGCCTTTGCGGACGGTGCGCCCCGTGTCCCGCCGGAGCGGCACATCAGGATCACGGGTGCCGTCTTGTCGAGACCGTGCGCCTCGAGTGCCGCAAGGACACCGGCCGCGAAGTCGGGGTTGGGCTCCATGGCCAGCACCGGCTTGTTCGGGTTCCATTTCGAGGGGTTCACGAGCAGAAACGGAACGTTGGCGTCGACCACATCCGTGTAGCCGGTGAACATGATCTCGACCGGCTCCCGGACATCCACGAAGAGCACACCATCGGGCTGCGTTTGTTTCATCTCGTAGGCTTCGCGTGCCGTCAGGTAGAGACCCCAGGACGTCTGCTTCTTGGGATCCGAAGGTTCCGGCGCCGC
>JBHJGY010000108.1:0-23914 GCA_050331335.1 Pikeienuella sp.
GGCGGGCGGGGGCCGCGCGGATCGCGGAGCGTGGGTGGGCGAGTGGGGCTCCGCGATCGGGGGGCGCTATTGCCGGGTCAGCCACAGGCTCGTCTCCCAGGCGCCCGCGTTAAGGGGCAGAGCCGAGACGCCCGGCCGCGCTGCAGCGGCCATCCGGGTGCCCGCATAGACCGAGGCGAAGCGGATCGCAGCTCCCCCGCCTGCGAGCCAACCGCCGAGGCCCGTTTGCTCAGTATAGCCCCGCCATGCCCAAACATCCGGATAAGGATCCGGCAGGAACACATCGTGGAGGTGGACCAACACGCCGGGCTTTAACATCGGGAGGATCCGGTTGAGCGCGAGGTCCACATCGCTGCCCGGCCAGAGCAGATGGGAGCTGTCGAAGAATGCCACATCTCCCGGCTCCAGCGCCGAGAAGAGAGACATGTCCGCTTCCGACAGCAGCCGATGCCGCCAGTCGACGGCCAGCCCGTCGAGCGTGGCGCGCGGGGCGGGGTCGATGCATGTTATCTCAGCACCGCCGGCATCCGCCGCGGCCTTGGCGAGAAAGCGCGTGGAATGGCCAGAGCCCACTTCGATGATCCGACGGGGGCGCGCCTCGGTCACGATCGCATAGGCCGCCGCCCCATCGAGCCGCGGGAACCAAGTCTGATCCCAGCGCGGCTCCGGCGCCGGGCCTTGAAACTCGGCAAGCCGCGTTGCGAGGGTGTCGATCCGGTCGAGCACGCGAGCGATCTCGGGCTCGGCCGCAGCAAACAACCGCTCGAGTTCCGGGTAGGCGGTGGGGCGCACCGAGGCCGCGTAGCGAAACGGGCTGAAGAACCCGCGCGGGCGGCCTATCGCGGTGGAGAACGCCATCCACGCCCGCCCCACCCCCACCCTTAGCTTTTCCCGCGCGCGCATGGTCTCGCTTGTCCCCAGTGAGCCGGGCGTCGGCAAGGGAAAATCGCGCGCCGCACCTGCGATCGCGGCGACGCGCGGGCAGGGCTCAGAAGTCGTTAGGGTTGCCGGCGACGACCGCGCCAGTGCCGCCGACCTCGCCGTTCTGGATCCAGAAGAGCTCTTCGGCGCTGCCGCCGACCTGCCAGCAATCCGGGCCTTCGCCATAATCGAAGCACATCGCATCGGCCTCGACGGTCCAAGCGCCCGTGTAACCCTCGCCGCGGATGGTGCCGTCCGCCGCATAGAACTCGGTGTACCGCCCGCTCGAGAACATCGAGCCCTCGACCGTGTTGTCCGAAACCAGGGCGCGGATCTCGTCGCCGGTGATCGGCGCCGGCGTCTCCGCGAGGGCCGCAGTTGCGGCGAGAGCCAGGACGGCGGTGAAGGCGAAGGGGCTGCGGGGCATCTGGATCTCCTATGATGCTACTGCGGCGAACTCAGGTCCGGGCGGGCCATCGACCCGCCTGCGCCAGAGCCTAGGGCCGCGGATACCGGCGCATCAAGCGAAGGTTGGGCCCGTCCGGCGCCGCCCGATCATCCCGAGGCCCACGAGCGCGGTCAGGCTCAGCCAGATCCCGGCCGGGAGGGGAACGACGGCGCCGCCGCCCTCGGAGACCTCGAACGCGACCACCAGACCGACCGAGTCGTTCGTCACGCCAAGTGGCGAGGTCACGGCCCGGCTCGTGGCATCGCCGACGGTGTCCACCGCGTCGAAACCGGAAGGGCCCACCTCTGAGAGGATCGAGACGTCCATCAACAGATTGCCGTTGGCGGGGTCGTATTCATACGGTGTGTCGAAGGTGATGGTGGCGCCGAAGGGGTTCGGCTCTCCGTTTGGAAGTGCCCCGCCCGAGGCCGACCCCATGACCGGGTTCTGCGCAACCGTGACCAGCGGGGTGCCGATATTGTCGGCCAAGGTGTTCGAGAGACCGTCCACCTCGGCCGACGTGGTGGTGAAGCCGAGGACGAGCTCGGTCGGGCCGCCCGGGAAATCTTCAAAAATGCCCTCGACCCGGAACGAGATTGCCGTGATCGTCAGCGGGTCGGTGCCGAAGACGGACGCATCCCAGATCTGCTGATATTGCTGCGGAACAAAGCGCGTATTGAACGGAATAACGTTGCCGGCGTTCCCCTCGGTCGTCGTGTTGCCGACCGGGATCAGCGACGCGGCCGATGCAGATCCAGCGAAACTCACCAAAGCGGCGACTGCCGCCACCACGATCTTCATCATTCCGATCCCCCCAAGCCGATGTCGCTCAACGATACTCTTGGCACTGCGCCGGGGCAACGAAATCCGTTGCTCTGAGGGATGCTGCCCGCCGCCGAAAGGTCGCGTTGCCGGCCCACCGCCCCGTGGCTAGTCTCGCCGCCGGTCGGAACGAACACAAACCTGGGAGACCGCACATGTCGAAGATCAAGGTGGAGAACCCCGTCGTCGAGCTCGACGGCGACGAGATGACCCGCATCATCTGGCAGTTCATCAAAGACAAGCTCATCCTGCCCTATCTGGACGTCGAACTGCTCTACTACGATCTCGGCATCGAAGAGCGCGACCGCACCGACGACCAAATCACCGTCGACGCGGCCAACAAGATCAAAGAGGTCGGCGTCGGCGTCAAATGCGCGACGATCACGCCCGACGAGGCGCGGGTCGAGGAATTCGGGCTGAAGCGGATGTACCGCTCGCCCAACGGCACGATCCGCAACATCCTCGGCGGCGTGATCTTCCGCCAGCCGATCATCTGCCGCAACGTCCCCCGCCTCGTGCCGGGCTGGACCAAGCCGATCGTCGTCGGCCGCCATGCCTTCGGTGACCAGTACCGCGCGACGGATTTCAAGTTTCCTGGCGCCGGCAAGCTGACGATCAAGTTCGAGGGCGAAGACGGCGAGGTGATCGAGCGCGAGGTGTTCCAGGCCCCCGGCGCCGGTGTCACCATGGCGATGTACAACCTCGACGCGTCGATCATCGATTTCGCCCGCGCCTCTATGAATTACGGCCTGGCGCTCGGCTATCCGGTCTATCTCTCGACTAAGAACACGATCATGAAGGCCTATGACGGGCGCTTTAAGGATCTCTTCCAGCAGATCTTTGAGACCGAGTTCGAGGAGAAGTTCAAGGCGGCCGGGATCACCTACGAGCACCGGCTGATCGATGACATGGTGGCCTGCGCCATGAAGTGGAACGGCGGCTATGTCTGGGCCTGTAAAAACTATGACGGCGACGTGCAGTCCGACACGGTGGCGCAGGGCTTCGGCTCGCTCGGCATGATGTCCTCGGTGCTGATGACCCCGGACGGCAGGGTGGTGGAGTCGGAGGCCGCCCATGGCACGGTGACCCGCCACTATCGCCAGCATCAAAAGGGCGAGCAGACTTCGACGAACTCGATCGCCTCGATCTACGCCTGGACCGGCGGGCTGAAACACCGGGCGACGCTCGACGGCAATGCGAAGCTCCAGGAGTTTGCCGAGACGTTGGAGAAGACGGTGGTCGCCACCGTGGAGGCTGGGTTCATGACCAAGGACCTCGCGCTGCTGGTGGGTCCCGATCAGGGTTGGCTCACCACCATGGGCTTCCTCGAAAAGGTGGACGAAAATCTCAACCAGGCCCTGGCCGGCTGAAGCCCGGAGCGGAGCCGGAGGCGGCCCTGGCGGGCCGTCTCATGCTCGTCGGGGGCGGTCCTTGGCGGCGCCTCAGGCGCGGCGGCGCAGGAGCGTGAGGCTGGCGAGGCCGGAGAGCAGCAGGAGCGCCGGAGCCGGCAACGGAACCACCCCTGTCTCGAACTCGATCTGGGCGGAGATGAATTCTTCGGTTTCGAAGAAGAATGTGAAGTCGTTTATAAGGGGGGTCGTCGGTGTGAAGCTGACGCTCAGGACGCCGTCGGCGATCCGCGGCGCCAGATCCGCCGCGGCGAAGCTTGCTGTGCCGACTAAGGTCCGCCGGTAATCGTTACCAATGTCCCCGGCGACGCCGGAGAACGCGTCGTTCCCGGTGTCGCTGTCGAGGAAGATGCCAAAGGACAGGCCCTCGCTTACCACGGTGAAGGCCTCGTTGAATATGTTGAAATCCCCGAAAGCCGAGAGGGTGAGCGTGCCGTCTCCCAAAGTCGTCGTCGGCACGGCGAGCTCGATCGTGAAGGGTGTGGTCCCGCCGCAGAACCCCGCCCATGCACCCGGTCGCTTCGGGCGCGCGGCCATTGGCGTCTCGGCGCCGAGGCTGGCCCGGGTCGCGTCGGGGTCGGGTTGCAGGACCAGCACCTCCCAAAATCGGTGGCCTTCCGCGCAGAAGTCGCCGGGCATGGCCCCACCTTCGAGGTCGAGCACACCGAGCCGGCGAGGGCCGAAAGTCGTTGTCGCGTCGCTGAAGGTCGCCCGGTAACGGATCTCGAGCCCGCCTGCGGCCGCCCAGATCTCGCGCTCGGTGACATATCGGGCCGGCTGGGGCAGCTCTTGGCGGCGCCAGCCGTGCGAGCAGCCGCGCCGCTCCGAGGCGCCCGTCGTTAAGCGACGGTTCGGCCGCCGCCTTCAGCTCTACCCGCTCTCGGAGACTTGAAAGCGGACGCGTTCGAAAGCACGGGGCGCCGGGACGCCCCGTCCGAGACCGCAGGCCGGTCTTGGCTCAAAGGTCGAAGAAGTCGGCGATTGCTGCGGTGGCCTCAACGCCGGCGGTTTCGAAGGGCTGAAAATGGCCGCCGATCACTCGGGCGTCGAGGGTGTCGAAGCCCACCCGCACGCCGTCCTGACCGCCGTCTTAGAGGACGCATTCCGCCGCGGGTCGCACAGCCGCCTCCGGCCCGAGATCCGGCCGCTGGACGGTCGCGTGCTGTGGCTCTGCAGCTTCGAGGTCGTTCCAATCTCGCCAAGCCTCGAAGCTCTCGATCGCACCGGTTCGGTCATTGCCGCGCCGGCCTGCGTCCGCGTCATGCGGGACGGTGCCGTCTTGGCCGTTGTGGAGAAACAGGACATCGAGCCCGGTGGCCGGTTCTTGCCCGGGGACGGGGAAGACGGGGGATGGCCCGCGATGGCGGCGATGCCGGCACGTTCGCCCGCCTGCCTCTGGTCGGGATACTGAGCCCGCGCGGCCCCCGCCGCAGAGCCGGCGAGTTGGATCTCCTCCGGGTCGACGCTGAAATCCGCCACACGACCAGCGATCAGTGCGTCGACGTTAGGCATCATCCGCTTCGAAGCGCCAGGTCGCGTCGCGTCCCTCAGGATACACGGTGACGACACCCCGCGCCTCGGCGGTCGCGTCCACCCTCGAGAAGTCATGCAATCCTTCGGGCGTGCCGCCGAGGCCGTATGGCATCAGCAGCGCCGACCGGTCGGCCGAGCCTTCAGGGCCCGCGCTGTAGACGCGCGCGCGCCGCGGGTCCTCGTCGCCGACGGTCAGGGCGGGGATGTCGCTCTGGGACGCGCGATCGCGGTCTGGCTCTGCCTGGGGCTCTGGCGCTGCTTGGCGCGCTGGTTGGGGTTCACGCCGAGGCTCCGGCTCGGTGGCCGGGCGGTTGTCCGACTGGCGGAGGTCGAGCCGGGCTACTGGGAGTTCGCGCTGAGGGCCGGCGAAGGCCTGGTGCGGGCTCAATCGACCCTGTCGAAGGCGACCTCGAAGAAGGAGCGTACCAACCGCAACTCGCGCCGATCCGCCGGCGTTACGACGAAATTTCGGTAGGTTTCCGGCATCTCGTCGATGGGGATCCACACCAGCCGGTTCGAGGGGGCGAGGCTGTTCTCAAGCAGGATCCCGAGCCCGACGCCGTGGAGGATCGCCTCCTTGACCACCGGGAAGGTCCAGATCTTCACCACCTGGGAAAACGCCTTACCCCGGACCTCCAGCGCCCGGCGCACTACCCGCTGAGTGAGCGACCCGTCCTCAGGCAGAATGACGGGATGGGCGGCGAGCTCCGCCAAGGAAACCCGGTCGCGGCCGGCGAGCGGGTGATCGGAGCGCATGACCGCGAGATAGCGGGTGCGTTCGATCTCGCGGCCGTGGAGATCCGGGGTCAGCGTGGGCTCGGTGACCATGGCGATATCGACCTCCCGCTCGATCAGCCGGCGCATTGCTTCCTGCCAGCGATAGAGGCCGAATTCGATCTGCACCCCCGGATAAAGCCGGGCGTAGCGTTCGAGGATCGGCATAGTCGGGCGCGGGGCATTCGCAATCACGGTCAGCTGACCGGCGCCCAGCGCGCCGTAGCTCGCGACCTTCTCAGCCACGATCTGCTCAAGGGTGCCGAGCCGGTCGCTAACCTCGAACAAGTCGCGGCCCGCCCGGGTCAGTTCCAGGCCCTCCCGCCGGCGCAGGAAAAGCCGCGTGCCCATGAGCGCTTCGAGCTTTGCCACATGTTGAGTGACCGAGGACTGGGTGACGCCCATCTCGCTTGCCGCCTTGGAAAAGCTCCGCGTTCGGGCGGCTCGGGTGAAGGCTGCGATCTGGTAGGGGCTCGCCTTCGGTTCGCGATCGGTCCCGCCGGACAACTGCTTTTCCCCACCGCTGTTGAAGGCATTAGCGTGGCTAATATGACGTCACCCTGTTGTCAATAACACTTGATATGACCGCGGCGGACCCAGCGAGGAGACCGGCAATGGCCACGATCACGCTTAAGGGAATCGGCAAGCGGTTCGGTGAGACCGAGGTGCTGTCAGGGATCGACTTGCAGATCGAGGCTGGAGAGTTCCTCACTTTGGTCGGCCCTTCCGGCTGTGGGAAATCCACGCTTCTGCGCATCATCGCCGGGCTCGAAGCTCAGACCCAGGGCGACGTCATCATCGGCGAGCGGTTGGTCAACACCATCCGTGCCTCCGAGCGCGACTTGGCCATGGTGTTCCAGTCCTACGCGCTCTATCCGCACTTGACCGTGGGCGAGAACATGGCAACGCCGCTGCGCCTGCGCTTGCCGTTCTGGTCGCGTCAACCGATCCTCGGGCCGCTTCTCGCCCGTGGCAAGCACCGGTCGATCCTCGCCCAGGTTCGCGAGACCGCGCAGGTCCTCAAAATCGAAGCGCTGCTGGACCGCAAGCCCGGTCAGCTCTCCGGCGGCCAGCGTCAGCGTGCGGCGATCGGTCGGGCGATGGTACGCAAGCCCACCGCCTTTCTGATGGACGAGCCGCTCTCCAATCTCGACGCCGCACTCCGTGTGCACATGCGCGCCGAGCTCGCCGAGTTGCACCGGGCGCTCGCCACCACCTTCGTCTATGTCACCCATGACCAGGCCGAGGCGCTGACCATGTCAGATCGGATCGCGGTGATGATGGGCGGGCGCATTTTGCAGATCGCGAGCCCCCAGGAGATCTACGACAACCCGCGCGATCTCGTGGTGGCAGAGTTTATCGGTTCGCCGAAGATCAACACCTTGCCGGGTTTCGCGGACGCCGAAGGGCGTGTGACGGCCCAGGGCGTAGCACTTAACCGCCGTGTCACGGCCCCGGCCCAGGACGTGACCGTGGGCATCAGGCCGGAGCATCTCGAGCTCCGCGCAGCCCCCGGCCCGGACGTGTTCGCGGGCCGCATCACGCATCGGGAAAACCTCGGCTCCGATGTCTACATCCATCTCGCCATCGCCGACGGGGCCCATCGGCTTGTCGCCCGCGCCGCCCCGCAAACGGCTGCCGGCCTCGCGATCGGCGACGAAGCACTTGTCGGCCGGGTTCGCGGCGAGGCGATCGTGTTCGGGGCCGAAGGGCAGCGGTTGCGCCTGGCCGAGCCCGAGCCCGCCGCGCCGCCCGCACCCCAACTCGGGGCCGCCTGATGCACCGCTCCTCCGCCCATCTGTGGTTTGTGCTGCCGGCGGTCACGTTGATGTTCGTGATCCTGATCCTGCCGGTCTTCGTCGCGCTGTTCCTCTCCTTCACGGACTACTCGCTGGGCAACACCGGCTTTGGCTGGGCCGGCTGGGAGAACTACGAGCGGATTTTCACCCGCACGACCTACGAGAAGATGTTCGGCGCGACCTTCCGCTACGTGCTGGTCGTGGTGCCGCTGTCGGTGGCGCTGGGGCTCGGGGCTGCGCTGCTGATCCAATCGGTCACCCGCTTCGGCGATCTCTACAAGACGATCTATTTCCTGCCGGTGATGGCGGCGCTCCTGGCAATGGCGATCGTCTGGGAGTTCGCGCTGCATCCCACGATCGGCATCGTCAACAAGACCCTGGCCTCCGGTTGCGGGTCGGTGCTCGAACTCGTCCCCTGGTATGCCCGTTCCTGCGCGGAGGGCTTTCCGCTCTGGCTCGGCGAGCGGGAGACGGCGATCTGGGTGGTTGCCTTCATCGGGGTATGGCAAGGCTTCGGCTTTAACATGGTGCTCTATCTGGCCGGGCTCACCGCCGTGCCACGCGAGCTTTACCATGCCGCTGCGATGGATGGTGCGAAGACCGCCTGGGACCGCTTCCGCCTCGTGACCTGGCCGATGCTGGGGCCGACCACCGTCTTTGTCGTCACGATTTCCTGCATCCGTTCGTTCCAAGTCTTCGACACCGTAGAGGCGTTTTATCCCCAAGGCGGGGGGCCGTCGAAGTCGGCTTACGTGATGATGTTCGCGATCTACGAGAAGGCGATCCAGCAGAACCTGATCGGGATCGGTGCCGCGATCACCGTCGTCTTCTTAGGCTTCGTCTTTATCCTAACCATGGCCCAGCGCTGGCTGGTCGAGCGGCGGGTGCACTACTCATGACCGACGCAACCTCGTCCCCAGAACGGCGCGCCACGGCGCGCGATCTCACGGCGCTGCGCTTTTCGACCGCCGAGGCGCTCAAGCATGTGGTGCTGATCCTCGGCGCCCTCGTGGTGCTGCTGCCCTTCTATGTGATGGTGTCCTACTCGCTGAAGACGCCCGGGCAGATCGAGCGCAACGAGGGCGGCTTCTTTGGCACCGAGACCGAGATGCTCGATGAGCGCTGCATCGTCCGCGGCGAGCCTGGTCGGGCCGAGATCGAAGCGGCGCGCCCCGGCTATCCTGGCCTCACCGACCGGGAGATCAAGACCTCGATGATGGCGGAGATCACCGAGCGCTGCACCGTGCACCCGGTGGTCTTCAACTACACAATGGCGTTCGCGGAGGCGCCGCTGCTGCGTTATCTGCTCAACGGCGTGATCGTCACGGTCTCGATCTTCCTCATCCAGATCGTCGTTGCGCTGCCTTGTGCCTATGCGCTGGCGAAGCTGCGCTGGTGGGGACGCGACACCGTCTTTGCCCTTGTGCTCTTTTGCCTGCTGATCCCGGTGCATGCGATCGCTCTGCCGATTTATATCATGCTGGCCAAACTCGGGCTGACCAACACCTACGCCGCGCTGATCATCCCCTGGACGATCTCCGTCTTCGGCATTTTCCTGATGCGCCAGTTCTTCATGACCGTGCCGGACGATCTGATCGACGCGGCGCGGATGGACGGCATGACCGAGTTCGGCATCGTCTGGAAGGTCATGCTGCCGACGGCGATCCCGGCTCTGCTGGCCTTCGGGATCTTTTCGGTGGTGGCGCACTGGAACGACTATTTCTGGCCGCGCATCGTGATCACGGGCAACCGCGACCTGTTCACCCCGCCGTTGGGGTTGCGCGAGTTCAAAGGCGATGCGGACGGCTCGTTCTTCGGCCCGATGATGGCGACCGCGACGGTGATCGTGACCCCGCTCATCGTCGCCTTCCTGCTCGCCCAGCGCCGCTTCATCGAGGGGATCACCCTTTCCGGCATGAAGTGAGCCGCCGCGTTTCCGAGATCCCGGGCCGCATCCCCGGGCACCGCAGAGGGCCTGCCGGAGTTCCGGCAGCCCCACCCCCGACCGAGACCCTGACAGTGGAGACAAAAATGACCCGCATCGCCGCCACCGCCCTCGCCCTGGTGCTCGCCGCGCCGGCCTTTGCCGAGGACAAGATCGTCGTCGAGTTCGCCTATCCCTACAGCCACCTCTTCGACGTGACCTACGAGAAGATCCTGCCGCAGTTTTACGCCGCGCATCCGAACATCGAGATTCGCATGCGCGCCACCTACGAGTCCTATGAAGACGGCACCAACACCATCCTGCGCGAAGCGGTCGCCGGCGACCTGCCCGACGTGACCATGCAGGGCCTCAACCGCCAGGCGATCCTCGTCGAGAAGGGCATCGCCAAATCGCTCGAGCCCTTCATCGCCGAGGAGGCCGACTTCCAGAAGGACGGCTACCACGAAGCGATGCTCGCGCTCGGCACCTTCGGCGACGAGGTCTACGGCCTGCCTTTCTCTGTCTCGCTGCCGGTCGGCTACTACAACATGGACATCCTGAAGGCCGGCGGCATCGACACCCTGCCGACCACCTGGGACGAGGTCATCGCCGCCTGCGAAACCATGAAGGCCAACGGCATCGCCAACCCGGTGTTCTGGGGCTGGAACATCACCGGCAACTGGTTCCTCCAGGCGCTGATGTGGAGCCAGGGCAAAGCCACGGTCGAGAACGGCGAGGTCACCCTGGCTTCCGACGAAGCCCGTGTCGCTCTCGACACCATGCATGAGATCTTCCGCGGCTGCGAGATGCAGAACCTCGAGTGGAAAGCCGCGCTTGCCTCGTTCTCGGCGGGCGAGATCGGCATGATGTTCTGGTCGACCTCGGCCCTCGGCGCCGTCGAGCGTTCGCAGGGCGACTTCGAGCTGAAGACCGGCCCGTTCCCCGGCATCGACGGCAAACCCCTCGGCCTTCCGGCTGGCGGCAACGCCGCAATGCTGGTCTCGACCTCCGAGGACCCGGAAGAGCTCGCCGCCGCCTGGGCCTGGCTGAAATTCATCACCTCGGGCGAAGGTGCCGCCGACGTGGCGCGCACCACCGGCTACATGCCGCCGAACAAGGCTGCCAACGAGATCATCCTCGCGGACTTCTACGAGGCCAACCCGAACAAGCGCACCGCGGTCGACCAGCTGCCGCTGCTGCGCGACTGGCAGGCCTATCCGGGCGACAACGGCCTCGCGATCACCCAGGTGATCTATGACGGCATCGAGTCGATCGTGGTGGGCGATGCCGAGGACATGGGCGAGCTCCAGGAAGAGCTCTCCGAAGAGGTCGCGGACCTTCTGCCGCGCTGAATCACAGCTTCGAGGGGGCGGGCGGCCCGCCCCCTCTCATCAGGGACGGCCATGAAACTCCTCCATCTCACCGATATCCATCTCACGACGCCGGGCCAGACCATCTCCGGCCGCGACCCCAACGCCAATTTCGAACGGGCGCTGACCCATGCAATCGCCCATCACCCAGATGCCGAGGCCATGGTGATCACCGGCGATCTCTCCGATTGGGGGGATCGGGCGGATTACCTCAGGCTGCGCCAGCGGGTTGCGCAACTGCCGCTCCCCGTCCATCTGTGCATCGGCAACCATGATGAACGGGCGACCTTCCTGGAAGTCTTCCCGGACAGCGCGGACCGCGACGCCCATGTGCAGAGCGCAGCGGCGGTCTCCGGCGGGACGCTGATCCTGCTCGACACCTGGGGGCCGGAGACCCATGCGGGGCATTTCTGCGCCCGCCGCGCCGCGTGGCTCGACGAGGTGCTGGCCGACGCCGCGGCCCCGGTTTTCCTGTTCATGCACCACCCGCCGTTGCGCCTGGGTATCGCACCCATGGATCAGATCGGCCTGCTGGACTGCGAGCCGTTTGGTGACGTGGTGGCGCGGCACCGCTCTAAGATCGCGCATATCGCCTGCGGCCATGTGCATCTTCCGGTGGCCGGCTCGTTCCACGGCATCCCGGTGTCTGTGTCGCGCGGCACCAATCACGCCGCTTGGGCGGCTTTCGGGGAGACCGAACGTTTGGTGGGCTCGGACCTGCCAGAGGCCTATGCGGTGATCCTCGCCGAAGGCCCTTCGGTCACCGTCACGATGGTCGAGTTCGGCTATGAAGGCCCGGTGCGCCGAGGCCCGTTGCCCGATTATGCCAGCTGGGACCGTACCGCGATGGACCGCTGAGGCGTGCGCTTCGTCACCCTCACCGACACGCATTTCGTGCCGCCCGGGGAGATGCTCTACGGCCTCGATCCCGCCGCCCGCCTCGCCCCAGCCCTCGATCTCATCGCCACACAGCATCGCGACGCGGACTTCCTGCTCATCACCGGAGATCTGGCCCATCGCGGCGAGCCCGCGGCCTATCTGGCGCTGGCAGAGGCGCTGGCGGGCTTGCCGATCCCCGTGCATCTGATGCTGGGAAATCACGATGCCAGGTCGGCGTTCCGCGCCGCCTTCCCCATGACCGCTGACATCCCCGGAGGCTTCGTGCAGCACCGCCACGATCTCGGCGCTGCGAGCCTGTTGTGCCTCGACACCCTGATCGACATTCCAGGCCGCCATGAAGGTGCTCTCTGCCAGACCCGGCTCTCTTGGCTCGCGGACCAACTTTCCGCCTTGCCGGCGGACGCGCCATGGGTTTTGGCCATGCATCACCCCCCGAGCGCTCTGGGCTTGCCGAATATGGATGCGATCGCCCTTGATCCGTCCCACGCTGAGGCCCTGGCAGCCGTGATTGCAGCCCGGCCGCCGGTCCTGATGTTGTGCGGCCATGTGCATCGCCCGGTGATGGGGGTCTGGCGCGGCGTGCCCTTCCGGATCCAGCGCGCCACCGCCCACCAAGTCGCCTACCGCCCGGCGCGCAGCGAGCGGCTCATGTTCTCGCATGAGGGGCCCGAGTTCGGGGTTGTTACGCTCGAAAGAGACGGCGCGGTGGTGGTCCACACCCGCAGCTATCTCGACGAGGCCGTGGCCTTCGCCAAGCCGGCCGACTGAGACGCGCCCGGGCTCGTCGACGGGGCCGGTTAGGAGGCGCGGCTCCGGAGCCCGGCTCCGCGGCGTGTCTCAATCTTGCCCAATTTTGGAAAGGTCCTGGTCATAATCGACTCGTATCAAATCGTCATCCGAAGCCTGTCTTGCGTGAGTCGCTCATGTCCGTTGCCCTGCGCCGTTCCGAATCCACCTTCGCCCACATCGCTTGCGAGATGGCCCCGCTGCTGTCGAGGCCGGTGCCGGCTCCTGAGATCGAGGGCATCTACAGCGTTGCCGTCAAAGTTGTTCAAGGTCTGGCTTTCGCAGCGGATTGGGGCGCGCGCATGAACGAAATCGACCGTCGGCGCGCCATGGACTCTGCCGAGCGTCCGGCACGTGGCTCTTCCGCAGACGCGCTGGTTCGTGAGGTTTACTGGTTCGAGCTCGCGCGCTGAGTTCAGGGGCAACGCCCGGTCGCGCTGCCAACCCGGTAATTCTAGGCGGCAATTCGCTTTCTGTCTGATCCAGGCGTTTGGCTCCCTAACGGCCAGAGGCTCAACGCGCGGACGGGTCGGCTCGCTCATTCAGCCGATGGAGCACGGCAAGTGCCGCGTGGACCGTGGCACGGTCGGGCAAGCTTACCCAATCCCCATGCGCCGCTTTCATCCGTGCGAGCGCGGTGGGGCGATCGAAGCCGGGTGCCAAGCCGCCAGGGCCGACCAACGGGGGCGCCGCGCGGGTGCCCTCGCCGGACGGCCCGTGACAGACCGCGCAGGTCATTGCATAGGCGTCTGCATCCGCTCCGGGCGCGCTGATCATCGGCCGATCCGCGGGCGGGCGCTCGAAGAGCGGCGCTGCGGCCGATCCGAAGATGACCGCGGCCGCCGCCGGCATGCTGAGAAAGCTGAGCGTGACGACAAGTTCTCTGATCATCATGGCGGGATGTCCTGTTCTTGCCATTCGGTGCAATCGGGCCGGGCTTCGGTTTAGGCGCCTGGCGTTTCGGGCGAGTTTCCAAGGCCGGTTAATGGCGCATTCGCGGGGCGCATTTTGGGTTCGCGCCAAGCGTCAACTTTTTTTGACAGCTCACACTGTAATATCAAATTGACAATTCCAACCTGCGGGAGCACGCTCTGAAATGTTCCGGCGCCCGTCGGGACGCACTCCGCCGAGAAAGACCCGACCATCGGGCTATCCCTCGGCCGCATTCGGATGAGGATTGGAGGAAACCGAACATGTCCGACGCACCCACCGAGAAGCCGGTGCTCAACCACACTGGCCTCACCGATGACGAAGCGAAGGAGGTCCACGCCTTCTTTATGCGCGGGATGACCATTTGGGCGGTCGCTGCGGCCGTTGCCCATATGCTCGTCTGGTCCTGGCTGCCCTGGTTCCCGGGCTGAGCCGCGAAACGCACTGAGAGGAGACACCGATGGATATCTGGAAAATCTGGCAGTTCGTCACCCCGCGCGAAGCCATCTTCGGCCTTGCCGGTCTGATGCTCGCGAGCTTCGTCATCCACATGATGGTTATGCTCGCCAGCGAGCGCTATGTGACCGCGCTCCTCGGTTGAGCCGACGGTCGCCGCGCATCGCGCGCTTAATCTGGCCTTCCGACGGGCAGCGGCTCGCCGGGGGTCATTCCACGCCAGGCGTCTGGCTGAGCCCGCGCGCGATTTGGCACGCCCGGTCCCCGTCGGCAACCAGCGTTGTTTACAGCCGCCAAGGGATGGCATAGCCAAGCTCTCAGGCTGAGTTCTCGGCCGGTTGGAAGATCACAGCTAGAGCGCGCATGCCAAAGCCTCGCCGCGCCAGACCCCGCTTCCGCGCCTCTCCCCATGCAGAGGACACGCTGTGTTATGCGCTTCTCGCGCTTGCCGGGGCCGCGATTTTCCTAGTCGCCTTCGACCCACGCATCCTCGATCCTGGGCAGTTCGGCTGGTTGCTGATGCACGACTGGGGCAAAAATTTTGTCGGCACCACCGCCTTCCTGCAAGATCCGTGGTCCGAGCCACCGGGGGCGGTGCCCCGTCTCCAGGCCCCGGCCGGGACCTCGATCGTCTACACAGACTCCTTCCCGGGCCTCTCGCTCGCGCTCAAGGCCGCGCTGGGACCCGGCGCCGCTCCCCTTCAGTTTCAGGGCTGGTGGTTCTTCGCCTGCGTGCTGCTCCAGGGCATGGTCGGCTTTTGGGCGCTCAAGCGGATCGGGCTGGATCGGATCACCGCGCTGCTCGGCGGCGGGCTCCTGCTGCTCTGGGCACCGATGTATCACCGGATCATGCATGACACGCTCACTGGGCACTGGATCTTGCTTTTGGCCATGGGATTGCTCTTCACGCCAAGGCTCTGGGCCGGGCTCTGGGGGATAGCGCTGTTGGGGGCGCTTTCGGTCCTGATCCACGCCTATCTCACCGCGATGCTCGGGCTCGTCCTTCTCGGCGGGCTGGTGGCTGCCCTTCTCGACCCAAGGCGCACCACAGGCCCCCCGGCGGACAGTCGCGCCGGCAGCGAGGCGGCGGCACGTCGGTTGGGTGCGCGCGCGCTCTGGGCCGGCGCATTCGGCGCGCTGGGCTTCGGGCTCGCCGTGTTGTCGGGGTACGGCGTGCTCCCGCTCTCGGCTTCTGGAGCCGGTGGGGCAGGCTATTTCTCGATGAACCTGATGGCGCCGATCAATCCAGAGCGCGCGCTCTGGTCGACTTTGCTGCCGCCGCTGCCGGTCAATTCCGGGCAGTATGAGGGCTTTCTCTATCTCGGTGCGGGCGGACTGTCGCTGGTGCTGCTGGCGCTGCTCGGCGTCGTGTTCGCCTCGCCGGGCTTCGACCCCCAACGCCTCGCCAGGTTTCGGGGGCTCGCGGCGGCGGGGCTTCTTGCCTTACTCTTTGCGCTATCCCCGGTGGTCACGCTGGGCCAGACCATCCTGGCCGAAATCCAATTGCCCGAGAGCCTTGACCGACTGGTGGATGTGTTTCGCGCCACCGGCCGCTTCGCCTGGATTTTCGGGCTAGCGCTTCTCCTGTGGGCCATTGCAGTGACGGCGCGGTTGCTGCCCAGGCCCCTCGCGGCCACGGTCCTAGCCAGCGCGGTCGCGCTGCAGGCCGTCGATCTTGCCAAAGCACCGGAAATCACCCGAGCCCTGACCGCACCTCGGCCCGAGCGGCAGGCCGAAGCAGAGCGGCTGGCCGCGGCCGTCCCAGATGGGATCCGCCGTTTGGCCTTCGCACCCCGAGGAGCGCTCGAGCCGGTCTATGGCTACCCGGTTCTTTTCGCCGCCGCGATGGCGGGGCTCGAGACCACGCAGTTCCCGCTGACCCGGGTCGACCACGCCGCCTTGAGGGCCGAAAGCGCAGACCTGCGGGCGGAGATGCGCTCAGGCGAGCTGCGAGAGGACACGACCTATCTTGCGCCGCGCGATGACGGGACCGCCTGTGCGCTCGCCCTCGAGCCGGGTGCAGGGCTTGTGCCGGGGCGGGGCCTTGTCGCGGCCAACGGATCCTGGATTGCCACCGAGCCCGTTCCACCGTTCTTCCGGGCACGCCGCCTTGTCGAGGCTGAGGGGTCGCTGGCGGGCCTCATCGACGGCTGTGGGGCCGGTTGTGCCTTGGCGCTCGCGGTCTCGGACGAAGGCTCGCGCCGTCTGCCGCCTGCGGTGGTCGCTGCGCTTCAGGCCCGGGGCGCGATGGAGATCGGCAATCTTGGCTTTCGGCACAGTTATCTCGCGGTGCTGGCCGAGGGGCAGGTGGTGGCCGAGATGCGCTCCAGCACGGGGCCGGTCTCTTGGCGCGGACAGGTCGGGGGGGCCGAGGTTGCTGTGACCAGCAGTGGGAACGGCTATGGTCCCGTGCCCACCGCGCATATCGCGATCGAGGGTCTCTCTTGCGTCGAGGGCCGGATCGGGTTCAACGGCGTTCTCTGGGACCTTGAGGGCACCGGTGGCCGCCTCACGCCCTTCCGATACGACACCTACACCCACCACGCCGAACGCCCTGAAGAATGAGCGCCTGCTTGACCGGTTGAGGCGGATCGCCTACCCAACGGTCCAAGGCGGGCATGGTGTAATGGTAGCGCCTCAGCCTTCCAAGCTGATGGTGCGGGTTCGATTCCCGCTGCCCGCTCCACCTTTGTTCGACCCACGCGTGGTCTCACCCGTGCCAGGCGGCCACGCCCGGACGACCCGTCCCTTTTTTAATTCAAATTGACGCATGTGCATTTTTCTGTTTATTTCAACAGAAGTGTTTTGTGAGCAGATATCTTATGCGCCAGATAGAAATTTTGAATTCGGTACCGTTGTCAAAGTCCGTGTCCGATAGGCATCTGCGGTGCCGTTTCGGGGCCGGACCTTGCGACGAGGCGCGTCGCTTCTGCACTCCGCCATCACCCAGGCCACGCCGACCAAATCCACGCCAAGCCACGCCGGGCCCCTATGCAGCGTGCCACGCGGCGCCTGCCCATTCGGCCCCGTTCATTCCAACGACAATGAGGATTTACCCCAATGCCTAACGATCAGCGCACCCAGGAACTCGCCTCCCTGCTGTCGAGCCTTTCGGCCGGGGCAGGCATCGAGGCCATCGCCGAAATCCAAACCGAAAGCCTGATGGCCCCTCAGCCCGGCCTGCAGGGTGCCGAGACGCCCGAAGAGGCGCATGCGGCTCGCGAGGCGGCCCGAAAAGTTGTCCGCGGCGAGGAAATCTCGAACCATGACGCTTTCCTGATCGAAGCCATTATCATCCCCGATAAGCGCCCCGCGACCCTGGTGATCGACGACGACTACACCGTTCAGCATCAGGACTGGCTCCATTTCAATACCGACCAGGGAATCCGGAAGGCGCTGCGCACGGCAATCCCCGCAGTCGGCCGCATCGAGCTTCCCCGCCTGCCTCAGGTGCCGTTTGGCGGTACCGGCTTTGTGGTCGGCGAGGGTCTCGTGATGACCAACCGCCATGTTGCAGAACTGTTCGCGCGCGGGCTCGGCACCCAGGGGCTCGGTTTCATCCCCGGGCAAACGGCGGATATCGATTTCGAACGGGAAGTGGACCGGGGCGGGGCCAATCTCTTCGACGTCGAAGAGATCGTGATGGTCCACCCCTATTGGGACATGGCGATCCTCCGAGTTCCTGCGCTGGCCGGCCGGATCACGCCGCTGACGCTTTCTACCGCCGAACCCGAGGAGATGGAGGGCTCTGAGATTGCCGCCATCGGCTTCCCGGCCTTTGACTGGCGCAACGACGCCGCTGTGCAGAACCGGGTCTTCAACAACATCTACGACGTCAAGCGAATGCAGCCGGGCAAGCTGAAGGCGCGGGAACCGATCCCGAGCTTCGACCGAATTGTGCGCGCGGTGACCCATGACGCCTCCACCCTCGGCGGCAACTCAGGCAGTGCGGTCCTGCATGTGGGAAGCGGCACGGTGGCGGCGCTCCATTTTGCCGGACGCTACCGCATCGCCAACTACGCGGTTCCGAGTTTCGAAATGTCGCGCGACGAACGGATCCTGGAAGCGGGCGTCAATTTCGGCTCGGACGGGCGCCAAAACCTCGACGGCCCCCCGCCCTGGCAACACGCTTGGGACGAACTCAGCCTTGCCGATGAATGGACCGGTGGGCCAGGCAAGGCGGCCGGCGGCGATGGCGGCGGCGATCACGTCGGCCTGCAAGCCCCAGCCGGCGGCGGCGGCAGCGACGATGGCAGCGCCGTCTATCGCTGGACGATCCCGATTGAGGTCAGCGTTCGTCTGGGCGCCCCCCAGCCTGGCCAAGCGGCTGCGCGCCCGGCCGCAAGGGCAACAACCGGTTCCGCCGTTGGTGCGCCAGCTATCGTTACCGATCTGGTGGAACGCGCAGTCGAGCCGACCTCCGACCCCGATTATACCACGCGCCAAGGCTACCTGCCGGACTTCCTAGGCTTTCGAGTGCCGATGCCAACCGTCGTCCCGGAGGCGCGGGACCAACTGGCCCCTCTGCTGCGCGATGGCTCGCACGAACTGAAATACCACAACTTCTCGATCATTATGCACGCCAAGCGGCGCCTGGCGCTGATCACGGCGGCGAATATCGATGCCTCCGAGGCCGCGCGCCGGCCAGAACCCGGGCGGGGCTACGGGCGGCGCGACCTCAACGGCTTCACCTCCCGCAACGACCGGGAGAAATGGTTTCCCGACCGGCGGATCTCGGCCGACCATCAGCTCTCCGACCGCTTTTACAACAAGGATCGCCAAGCCTTTAACAAAGGGCACATCGTGCGCCGCGCCGCGGTCGCCTTCGGGCCCAGCTACAGGGCGGTCCAGTTCGCGAATGGCGACACCTTCCACATCACGAATTGCTCGCCCCAGGTCGCCGACTTCAACCAATCCCGCTTGGACGGCCTCTGGGGCGATCTTGAGAACCATGTGTTCGATCAGGCAAAGACCGAGAAGCTCTGCGTGCTCGCCGGTCCGGTGCTTGCGGACGACGACCCGACATTCCTCGGCGTCGACGATGACGGCCAAATCCGCGTGAAAGTCCCGCAGGCGTTCTGGAAACTGGTCGTGGCGCGCAAGGGCGACGATCTGGAGGCCTTTGCCTTCGTGCTCAAACAGGATCTGGGGGATGTCGATTTCGGCGAGTTCGTTGTCACAGCCGCCTGGGCGTCGCATCAGGTCTCTGTTGCGGATCTCGAGAAGACGCTCGGCATCGTGCGCTTCGACGACGCGATCCACGCTGGGGATAGGCACACCGCATGAGCAGGTTGGCAGATCGACTGGCCAAGGCGCAGGCCGCCGTCACCCGTGCGCGCACGGAAGGCGGGATGCGGGCCGCCGCGGAGCACGTGCGCGCGCTGCTCTTCACCCATGAGCCGGAGGTCATCGATGCGGATGCCAAGGCCATGCGGTGTATCGCCGATATCCTCGAGAGCATGAATGGGGCTGAGCATTCGCCGATCCAGTTCTGGCTGGCCGATGCGCTGCTGGCCTATGGGTTGCGGGAGCCGATCCTGGCGGCAAGCGCTGCGCAGGCCCTGCTGGACATGCGCGCCGAGGCCGGGGAGGTCGAAGCGGGGGGGCCAATGGCTGCGCTCGCCGTGCTGGACCAATACGCGCCGGCGCCCGAGCGTGGAGAGGCCTCGCCGCCCGATAGCATGCACCTGGCCACGGCTCTGGGCATGCGCGGGCGGGCCTTCAAGGACCTCTTCGCGGCCGCGCTCGAGCGAGGTGGGCAGGAAGACCGCGAAGCGGCCGCTGCCTGCGCCAGCAAGGCGTGGGCGAACTACAAAGCCTGCGCCGATATGGTCGACCGGGTGGCCTCAAAGCTCGCCAAGGCCGGGGAGCCGCCCGACGACCGTAGCTGGCTGTGGCGCTGGCCGCGGGTAAACATGATTACCGTGGGCAGCCGGCTACTTGCAGAGGACTTGGCGGAAGCGGCCGGCTTTACCCCCGAAACCCTCAGCGCGTCGCTCAAGGAGATTGCCGAGCCGCTGCAGCTCAAGGTGAGCCAGCGGATCGACGCGGCCCGGGCGGCGCTTAGCGGCCCGGCTGGGCAAACCGCGCCGAAGGAGGAACCCTGGGACCACGCCACCCTCGCAGAGATTGCGCTGGGCATCGATCGCGACCCCGCGGCGGCGAAATCCCACATCGAAGCGTTCCTTAAATCGCTCAAGGCCCAGAGCGACGCTGAGACCTCAGGCAAGGACTTCAAGCTGTTGGGCACGCTGCGGCAGTTCACCCAGGTCGCCGCAGGCTCGCACGAAGACCTCGCCCCGATCCGGCTGGCGCTCAAGCGCGTGTTGCTCAGCTTCGACGGGGTGCAGCAGACCATGGATCGCCAGACGCTGGCCGATGTCGAAGCGTTCGGCACCGAGGCAGAGAGCGAGCGGATCATCGCAGAGGCTTGGTTCGGCGGCCGCGGTCAGGAGATGGTCCGTGCGGACACGATCCGGGCGCTCGCAAGGGCCGCGGAAGCGACCGCTGTTATCTTACTCCGAGAAGACGAGCGGATTGGCGATCGGGTTGCGAGCGGCTTCGCCATCCGGCTCGGGGATCTCTTCCCGGAAGCCGACCGTCCGGACAGGATCGCGCTCGTGACCAACGCCCATGTCGCTGCATGGCCCGGCCAGCATCGGGAGAGCCGCCGACCGGAGGAGCTCGGGGCCTTCTTCGACCTGCGCCCGGAGCTGGGGCAGTTCGATTTGCTGCCGTACTGGACAGGGCTCGCTTGGCCGACGGATGTCGGTTGGCTGGATGCCAGCGTCCTGATCCTCAAGAGCCGCGACGGAACCGCCGAAAGCAGCTTGCCGACGCTCGATCTCGAGCTTCGGGACACCGCAGGGCAATTCGAAAACGCTTTCGTCATTGGCCATCCGATGGGCGGCGCTCTTCAGTTGAGCTTCGGGCGCAACAAGGTGGCGGCGCCTTCTCGTGACGCGGTCGGGCGGGGAAATCTGCTCTACTACGAGAGTCGGACGGAGCGGGGTCAGTCAGGCGGGCCGGTTCTGCTCCACACGGGCACGGCGACTGAGCTGGTGGCGGTGCATATCGGGGCGGAGGAGGCCGAGAACCTCAATTGCGGCGTATGGTTGAAGCGGCTTCGGGAGCGGGAGACGGCGTGACGTAGGGCCCGGTCGGGATCAGGCTCGCTTGTGTTGGGCCAGCCAGATCCCGCCGAGAACCAGCACCAGCGCCACGGCGTGAAAGAATGCGAAGCGCTCGCCCAAAAGCAGGATTGCCAGCAAGGGCGAGAATACTGGCACGAGATTGACATAAACGCCGGCGCGACCCGGTCCGATCAAATCGACGCCGCGCATAAAGAAGAGCTGAGCGAGGCAGGAGGGGAACACGGCGACGTAGAGGGTCACCAGCCAGCCCTCTAGACTCGGCATCGCGGGAGCCAGGATCACCGCCTCGGCAAGCCAAAAGGGCAGGGAGGTGACCGCGGCGATGACGGACATCAGTGTGAAAAACGCGCGGCCGGGGATGTCTGGCCGCTTCTGCAAGGCAGTGGTGTAGAACGCATACAGCGCGCAGGCCGCGAGCATCAGCGCATCGCCCGGCCCCACCCCGAGGGAGAGAAGCATGTGCGGCGCGCCAGCTGTGGCCACGGTGACCACGCCGACGAGGGTCAGCGCCACGCCGAGCGCCTGGACCGGAGCGATCCGGCTGCCATAGGCGAGATAGGCCATGAGCAGCACCCAAATCGGGATTGAGCCCTGGAGGATGCCGATATTGACCGCCGTCGTCTCCAGCGCCGCCAGATAAAACAGCCCGTTGAAGCCGGTGAAGCCGAGGCTCGCCATCAGCACGATCGCCCAGAACCGCCGCCGTGCCGCCGCCCAATGCTCCCGCACCTCGTGGCCGAACAGCAGCCACATAACGCCGGCAACGAGCACCCAGCGCGCGAGCACCAGCTGGAACGGCGCGATCTCGTCCACGGCCAAACGGCCGGCAATGGTGTTGCCGGCCCAGAATAGCGTGGTCAAAACAAGAAGTGCCGTGGGCCAGTCATACAGGCCGGAGACAAGGCGGCGATACATAAGCGCCCTCAAAGACTGCCGCGCCCCCATGGGCAGGCGCGCGGCAGGCCTTATCAGAAGTGAAGCGAGATGTCCCGATGCTGCGAGCGGCAGGCAGCAACCTCAAGCGCCCGATCCCTGTCCAGGCGCTCCTGTTGCCGCAACCCGATGGTGCCGCTCAGCGCAGAGTTATACGCTTCGAGTCCGGGCAGAACCTCGCGCACAGCCGCCTGCCGCCATTCGAGCTCCTCGGCGAAGGCCTCCTCCGCCTCAACGAGCGCGGCGTCGATCTCAGCAGGGTCCGGCTCGTCGTCGCGATAGACCCGACGCGCATCGCGGAAGGCGCCGGTCAGATCGCGATCCACATCGACGTCACGGAAGACGGAGGGCAGGTCGTCGATCCGCTCCTCGACCGATAGAGCGCCCTCCGCCGCCAGCGCTGCCCGTACCTCGCCGATTTTGCCGTCGAGCGCGGCCATCTCGTCGGTCAGTCGCAGCCGCGCGATGACCTCGGTCACTGGCTCTACTGCGTCGTCCATCGCGCGGCGGAACGCCCGGCGGGCCGTGGTTTCCGTGTCGAGCAACGCGGCAAAAGCCGTGTGCCGCTCTTCCCAATCGGTTGGAACCTGAGCATGCAGGCTTTCGATCTCGGCCTGCAAACGGGAGATCTCCTGCTGCAGCGCAACCCGTTCGGCTGGATCCGGCGCTTCCGCGAAGCGCAGAGCGTCGAGTTCGTCCTCCAGATGCTCAATCCGCTCTTCGTCCTTCCGGATGTCGCGCTCGATCGCGCGCACCTGGGTGTGCAGCGGACGGTAGGCCGGCGTCGCAGCGGAAACTGCCGCTTGCGCCGTGTCGATCGTGTCGAGATGGCCGAAAACCGACCCGGCTTCCTCGAAGGCATCCTCCAGATCCCCCCGCAGGCTTCGCGGCAGCCCGCTGAGGTCGAGCCCCTGCGCTGCGGCGATGGCGGCGCGCAGATCGTCGCTTTCCGCCCTGATATCCCGCGCGAGCAACTCGTCGACACAGGACTGTAGCAAGGGGTTCACCGGCGGCGGCGCATTATCGGAGAGCAACGAAATCCGGTTCGGCAGATAATTCACCAAAGGCGGTGTTGCGCCGACGATCCCGAGGGCCACGAGTTGGAGCCCAATGAAGGGCACGACGCCCTTGTAGATGTCGGTGGTCTTCACCTCCTTCGGTGCGACGCCGCGCAGATAGAAAAGCGCGAAGCCGAAGGGCGGCGTCAGGAAGGAAGACTGGATGTTCAGCCCGATCATCACCCCGAGCCAGACCGCGGTGATGTTGGCCGAGGGGTCCATCAGCAGGATAGGCGCCACAATCGGCACCACAACCACGGCGATTTCGATGAAGTCGAGGAAGAAGCCCAGCAGGAAGATCACCGCCATCACGATAACGAACTGGGTCCAGAACCCGCCCGGAAGTGTCTGGAGGAAGTCCTTCACCAGTTCCTCGCCGCCGAAAGCCCGGAATGCGGCGGTCAACATCGCCGCGCCGAGGAGAATGATGAAGACGAGCGACGAGGTCTTGGCCGTCTCGATCATGACGCCGCGGAGCGTGTCTTCGATCTTGAGCGCGCGCCAGCCGGACCAGGCGATGGCGATCACCAGGCCGGCGACGGCCAACGCCGCGAGGCCGATGCCGAGCGCCTGCTCGCTCGTCTCGATCGAGCGCTGAACGTTGGTGTCGAAGAACTCGAGGACGACGAAGAGCCCGACCAACGAGACGATGGCCAGCAGCGCCGGGGCGAAGGCGAAGCGCCGCCCCTGAGCCAGG
>JBHJGY010000109.1:0-7531 GCA_050331335.1 Pikeienuella sp.
GGGGCCGTGGGCGAGCAGCTGGCCTGCGGATGGCGAGACGGGTCCTTGATCGACGCGGGCGGTTTACCCCGGGTACGTGATGTCGGTGTCACTTGCGGGGGCGCGCGGCTCCCCCCGAACACCGATCAACAGTCCGCCTAGGTCGGGTCCGAGCCGACATCGGATTCTGAGCCACCCCGGGTGGTCGTTCAGCCGGCCGGATCCACCGGCTCGATCGCTGGGAATGCGGCCTCGATCGCCCGCCCCGCCTCAAAGAGCAGGTCTTCGCGGAAGCGCGAGGCCACCAGTTGGACCCCCATCGGACGGCCTGGCGCGCCCGTGGCAACGGTCAGGGCCGGAAAACCCAGCGCCGGTAGTCCGATTTGGAGCGACTGCGCCGCGAACACCCGGTGAAAGGCGCTCGGGCCGGCGATGTCGAGATGGTCTGGGAAGGGGCGCTCGGTCGAAACCGGGCAGAGCAAGACCGGCCAGTCCGCCAGGAAGCGTGCCCAGTCGCGGGCTAGGGCCACCCGCAAAGTGAGCGCGGCCATCGGATCGAGCTCCGGATCGGCCTTTCCCATCAGTTGCTCGGCGACCACGCAGGCGTCCGGATCGCCTTCTGCCGCGAGCTTCGGAAGACCGTTCGTCCGAAATTCGGCCATCCAGAGCGCGATATTGGCCCGGACTGCCGCGTCGATCGGCGGGGGATCGGCGAGCTCCACCGTCCAGCCCGCCGCCGCGAGCGCTTCGGCTGCGGCGGTCAGCGCGTCCTCGACCTCGCGCGCGGTCGCCATGCCGCAGGGTCGGAGCGACAGGGCGGCCCGTCGCGGCCGGGACGGGCCGACCAGCGGGGCAGGGACCCACCAAGGGTCGCGGGGATCGTCCTGCGCCATGGCCCCAAGCGCCAATTCGAGATCGCCGATTCGACGGGCGAGCGGACCCGAGACCGCCATAATCTGCGCGCCGATCGTGCGGTCCGGACCGGAGGAGACGGCGTTGGCCACCCGTCCAAGCGTCGGGCGCAGCCCGTGTACGCCGCAAGCATAAGCGGGGTAGCGCACGGAACCGGCGATATCCGTGCCATGGGCGACCGCGCCGATCCCAGCGGCAACCGCCGCCCCCGCACCGCCCGAAGATCCACCGGGGGTGAGCGTCGGATCCTGGGGGTTGCGCGTGGCGCCGTGCAGAGTGTTGCGGGTAAACCACCGGATCGAAAAAGCGGGCGTGTTGGTCTGGCCGATGATGACCGCACCGGCGCGCTTGAGGCCAGCAACCGCAGGACTGTCGTCGCGGGCGATCGTTTCGCTCTGGAGCTTCAGCCCGTTGGTGGTGGGGTGTCCGGCGAGATCGACATTGACCTTGACCGTCACGGGCACGCCGGCCAGCGGTCCGACTTCTTCGCCCCGCGCCAGTGCCGCGTCGACCGCGTCTGCCTGTGCGCGCGCGAGACTGTCGGTGACGCTGACGACCGCGTTGATCCGAGGGTTGACGTCAGCGAGACGGGCCAGCGCGCTGTCGGTTGCCTCTCGGGCGGAGCACTGTCGGGTGCGCACCATCTCTGCGAGGGCGCCGGCGGGCAGGGACCAAAGCTTGGTCATCGCAGGTCCTTTTCTGGCGGGTCCGGCGCTTCACGGCCGAGGGGGCCCCAGGGCCCAGGCGGCCAGGGGTGCTTGCACGCCAGCATGTCGCCTTCCATGCAGCCCGCGCAAGCGCCATGAAGGGGTGCCCGGCCGGGGTTGTGCTGCCCGTGTTCTTTGTGCTGCCCGTGTTCTCAGTTGGGCGCCCGGCGCTCGAGCCTTGTAAGCAGGCGCCGCGCCGCGAGCAGCCGGGGGGCGGCCAGTTTGAGCGCGGTCGGCGCCCGCCGCGTCGCTGCCACGAGGGTGACAGCCTCGAGCGCGAGACCTGCGCCCCGGAGGCCGAGCTTGTTGCGCGGGATAGCACCGGTGCGCGCATCCTCGGCCAGCAGCGCCGCATCGATCGCCAAACACGCGCCCGCGAGCGGGACCCGGGCCGGCAGGGGGGCGACGAGCACCGCTTGAGCGCCGAGGGCCTTGGCCTGCTCCAGCCGCGCCCGATTGCGCGCGATCCAACCAGGTGCGCGGACCCGTCGGGCGCCCTCGCCACCGGGTTGGCCTGGGGGGATGATCTGAGGTCCGTCGCTGCGCATGGATCTTCGCCTATCGCTGAGAGGGCCGATACGGGCAGCCCGCATCCCGGAGTATAGTCCTTTGAGGCATGCGCTCCTAGGCCGTGTGGACAAAGCGGGTTCAGCGGTGAAGGGCTGCGAGAGGCACAAAGCCCAGGAAGCTTGCGGCAGTTTTGCCGTGGGCCCGGTGGTGCGGCGGCGGTATTGCTTGAGGACGGCGCGGAGCGGCGGGCATGCCGCGTGATCATGCGCTCGATGCGATTGCGAAGCCTTTAGCGGGGGCGGGCTGGCACCTCTCCAGCCGATATTCTGGACGCTGGGCTCGCCGGCGCCCGACATGGCGAGCGCATCGAGGATGGCCTTGCAGATACCCGCGTCGCGCCAGCAGGCGGCGCGTCGCCAGACCGTGTTCCAACTCCCGACCGCTCGGGCAGGTCCCGCCACGGCGCCCCGGTTTGGACGACCCGAAAAATTCCCTCGAGCACGCGGCGATTGTCGATCGAGGGACGACAGTTCCGGCCCCGCTCAAGCGGCAGAAACGGCGCGATCAGCTCCCAGGTGGCGTCGTCGATGAGGTCTCGGTCCAAGGCTGGCTCCCAATTGCGGGCCTTGAAACACGCGATGCCCCGCCTGGGACCCCCCTTGGCCACACGGCCTAGGGTCGCTGCGGGTCACCTGGCGCTGGCGCATCCGGGCGCGGAGACAGCGGCCCTTGACGGCGGGGGCTTGCTCCGGTGACCTCGGACAAGCCCGAGAAGCCCCGCCACCGAGGTTCCACCATGTCGCATGTCTTTCCCCGACACACCAAGGTCACGCCGCCAATTGCGGTCGGCGGGGCCGGCTGCCATCTGATCGATGCGCATGGCAAACGTTATTTCGATGGTTCCGGCGGTGCGGCCGTTTCCTGCCTCGGTCATGGCGACCCCGATGTCGCAGCCGCCATGAAGGCTCAGATCGATCGACTCGCCTTTGCGCATACGGGTTTTTTCACCTCAGAGCCGGCGGAGGCGCTGGCCGATCTGCTCGTCGCGCATGCGCCGGAGGGGATCGCACGGGTCTATTTCGTCTCGGGCGGTTCCGAAGCGGTGGAAGCGGCGATAAAGCTCGCCCGCCAGTACTTCCTCGAAATCGGCCAGCCGCAGCGGGCCAAGCTCGTCGCCCGCCGCCAGAGTTACCACGGGAACACGCTTGGGGCCCTCGCGGCCGGTGGCAACGCGTGGCGCCGGGCACCCTTTGCCCCGCTGTTGGCTCAGACCCGCCACATCGCCCCGTGCTACGCTTACCGGGACCGGCGCCCCGAGGAGACCGAGGAGGCCTATGGCCGGCGGGTTGCCGACGAGCTGGAAGCCGCGATCCTTGAGGAAGGTCCGGACACGGTCATGGCGTTTCTCGCGGAGCCGGTGGTGGGTGCGACCCTCGGCGCGGTCCCGCCAGTGCCAGGCTATTTCGCCCGCATTCGGGAGATCTGCGACCGCTACGGCGTGCTTCTTATCCTCGACGAGGTGATGTGCGGCATGGGGCGGACGGGAACCCTGTTCGCCTCGGAGCAGGAGCGGGTTGCGCCCGACATCGTGGCCATCGCCAAGGGTCTTGGCGGCGGCTACGCGCCGATCGGGGCGGCGCTGTGCACCGGCGAGATCTACGAGGCGATTGCGGCGGGCTCGGGCTTCTTCCAGCATGGCCACACCTATCTCGGCCACCCGGTGGCCTGCGCGGCCGGCGAGGCGGTGCTCCGTAAGCTCACCGGCGAGATCGGCGCGCGGGTGGCACCGATGGGCGAGGCCCTTCACACGGCGCTCAACACGGCTTTTGGACAGCACCCCCATATCGGCGATATTCGCGGGCGCGGTCTCTTCCGCGGCATTGAAATCGTGCAGGACCGGGAGAGCAAGGCGCCCTTCGATCCCGCAATCGGCGTCGCCGCCAAGATCAAGCGTGCCGCTTTCGAGGCCGGGCTCGTCTGCTACCCGATGTCCGGCACGATCGACGGGCGCCGCGGCGACCATGTGCTTCTTGCGCCGCCCTTCATCATCGACGAAGCCGGGATCGCGGAGGTTACCGAGAAACTGGGCTGTGCCCTGGACGCGGTACTCACCTGAGCGCCAGGTCGCGGCGCGAGGCGCAGCCTCGGCCTCGCACGGTCTTTGAGGACAACCGGGGTTGCGCTATTCTCGCGCGGGCAAAAATGGGGTGTAGGATGCGGATCTTCGGTTTATTCCTGATGGCCGTTGGATTGGCGGCCGTTGTGATCGACGTCCTGAATGGTCTTGGCAGTGGCCAGGGCATCAGGCTCACCGATCTCGGTGAGGCTTGGTTCTGGTTCCATCCAGACAGCTTGCAGCTGTTCCAACCGGCGGTCGAGCGACATCTCTCGCCTCTGCTGTGGGACTACGGCATCCAGCCGCTGTTGACCTCGCCGGTCGCGGGGCTCTTGATCGGGCTCGGCGCGCTCTTCCTGGCGGTCGGGGTGCTGCTCGCTTGGCGTCGCCGGCATCGGGCCGAGGGGTGAGAGCGGACGATCAGCGTCGGGTGAAGAGCGTCCAGTTTTCGCTCTCGCCGAGCGGATCGAAATGCGCGAGGAGGTATGGGCCGTAGCTTTCCGCCATCAACCGTGTGAGCCGCGCATCGACATAGGGCGGGCCGGCGCGCGGCACGAGCACGTGGTCGATACGGCCCAGCAGCTTATCGGGCTCGGGTTTGGAGCGCTCAGAGATGGTACGGCCCACATGGTACCAGGAATAGCCACCCTGCATGGGGGGTAGCCCCGCCACCAGAGTGATCGCGTTTTGGAAGTCCATGACAAAGAGCTGCCCGTCCCGGATCTCATGGGTCGTAAGAAGCTCGGTCGCTTCAAGCACGCTGCGAAGAAATTCGACCTGATGGAAGCGTTCGGTCACCTGCTGATCGCTGAGACCGAGGCCGGCGAGCAAATCGGGATCGGTTCCGGGCGGTGCGAGTTCGAGCAAGGCTGCGCTGTTTACATGGAAGCGTTCGAGATTGGGCAACCCGCTTGAGAGCTGCGGCGCGGACGCGGTCGAGAGGCTGACGAGGCTCGCCACCGCCCAGTTGATCGCTTGGGGCGCTAAGAAGATGGCGGCGAAAGCGGGAACCAAGCGCCCCTCGGGCCGATCTTCCAGCCGGCGGGCCAGCAGCGCGAACGCCGCGAGGAGCACATAGACATGGCGGTCTTGCCAGTTCTGATTCAAGAGAACGGCGCCGCTCACCCCGATAAAGCCGGCGACCAGAAAATCGGCCGCCCGCGCCCGGCCCGCCACCACCGCGAGCGCCATGGCGAGCGCAACGAGCCCATACTCCCAGACGGTGTTGGCAATCTCGGGAATGAACGTCGATCGCACCGCCCCTGACGCCTCCAGGGCGCGGATCAAATCGGCAATGTTCGCCGATGGCTGCCCAGTTGCCGCTTCGATCCCTGCAATCGCGAGGCCCGCGATGCCGAGAGCAAGGCCCGCCGGGCCGCGTAGATGGGCCGACAACAGCCCCGCGCCTGCGAGATAAGCCGCGCCAACGGCAAAATAGCTGGCCTTGAGGAAGGCGAGAAAGAGTAACAGGAGCGCGAGCGTGACCGCCTCCGGCCAAGCCAGGCCGCGGGGCGCCGTATGCCCGGGGACGCCGGCGATCATAAGCACGAGGAGCGCGGCCCAACCCCAGCGGTTGTAGGCCATCCCCGCGGTAACCCTGGCGCCGCTCTCGCCCGGAACAACTGGCACCATCACCATCGCGACGACCGCGAAGACGAGGAGCGCAGCCATCGCGGGTTGGGCGCGGCCGGCCCGCAGCAAGACGAGCAGGGCCCCGACGAGTGCTGCGCAGACGAGCCAAGATGCCCATTCGAGCGCGCCACCATAGCCGCCTGCGAGCTGCATCCCCAAATAGGGCAGCGCATAGCCCAAGAAGCCGAGCGGCGTCATGAAATCGAGGCTTGGAATCTGCCCGTGATCCATCCGGTGCATGCCGTCGAACATCACGAGCGCATCGCCGGTCCAAACCGCCGTGACCGTAACCCCGGGCGAGACGAACCAAACCCAGCTTCCCGCGAGCAGAACGAGAGCCAGAAGAACCGGGACCCGGAGCGACGGCACTTGCGGGATCGACGCGGCGGTGCCAGGGGCCGGCGCGGGCGTGTCCGACACAGCTTGCGTCATGCCGCCGCCCGCCCCGCGATTTCCGCCACTAGGGCGCGGCCCACCCGTCGACCCTCGCGGATCGCGTAGTTGGTGCCCCGGTCCTCGGGATAGATCTGTGCCATCGAGCAGATCTTGAGCCCCGGCAGCGGCCCGTCTTCGGGGGGGATCATCCGCGCGTAACCGCGCTCAACCACGGGCTGCGCCCAGCGTGCGCGCCACAGATGGTGCCGGCGCACCCAGGTTGGGTCGAAATCGGGAAACATGCGCGTCAGATGCGGCAGCGCAAAGTCCAACATTTCATCCTCCGCCATCGAGAACAGCGGGTCGGTATGTGGCAAGTATTTCGATAGATAAACGATGTGGGCGCCGCCATAATTTTCGGGTCGCTCAAAATTCGTGTGCTCGATAATGCCGACAAAAGGGAATGAAGGATCGTTGACGTTCAGCCAATAGGTCTCTGACAGGGAGCGGTCGAGTTCGAGCACCAGGCAGATATTGGCGAGATAGGCGATCCGCTCCAGTGACGCCACGTAATCTGTCGGGGCCCAGCCCCGGACCATCCCAGCAATGAGCGGCAGTGCCGGTGTTGCGATGACATGGCGCGCCGACAGCGTCCCCCATGCGCCGGCGATCCGCCAGCCGTCACCCTCCGGTGCAATTTCCGCAACCGGGCGGCCGAGCTCGATCCGCCCGCCCGCGGCCTCGATCCGAGCAGCAAGCGCTTCGGCCAAACGCACGAACCCGCCACGGAAATAGGCCAGCCGCTCCTCGCCGGTTTTGCCGCGGCTGCCGCCTCGAAGCTTGAGCTTGTTCCAGAACCAAACCGCCGAGACCGCCTCCGCATAGGGTCCGAACTTGCCGGTCAAGAGCGGTTCCCAGACAACCTCGTAGACCCGCTGTCCACCCATCTCACGCAGCCAATCCGCGGCTGTCCTGTCCTCCAGGGCGCGCCAGTCCCGCACGCGGCGCGCTTTGAGCGCAAGCAGGCCGAGACGGATCCGGTCCGGAAAGGGCAGGGGGCGGAAGCGCAGAAGGTCGAATGGGGTCGAGAGCCGGAAGATCCGGTTGGCAAAATACATGCCTGTATTGGTCGGGCTGACCTCCACCTCGTCCATCAGGCCGAGTTCCGCAATGAGATCCATCACCGCCCGGTCGTTGGTGAACCAATGGTGGTAGAACCGGTCGAGGGGGGGGGCGGCGGGCGCCCGGGCGCGGGGGCGCCGCCCCGCCCCCCCCCCGCGCCGCCGCGCGGGGGCCCGGG
>JBHJGY010000110.1:0-15780 GCA_050331335.1 Pikeienuella sp.
ACACTCCCAAACAATACACCCCGTCGACCACCCCCCCCCCCCCCCCCGCCGCCGCGCCCCCCCCTCTCCTTCGACCTACAACTCAAAAAAATACCCCCCCCCCGCCGCGGCGGGGGGCGGGCCCCCCCCCCCCCGCCCAAGCCGATCATCAACGCGAAAAGGCGCCCCTCGGGGCGCCTTTTTTCGTCTCGCATTTCTTGTCTGTCGTGGGGTCTCTTGCTTACGAGGTCTCAGCCTTAGCGGCGCACAAGCACACCATCCAGATGCCACCGCGCTCAGAGCAACCCGCGCGCCACCCGATCTTCCAGCGACCGGTCGAACACCTCTTGGGCGCCCTCATAGGCCCGAACCCGGCGCCGAAGCAGGAAATGGCCCGCCTCGCAGCTCATCTCGCCGGTCGAGCATATCGTCGCCGACCACCCATCGCGCTCGTAGCGATAGACCCATTCCGTCCGATGCGCCGCACTCAGTGGATCCTCCGGCAAGATCTCGAAGATCTGACGGACCTCGTGGGACTCACGCAGCCCATGGTCATGGTGCAAGGTCCCGAAATCATCGCGGGTCTCCAGACGATACACCCCATGCGCATCCACGCTTCGGCGGCTGTCGGCCTCGGGGGGTCGAATTTGGACGACATCGCTCCTCCCGGGCGACGGGATCGCCGCGGGTGCCGCGCCGGGAACAGCCTCGTAGCCGGCGCGCCAGGGTAGGATTAATCGGCAGTCGGCGAGCTGCAGGGTGATCCGTGTGCGTTCCGGTGAGGGCCAAACAACGGGCCAGTAACTGGTTGAGAGCGCCAGCCGCAGCCGATGTCCCGGCGCGATCCGGTGGCCGCAGGTATTCAGCGCGAAGCTCACCCGCACCGGCTTGCCCGGTTCCAGTGCCGACGGGGTCTCATGCCCTGCATGGTGGCACAGATTGAGGACCCGGTAGGAGACCCGCTGCGAGCATCCGTCCGGGGCGACATCCGTGAGGCGGGCACAAAGCTGGGCGACCGGGCGGTCTGCGCTCAGGGTAAGCTCCAGCACCGGTCGCCCCAAAAGAGCCCCCGGGTGTCGATACGGCTCGGTGTCGAAAGTGAGCGAGGCGGCATCATCTGCCGCCTGGTCATCGGCTAGCTCGTTGTCGATCCGCATGCCTGGGCAGAAATAGCCCGCCCCCTGCCCGACGGTTAGCGGCGTGTCGACAACCGCAGTTCCAGAGCCTCGTACCGTGCCGAGGCCTTCCGCCGCGAGCTGGAGGACTTGGGGCGGATCAGCGGCCGGCCAAGCTGCCTCGGACACCCAGATGCCGGCCCTGTTCTTCAGCCGCGGGGACGGCGCATCGTGGTCCTGCAAATAGGCCCGCACGGCCGGCAAGGCCGCCGCCCCGCTCTCGACGCCCTTCAACCATTGATCGAACCAGCCGATGACCTCGCCGGGGAAATCTGCCGCCGGTCCGACCCGAGCGATATGGGGATATTTGTGATCCCAAGGCCCAATGAGCGCCTTGGCACCCGGCACATGCTCGACAAGCGCCAGTGGGGTGTTGACATAGGCATCTGCCCAGCCGCCGATTGCCAGCACCGGTACGCGGATCGCCGCCCAGTCCTCGCAAACCGAGCCGTGCCGCCAATAGCCGTCGCGGACCGGGCGGCGGAGCCAATCCGCGGCCAGAAACGGGGTCCCTGCCAAGCGCTCCATCCAGCGGGGACGCCAGTCCGCGCGCAGAGCCGGATCGGGTGGCCGCGTGTTGTAAGCGGTCATCTGAGCGCCCCAGTTGAAATTGTCCGTCAGCAAGCAGCCGCCCATGTAGTGGATGTCGTCGGCATAGCGGTCCGTTGAGGAGCAAACGGTGACCACCGCCCCAAGGGCCGGCGCCTGACGAAAGGCGAGCTGCAACCCGTTGAAGCCGCCCCATGAAATCCCGATGATCCCGATCTTGCCGGAACACCAAGGCTGGGCCGCCATCCAGGCGAGCACCGCCTCGCCATCGGCGAGTTCTTGCTCGGAATACTCATCGTCGAAGGCGCCGTCGCTCTCGCCCGTGCCGGCGATGTCGACCCGGAGGCACGCATAGCCTGCGGCGGCGAAGCGCGCATGGGTCTGCGCATCCCGGGGTGCCGTTCCGTCGCGCTTGCGATAGGGGAGATATTCGAGGATCCCAGGGGCCGGTGCATCGCCTGGCGGCAGCCAAGCACGGCCGGCGAGCCGACGGCCGTCGGGAAGCGGGACCCAAAGATGCTCGACGATCTTGGTGTCGTTGCGCAATGGCGACTTGGCGGCGGGAGGTGTGTCGGTCATGGCGGTACTCCTGTCGCTGCGAGACTGAGGCGGCATCGGAGATTTGGCAAGCGGGCAGAACCAATCAGGAGATGCGATGGCTGGGCTTTACGGGACGGACTATGTCGAAACACTGCGCCAAGGGGTGGCGCGCGCGATTGGCGACTGGGGTTTTTCGCCCCACGCCGAGGTCGCGCTGATAACGGTCTCAGAGAACGCAACCTTCCGGGTGAGCGAGCCGGCAGGCGGCCGGACAGGCGTCTTCCGCGTCTACCGACAGGGCTATCACAGCCGCGCAGAGATCCTCTCCGAACTCGCTTGGATCGAGGCCGTCCGCAACGATGCCGTGGTGCGCACCCCGGCGCTGCTCCAACGCCGCGACGGGCAACGCCTCGGCGTGCTGCCCGACGGCCGAGAGGTCGCCGCGTTTGCTCATGCCCCCGGCCAAGAGCCGCGCCCCGATGAGCCGCTGGAGCCCGCCTTCCATGCTCTCGGCGCGATCACGGCCCGCCTCCACGCTCATGCGCGCAGATGGCAGCCTCCTGCCGGATTCCAGCGCAAGCGCTGGGATTGGGACACCTGTGTCGGCCCGCGGGCACATTGGGGCGATTGGCGCAACGCGCTCGGCCTGTCGCCAGAGGGGACCGCGCTTCTCGGCCGGACCGCCGAGGCGCTTCGGCACAGGCTCGGCATCTACGGTACCGCAGCGGCGCGCTTTGGACTGATCCATGCCGATCTCAGGCTTGCCAATCTTCTGGTCGACGGTACCACGCTCACTGTCATCGATTTCGACGATTGCGGCTTCGGCTGGCACGGTTTCGATTTCGCCGCCGCCATCAGCTTCTTTGAGACCGACCCGCAGATCCCGGCCCTCGAAGCCGCCTGGCTCGAGGGGTATCGGACGGTCGCAGAGCTTGCGCCCGAGGACGCCGCAATGCTTCCGGTATTCGTGATGCTCCGACGGCTCCAATTGACCGCCTGGATCGCAAGCCACCGGGAAACCCCGACCGCCTCCGAGCTCGGTGCCGACTACACAACCGGGACCCTCACGCTGGCTGAGCGGTTCCTTGCTGCACCATCGGGGCGATCGCGCAGCGGCAGCGGGGTTTCCTCCGCGCCCGCCCGAGGCTAAGAAAAAGCGTTAGCCCCGACCCAGCCGCAGGTTCTCCGATGCTGCTCGCCCAGATCACCGATCTCCACATGCGCGCCGACGAAACGCCACTCTCTGGCGCCATCGTCACGCGCCCCTACACGATCGCCGCTGTCGACGCGCTGAACGCGCTCCGGCCGGACGCGGTCGTGATCACCGGCGATCTGACAGATATCGGCACCGACGCGGAATACGCCCTCCTGCGTGCCGAGCTCGAGCGGCTGACGATGCCGATCTATCTGATCCCGGGCAACCACGACCGCCGGGCCGAACTCCGCGCCGCCTTCGCGGATCATGCCTATCTTCCGAGCGAGGGCCCGCTGCAATGGGTCGTGGACGACCATCCTGTTCGGCTCATTGGGCTCGACAGCGTTATCCCAGGCGCGAGCCACGGCGAAGTCACGACCGACAGCCTAGCCTGGCTCGACGCCACCCTTGCAGCAGACCCGCGCCCCACCATCGTCGCCATCCACCACCCGCCCTTCCCCACCGGCATCGCCTCGATGGACCAGATCGGCTGCCGCAACGGCGAGGCGCTGGGCCAGGTGATCGCCCGGCACCCGCATGTGGCCCGGGTCATCGCAGGCCACCATCACCGGCCCGTGCAGATCCTTTGGCGCGGGACGCTCGGGATCATTGCCCCATCCATTGCCCATCAAGTGGCGCTCGATTTCGAGCTGGCCGAGATCGCGTCCTGGATCCTCGAACCGCCGGCCATGCTGCTCCATCGCTGGACCGAAAGCAGCGGGATCGTCACCCATATGGCTTACATCGGCGCCTTTGACGGACCACACAAGTTCAACTTAGACCCGGCTTATCCTGGCGCGTGACCCCCCTGGAACGCGTTGGGTCGCAGCCCCGCATCACTGAGGCATCTATGGAAGGACTCTCTGGCAAATCCGCCCTGGTCACCGGCGCGAGCCGCGGCATCGGCGCCGAGGCGGCGAAGGCGTTGGCAGCCGCTGGCGTGGGCGTCGTGCTTGCAGCTCGCAGCGTCGACAAGGCCGCCGCCGTGGCCGATGAGATCACCGCAGCCGGTGGGCGGGCAGAGGCAATCACCTGCGACGTCGCCCGCTATGGCGATGTGGCAGCGGCGGTCGAACGTGCGGCCGCGGCCTTTGGGGGGATTGATATCCTCGTCAATAATGCCGGGCTGATCGAGCCGGTCGCACGGATCGACGAAAGCGATCCGGAAGCCTGGGGCTATGTGATCGACGTCAACCTAAAGGGCGTCTATCACGGCATCCGCGCTGCGATCCCGGCCATGCGCGCCTCTGGCGACGGGAGCGGCGTCATCATCAACATCAGCTCCGGTGCAGCGGTGAGCGCTTTGGAAGGCTGGAGCCACTACTGCTCCAGCAAGGCCGCGGTTCTGTCGCTGACCCGCTGCACCCAGAAGGAATGGGGCGAGCGGGGCATCCGAACCGTGGGCCTGTCACCTGGCACAGTGGCCACCGAGATGCAGCGGCAGATCAAGGCTTCGGGTGTCAATCCGGTGAGCCAGCTCGCCTGGGAGAGCCATATCCCGCCGGAATGGGTGGGCCGCGCCATCGTCTGGCTTTGCTCTGAGGACGCGGCCGACTTCGCAGGCGACGATGTCCGGCTCCGCGACGAGGACATCCGCAAGCGCATCGGGCTCATATGAGGATCGGCGCCCCGCTTTCCAAATCGCGAAAGCGGGGCGAAAGCGGGGCGGTCAAGCCTAGGCGATCAGGCCATCCACCAGCGCTCGAAGGCCTTGAAGCCGTCCAACTGCCAGTCCGAGCCCACCTGCTCCCCATGTGCAACGCCGGGGGCCCGACCGAACACGTAGTTCTTGAAGAACGGGATCACCGCGCCCGACTCCTCATGGACGAGCCGCTGCATTTCGCCATACATCTCCCCGCGCTTTGCCGGATCGAGTTCGCCCCGTGCCTCACGGAGAAGGCTGTCGAAGCGGGCGTTGGAAAAGCCGGTCTCGTTCCAAACAGCACCGGTCTCGTAGGCTTGGGAGAAGATCATGTCCGGCGTCGGCCGCGCGGCCCAGAGGCTCGTAACGAACGGCTTCTGCAACCAGACATTCGACCAATAGCCATCCGCTGGCTCCCGTGCGACCCGGACCGAGATGCCGCCCGCCGCTGCCTGCTCCGCATAGAGCTGTGCGGCATCGACGGCGCCGGGCCAGATACCGTCGGCGGTCGACAGAGCGACCTCAAGACTGTCGAGCCCGGCCTCGCGCAGATGGAACCGCGAGCGCTCGGGGTCGTATGCGCGCTGCGGAAGTTCGGGGTTGAAGTAGGGCATCGAAGGCGCGACCGGTTGATCGTTGGCCACCGACGCGTGGCCGCCGGCAACGATGCGGATCAGCGCATCACGGTCGATGCCGTGCTTGAGGGCGAGGCGGACATTGCGGTCGCCGAACGGCTCGATCCCAGCATTCATCGCCATGATCACATGCGTGGCCGACGGGACCGAGTCGATGAGAACGCGCCCCGTCGCAGCCAGCCGATCGACCGTCTTCAGCTCCAGGTTTCCAACCGCATCGACCTGACCGGAAATCAGCGCCGCAGTCCGCGCCGTTGGATCGCTGATCAAGACGACTTCGCCGGCATCGAACCAAGCTGCGCCCTGCTTCCAGTAATCCGGGTTCCGGGTGAGCGTCGAGCGTTGGCCGGGCGAGAAGCTCTCCAGCACATAGCCACCGGTGCCGACGCCCGATAGATCGAGCGCCCCGGACGTGTCGAGCGGGCAAATCCCAAGGTGATAGTCCGACAAATAGATCGGGAAGTCCGCATTCGGCGCCGCGAGCTCGACGACCACGCCATCCGGCCCGTCGGCGCGGATTTCGGCGACACCGCTCAGGAGCGTGGCCGCGCCGGATTTCGCGTCCTCTCCCCGGTGGTGGTTCAGCGAGGCGACAACGTCCTCGGGGGCAAGCGACTTGCCGTTGTGGAAGGTCACGCCGGAGCGCAGCCGAAAGCGCCAGATGCGGGCGTCGGCGCTCTCCCAGCTCTCGGCAAGCTCGGGGGCCAAAGAGCCGTCGGCGGCAATTTCGGTAAGGTTATTGCGAAGCGCGAAGCCCAAGCAGATTTGCTGCGCTGAGGCGAAACCGGCGGGGTCGAGACTGTCGGCCGAAGAGCCGTTGGAGACGGCGATGCGAAGCAGACCACCGCGGCTCGGCGCGCTCTGGGCGCGGGCCATTGCGGGGAGGAGGGCGGAGCCGGCAACAGCGGCGGCACCGGCGAGGATCTGGCGTCTGTCGAGAAGGTCGAGGCGGGTGTCGGGACTGTAAGTGCAGCGCATTGCGGTCTCCCATGGCCTGGCTGACAACTAAGTGTCAGACATCTAGTCCTTGGAGCCGTCCCGGCGAGCTGGCAGTGCCTCAAAGGCGCGTCAATCGCAGCGGCATGCCGCCTTCGGGCCTCAGGGTCACGGTCATCCGCGGCTGCGGCCGGGTCTGCGGCGCGAGCCCGATCTCAAACCGTCCGACGAGCGTTGCGAGGATCACCTGCGCTTCCATCATGGCAAGGGCAAGCCCCAGGCAGATCCGCGGCCCCGCCGAGAACGGCAGATAGGAGAAGCGGTGACGCTCTTTCGCAGCCTCGGGCGCGAAGCGCGCCGGGTCGAAACGATCCGGCGCCGACCAGATCGCTTGGTGACGATGCAGCGCATAGATCGGCAGGATGATCAGCATCCCGGGCCGCACGGGATGGCCCGCGATTTCGTCCTCGGCGAGCGCCTTGCGAGAAAGCAGGGCACCCGGGGGATAGAGCCGCATCGCCTCCTCGACGATCTGGCGCACCGGCCCGAGCCGGGGAAAATCCTCAGCTGCCGGCGCGCGCCCGTCCAGAAAGGCCAGGCTCTCCCGGATCCGCGCCTGCGCCTCAGGGTGCGCCGCGAGCAGATACAGCGCCCAAGTGAGCGCCAGCGCCGTGGTCTCGTAACCCGCAACGATGAAAACCAGCAGATTGTTGCGCAGCTCGACATCGGTCAGGGGCTCACCCGTCTGAGGATCGACCGCGGTGAGCAGACGATCGAGCAGATCCGGCACCGCAGCGGGCCCGCGCGCCCGCCGATCCGCGATGATCCGGTCCATGAACGCATCCATCCGTCGGATGCTGCGGTCGAACAAGCGTGCCGGGCGGGGAACCCACGCCGGAGCATCGAGGATGTCCAGAAGCGAGGTCCGCCCCACCGTCTCGACAAAGCGGGTCACGCTCGCGTTGAGCGACGCCCGATCGAGTGCCTCCCGCCCCGAGAGCGCGATGTCGAGGATCACATCCGTGGTCGCGCCGACCATCGCGGGGTAGACGTCCGCCACCCCGTCCCGCGACGAAGCCGCGGCTCGAAGCCGGTCGCTCGCGGCCTCCGCAGCCCGTGAGACCACAGGGACATAACTCACCAGCGCCTTGTGCTGAAAGACGGGCGCCATCGCCCGATGTTGCCGCCGCCAATCTGCGCCATGCGCGGTGAAGACATTCTCGCCGTCGCGCGGCTTAAGGATCCGGCGGCTGATATCGGATTTGGGATAGTCCGGCTCCCGGGTCTTCAGCACATGTTCGAGCCAAGGCGGGTCCATCACCATCAGCCAACCGGGGCCGAGGCCACGGTCGCCCGGCACGACGGGCTCGCGATAGGCAGCCTCGGGGATCAACTCCAGAAGGTTGCGCCGCGCCGCGCGGTAAGCTCCCCAAATCCCGAGCGCCCGATCTGGCGGGACGACCCGAACCGGATGCCCTTCCCCGATCTGCGAAGCTTTGGCCTTGACCTCGAGCGGCATCACGCCCTCCCGCACAGCCTTACGGGGCGGGAGCTGGGGCATTGCGCCGCAGTTTCAAGAAAACGGCAACCCACGAAGCGCCGTTGCAGAAACTTCATTTGTTCGCGCCTGCAGCATCAGATAACGTCAAGATGAGTTGACTTCTGAGGAGGTGATGATGTTTTCACTCGCGGGACAGAAGGCGTTGGTGGTCGGCATCGCCAACAATCAGTCGATCGCCTATGGGTGCGCCCGAGCGCTCAAGGCACAGGGCAGCGCTCTCGCCGTCACCTATCTCAATGAGAAGGCAGAGAAATATGTCCGGCCCCTGGCGGAAGAGCTCGAGGCCGAGATCATCATGCCCCTCGACGTGGCGCATGACGACCAGCTCGACGCCCTGTTCGCCGAAATCACCGCGAAATGGGGGCAGCTTGACACCCTGCTGCACTCGATCGCGTTCTGCCCTAAAGACGACCTGCACGGCCGCGTCGTCGATTGCTCGAAGGAAGGCTTCGCCCTGGCGATGGACGTTTCCGTCCACTCCTTCCTGCGAATGATCAACCGCGCCGAGCCCCTGATGCCCCAGGGCGGCACCTGCATGACCGTCAGCTTCTACGGCGCTGAGAAGGTCGTCGACAACTACAACGTTATGGGCCCGGTGAAGGCAGCGCTCGAATCCGTCATGCGCTACGCCGCTGCCGAGCTCGGGCCGAAGGGCATCTCCGTCCACGCGTTAAGCCCTGGACCTCTGAAGACCCGTGCCGCCTCGGGCATCGGGCATTTCGACGAGCTGCTCAACGCCGCCGCCGAGCGCGCGCCGACGCACCAGCTCGCCAGCATCGAAGATGTCGGGGCCTACGCGGCCTTTCTCGCGAGCCGCGAGGCATTCAACGTGACCGGTAGCGTACACCACATCGACGGCGGTTATCACATCGTAGGCTGAGGCGACGGCCCCCCGGACCCCGGCGGGGTGCCGGGCGGACCGAGCGCCCAGGGAGACAACAATGACCAACGTGTTCGACCTGATGGACTTTCGGCGGAACGACATTCTGCAATCCGTGACCGACGGCACCGCCTGGTCCCCCGCGGCCCGGCTGGAAGCGCTGCGCGCGCATCTGACCGAGAGCACCGCCATGGGCTCCACCGTCATGAAAGTCGGCACCGGACATGCGAGCCAGATCTCGGAGAGCCATGGCAGCCGGGCCCGCGCCGCCATCGACGGCGTTGCCCGCACCGTTCAGAGCTTGGCCGAGCGCTCCGCGAACAACTCACTCGCCGACGACCTGCGCAGCTATTTCGTCGATGCCGCCCAGCGCATGGTCCTGGCCGCCGATGTGCTGCGCCAACGCGGGGACATCTTCCTCGACCACGAAGCGGCAGGCTGCCCGCCGGTGTTGATCTACGACTACGAGGTTGTGCTCGACGGCGCCGATCTCAGCCGGCCCTGCAACTACATGCTGCTCCGGATCGTGCCGCCCCAGGGCGTCGATGTGGACCCGGACGCCCGGCCCTTCATCATCATCGATCCCCGCGCCGGCCATGGCGGCGGTATCGGCGGCTTCAAGCCGGATAGCCAAGTCGGCGTGGCGCTCAAAGAAGGCCACCCCGTCTACTTCGTCGCCTTCAAGCGCATGCCCGAACCGGGCCAGACCCTCGCCCATGTAACCCATGCGGAAGCCGAGTTCGTCCGGGAGGTCATGCGCCGCCATCCCAATTCGCCCAACCCAGTCGTCACCGGCAACTGCCAAGGCGGCTGGGCCACCCTGATCCTCGCCGCGATGAACCCCGACATCACCGGCCCGATCTGTCTGAACGGCGCGCCGGTCGCCACTTGGTCCGGCAAGCTCGGCGCCGGCCCCATGCGCTACAACGCCGGCGTGCTCGGCGGAACCTGGCTGCCTATGCTGTTCTCCGACCTTGGAAACGGCGTATTCGACGGGGCGCACCTCGTCTCGAACTTCGAGCTGCTCAATCCAAGCCGCAACTTCTTCAAAAAGTATTTCGATCTGTATTCCCGAGCTGACACCGAAGGCCCGCGCTTCCTGGAATTCGAGAAGTGGTGGGGCGGCTTCTTCCTCCTCAATGAAGCAGAGATCAAATGGATCGTCGGCGAACTTTTCGTCGGCAACAAACTGATCCGCAACGAAGCCTTCCTGGAGCGCGGCCGGCCGATCGACGTCAAGAAGATCCGTTCGCCGATCATCGTCTTCGCCTCCCATGGCGACAACATCACCCCGCCGCAGCAGGCGCTCAACTGGATCTGCGACAGCTACGCCGATGTTTCTGAGATCCAAATCCGCGGCCAGCGCATCATCTACATGGTACATGAGCAGGTCGGCCATCTCGGCATTTTCGTCTCGTCGTCCATCGCCAAACGCGAGCATACCGAGGTGACGTCGACGCTGCAGACCATCGAAGCACTCGCGCCGGGCCTCTACGAGATGAAGATCGACGAGGAGATCGGCGAGGACGTGCTGGAGAAGAAGTTCGTCGTCAGCTTCCACGAGCGCAGCCTCGAGGACATCGCGAAGATCGACGACGGCCGGGAGGACGAAGATGCCTTCGCTGCGGTCGCCCGCACCTCCGAAATCCAGGCAGAAGCCTACGACATCTTCGCCCGGCCCCTGGTTCAGTCGATGGTTACTCCGGCGGTGGCGGAGCTCTCGCGGACGCTGAACCCGCTGCGCACCCAGCGCGCGGCGTTCTCCTCCCGCAACCCCATGGTCGCCCAGCTCGAGCAGATGGCCGACCATGTCCGCAGCGTCCGCGCACCAGCCGACAAAGCCAACCCCTTCGTCGCGTTCGAGCGCGCCTGGGCAGACAGCATCGAGCAGCAGATGGACCTCATGCGCGACATGCGCGACGCGATGTACGAGGTCATGTTCCTCTCCTTTTGGGGCTCGCCCTGGGCACGCTGGTTCGGTCGGAGCCACCGCCCGGGCCGCACCCTTAAGGACGCCAAAGAGCTGCTCGGCCTGCCCGAGGTCCAGTCGGCGCTCGCCCATATCAGCAGCGGCGGCTTCCCAGAGGCGGTGATCCGGATGCTGATCTTGCTCGCCGAGAGCCGCGGCAATGTGCGGCGCGACCGCCTGGAGCGCTCCTCCCGCGTGCTGACCAAGGACGAGCCCTTCGCCTCGCTCGGCGTCCACCAGCGCAATCAGATCATCTATGAGCAAACGCTCATCTGTCATTTCGAGCCGGAGGCCGCGCTTGCGACCCTGACGGATCTGATCCCCGATATGGAGAGCCGCCGGCTCGCCGCTGAGGTGGTTCAATACGTGCCCGGCGCGATCGAAGAAATGGCGCCGCACACCTTCCACACGCTGCAGCGCATGCGGGAGGTGCTCGGCCTCGAGCCCGCCTCCGTCGATATTACCGAAGACCCGCTCGCCGATGCCTCGCGGCTGAGCGCCATCCCGGGAGCCGCCGCCGAATGATCCGCGAGAACAAGACTTATGACGAGCTCCAGCTGGGTGACACCGCGGAGTTGAAACGGCTGTGCACGGCCGACGACCTCTACGTCTTTGCCCATGCCTCGGGGAACCACAACCCGATGCATCTGCCGGAACACGACGGCGATGGCGACGGCGATCCAGAGGCGGTTGCCCCTGCGATGTGGGTGGGCTCGCTGATCTCGGCGGTGCTCGGAAACATCCTCCCCGGCCCCGGCACGCTCTACCAGTCCCAGCATCTGGAGTTCCGCAGCCGCGCCCATGCCGGCGACGAGTTGCGGGTCAGCGTCAAGGTGGTGGCAAAAGAGCCCCAGAACATCGCCGTGCTGGAGACCCGCGTCGAGCGAACCACCGACGGCGCCCTGATCCTGGAAGGCGAAGCCCGGGTGACCGCTCCCGCCAAGAAGCTCTCTTTCGACGATCTCGGTGTGCCGGGGCTCACCGTCCAACGCCACATCCATTTCGAGCGCCTCGTCGATAAGGCCGCGCCGCTCGACCCGATCCCCACTGCCGTGATCGCCCCCGAGGAGGCCAACTCCCTGGGGGGCGCAATCCTCGGCGCCGAAGCCTCGATCATCACCCCCATTCTGATCGGTAGCCGCGCGAAGATCGAAGCCGCAGCCCAGGAGCTTGGGAAGGATATCTCCGGCTACGAGCTGATCGATCTGGACGATCACCGCATGGCGGCCGCGAAGGGCTGCGCGCTCGTCCATGAGGGCCGCGCCCGTGCGCTGATGAAGGGCCATCTACACACCGACGAATTGCTGGGCGCCGTGGTCAAGCGCGAAACCGGTCTGCGCACCGGGCGCCGGCTAACCCATGTCTTCGTCATGGACGTGCCCGGCCTCGACCACCCGCTGCTGATCTCGGATGCCGCGATCAACATCGACCCCGATCTCGAGACCAAGGTCGACATCGTGCAAAACGCGATCGAGCTCGCCATTTCACTCGGCATGGCCGAGCCCAAGGTCGGCATCCTCTCGGCGGTCGAGACCGTGAACCCAAAGATCCCGTCCTCGGTCGATGCCGCAATTCTCTCGAAGATGGCCGAGCGCGGGCAGATCAAGCACGGTTTTGTCGACGGGCCGCTCGCGATGGACAACGCGATCGACATCGAGGCAGCCCGCACCAAGGGGATCAAATCGGTGGTGGCCGGCCGCGCCGAGGTGCTGGTCGCGCCCAATCTCGACAGTGGCAACATGCTGGCCAAGGAGCTCACCTTCATTGCCCATGCCGAGGGCGCGGGCGTTGTGCTGGGCGCTAAAGTGCCGATCATCCTCACCTCGCGGTCCGACGGTGACGAGGCGCGGCTCGCCTCTTGCGCCGTCGCCGCCCTTCACCAGGCGCGGATGTCGGGCGCGGTCCCAACGCCGAAGCCAGAAGCCGCCGAATGAGGCTTGCATGACCGACCACGCACTGACCCTCAATGCAGGCTCCTCCTCGATCAAATTCGGCCTTTTCGAACTGGGCGCCGCCGCCGATGGCGGCCCCGAGGAGCGCGCCTCCGGGCTCGTCGAGCGCATCGGCGGGCAGGCCCATATCAAAGCGAAATCTGTCGCCGGCAAGCGCATCGCCGACCGGGACCTAAGCCCCGAGGAGAGTGCGGGCCATGGACCTGCGCTCAAGGCTGTGCTCGGGCTTCTGGAGGAGACCTTTCCAGGCCGCGAGATCGGTGTCGTCGGCCACCGTGTGGTCCATGGCGGGCCGATCTTCGGCGCCCCGGTCGCCGTCACCGAGCAAGTGATGAGCGATCTTACCAATCTCGAGCCCTTCGCGCCGCTGCACCAGCCGCATAACCTCGCCGGCATCCGCGCGGCCCAAGAGGCATTCCCGAAGGCGCTTCAGGTCGCTTGCTTCGACACAGCCTTCCACCGCAACCACCCTTGGGTCAACGACACCTTCGCCCTGCCGCGGCGCTACTACGACAAAGGCGTCCGCCGCTACGGCTTCCACGGCCTCTCCTACGACTATATCGCCGGCCGACTGGCGGAGATCGCCCCCCAAATCCATGCCGGCCGCGTCGTCGTCGCCCATCTGGGGAACGGCGCCTCCATGTGCGGGATGCTCGGCGGTCGCTCGATCGGCTCGACCATGGGCTTCACCGCGCTCGACGGCCTGCCGATGGGCACCCGCTGCGGTCAACTCGACCCGGGCGTGATCCTCTATCTGATCCAACAAGAGGGGTTGAGCGCAGACGACATCTCAGACCTTCTCTACAAAGAGTCCGGCCTGCTCGGGCTCTCTGGGCTTTCCAACGACATGCGCACCCTTGAAGCCGCCGATACGCCGGAAGCGGCCGAGGCCATAGACTATTTTGTCTTCCGGGTGCAGCGGGAGCTCGGCGCCTTGGCCGCCGTCCTGGGCGGGCTCGATGCGCTCATCTTCGCCGGCGGGATCGGCGAGAACTCGCGGACCATCCGCCACCGGGTTTGCCAAACCCTCGACTGGCTCGGCATCGAGCTCGACCGCACCCGCAACGAGGCCAACGAGATGATCATCTCCACCGACCTCTCCCGCGCCCGCGTCATGGTGATCGAGACCGATGAGGAAGTGGTCATCGCCCGCGCGGCCGCGCGCCTGCTGAGCGCTGAGACGGAGGCTGCCCAATGAAAACCGCAATTAAAGCCGAGGACGCAGCGGCGCTCGTGCCCGACGGCGCGGTTGTGCTGATCGGCGGCTTCATGGGCGTAGGCTCGCCGCACCGCCTGATCGATGCGCTGGTCGCCCGCGGCGCCAAGGGCCTTACCGTGGTGGCCAACGATAACGCCAGGCCGGGCTATGGCATCGGTAAGTTGATCACGGCGGGCTGCGTGGCCAAGACGATCACGTCCCATATCGGCCTCAACCCCGAAACCCAGAAGAAGATGATCTCTGGCGAAATCGAGGTCGAGCTCGTGCCCCAAGGCACGCTGGTCGAACGCATCCGTGCCGCTGGCGTGGGCCTCGGCGGGGTGCTGACCAAGACCGGTCTCGGCACGCCGGTGGAAGAGGGCAAGCAGACCATCGAGGTGGGGGGCGCGCGCTATCTGGTGGAAGCGCCGATCCGGGGCGATGTGGCGCTGATCGCCGCCAAACACGCGGACTATGTCGGCAATCTCGACTACTCGCTGACCGCCCACAACTTCAATCCGATCATGGCCATGGCGGCAGACTGCGTGATCGCCGAGCCGGAGAACATCGTCCCCGTCGGCATGATCACGCCCGACGCGGTGAAGACCCCGGGCATCATCGTCGACCATTTGCTGGAAAGGGCCGCGTGATGGATGCCCCCGTGCTCGACGCCAAGACCGTCATTGCCAAGCGCGTCGCCCAAGAGGTGAAGCCCGGCACGCTCGTCAATCTCGGCATCGGCCTGCCCTCGATGGTGGCCAACCATCTGGCGCCGGACGTCCATGTCTTCATCCAGGCGGAGAACGGGGAGATCGGCCGCGGCGCCCGCCCCCCAGAGGGCATGGAGGACCCGGATCTCACCGATGCCGGAGGCGGCTTTGTCTCCGCCGTGCCGGGGGCCGCCTCGATCGACAGCGCCATGAGCTTCGGCCTGATCCGCGGCGGGCATCTCGACATGACGGTGCTGGGCGGGCTGCAGGTCGACGCCCGCGGCTATCTCGCCAACTGGATGGTGCCGGGCAAAATGGTCCCCGGTATGGGCGGCGCGATGGACCTCGTGGCCGGCGCCAAGCGGGTGATCGTCGCGATGGTGCACACCGCTAAGGGCAGCCCGAAGATCGTGCCGGAATGCACCCTGCCGCTGACCGCAATGCGCCGGGTTTCGCTCATTGTCACCGAGATGGCGGTGATCGAGCCGACCGACGCCGGGCTCGTGCTGCGCGAGCGCGGCCCCGGGGTGAGCGTCGACGAAATCCGGGCTGCGACGAGTGCTGAACTTACAGTCGGCGGCGACATCAAAGAGATGACCCTCAGATGGAAGTCCCGGCCACGAGCGCGGTTGCCCAGCTCACCCGCGCGCTCGCCTTCGCCGCAGAGGCCCACGCCAATCAACGCCGAAAGGGGGCCGCACAAGAGCCCTATATCAACCACTTGATCGAGGTGATGGACCTCGTCGCCCAGTCCACCGGCGGGGCGGACACCGAGCTGTTGATCGCCGCATTGATGCACGACGTGGTCGAAGACACGCCCGTCACCGAAGAGGTGCTCGCAGCGGCGTTCGGGACCCGG
>JBHJGY010000111.1:0-11387 GCA_050331335.1 Pikeienuella sp.
GGCGGCTTGTGCTGTCACAGCCGCTTCGCTTGCACTATGTGAACGCTCCGGGGGATGCAAGACGGCGACGGGAGAGACGGCATGACAGATCAAGCGGCGACCGAGGCGCGTGTCGATGCGGGCGAGATCGCGAAATTCGAGGCGATGGCTGCGGAATGGTGGGACCCTGAGGGCAAGTTCCGCCCCTTGCACATGCTGAACCCGTGCCGGCTCGATTACGTGGTGAGCCAGATCGCCGCGGTGCATGCGCGTGACCCGGCGGCTCCGCGCGCCTTCGAGGGGCTCTCCCTGGTCGATATCGGTTGCGGCGGGGGGCTGTTGTCGGAGCCGATGGCGCGCCTCGGCGCCGGGGTGACGGGCATCGACCCGGCGGCGCGGAACATTCCCGTGGCGCGCCTCCATGCCGAGCAGTCCGGCCTTGAGATCGACTACCGGGTCGCCACCGCGGAACAGCTCGTCGACGAGGGCGCATGCTTCGATGTGGTGCTCAATATGGAAGTCGTGGAGCATGTGGCGGACCCTGCGGCCTATATGCGGGCCTGCGCGGACTTGCTGGCGCCTGGAGGTGTGATGATCACGTCCACGGTAAATCGGACGGCCAAGAGTTTCGCGCTCGCCATCGTCGGAGCCGAATACGTTCTGCGCTGGCTGCCCCGCGGCACCCATGAATGGCGGAAATTCGTCACCCCCGACGAGCTGTCGGACATGATGGCCGCGGCCGGGCTTGCGCAACTCGACGCCACGGGCTTCGTGTTCAACCCGATCACTTGGACTTGGCGCCTGTCGCCCCGGGATCTGTCGGTCAATTACGTCACCGCTGCGGTCAAACCCGGGTGAGCGGCCGGCCCAACGTCGTGCGGCTCTTGGAAGACAGCACCCGCGCCCCGACATCTCAGCGGGTCTGAAAATGGAGAAAGTGATGAGCGAAACCTATGGAAAGACCGAGGAGGCGCTGGCGGCGCTGACCCCGGAGCAGCGGCGTGTCACCCAGGAAGACGGGACGGAGCGGCCGTTCCAGAACGCCTATTGGGATGAAAAGCGTCCCGGGCTCTATGTTGATGTCGTCTCCGGCGAGCCGCTTTTTGCCAGCGTGCACAAATTCGACAGCGGCACCGGGTGGCCGAGCTTCGATCGACCGGTCGAGCCGGCGCATGTCATCGAGAAGGTCGACCGCTCGCTCTTCATGACCCGCACCGAGGTCCGCTCGAAACATGGCGACAGCCATTTGGGCCATGTCTTCCCGGACGGGCCGCGCGAGACCACGGGCCTGCGCTACTGCATCAATTCCGCCAGCCTGCGCTTTGTGCCGTTGGAAGCGTTTGAGGCGGAAGGTTACGGCGCCTACGGGGCGCTTTTTTCTAAGACAGAGGGCGACGCAGCCTGAGCCCCCTGGACGTGAACAGCCGGGCGGAACGCACGCCCTGGGCGGCTGCTCGGTCCAGCGCAGCGACGGACCGAGCGAGGGATGTGGCCGGACGGCTTGCCGTTCGGCCGCCTTTTACGAGGCACTGGACGTGCGGGCCGGACCGAGGCCCGGCGCAGGCCCGGCCTCAGCGGGGCGAGCGCTTGGTCAGGATCCGCTGCAGCGTCCGGCGGTGCATGTTCAGCCGGCGTGCGGTTTCGGACACGTTGCGGTCGCACAGTTCGAACACCCGCTGAATGTGCTCCCAACGCACCCGGTCTGCGGACATCGGATGCTCCGGCGGCGGAGGCTTTTGCTCGCCCTTTGTCCGCAGGGTCTTCTCGATATCGTCGGCATCGGCGGGTTTGGCCAGATAGTCCACAGCGCCGATCTTGACCGCGGCGACGGCCGTCGCGATTGCGCCATAGCCTGTGAGCACGATCACCCGGCAGTCGGGTCTGATCTCTCGGAGCGCTTCCACAACATCCAGGCCATTGCCGTCTTCGAGGCGCAGGTCCACCACGGCATAAGCCGGCTTCGCCTCCCGCGCGCGGCTCAATCCCTCGGCAACGCTTTCCGCTAGGATCGGTTCGAAACCGCGGCGTTCCATGGCCCGTCCGAGCCGCATCCGGAAGGGCGCGTCGTCATCCACCAGGAGCAGGCTGTTGTCGTCGCCGGTTTGGGCTTGCGCGTCTGTCATTTTCCTCTCCTCGGCCTCTCTGTGTCGTCACCGTGTCGTCACCGTGTTGTCGCCGGTGCTGCGCGCCATGGCGCGGCCTCAATCCGCGGTCGCAAGGACCGCCGCGACCTCTTCCGCGATTACCTCGGCCGGGTAGCCGTTTCGAAACATCGCCTGCAGCCCCGATGGTCCGGCGAGATAGGTGAAGGCCGTGTGATTGATAAGATAGCCCATGGCGCTGTCCGGCATGTCGACTTTCTCGAAATAGACCTTGTAAGCATCGGCGACGGCCCTGATCTCGGCCTCGCTTCCTGTCAATCCCACCATCTGCGGATGCAGCGCGTCGGTGAATTGCTTCAGGATCTCGGCGTTGTCGCGTGCTGGATCGAGCGTCACGAAAACCGGCAACACCTCGATCCCGTCGGCCGCCAGTATCCGCGTCGCATCCGCCAGCACCTGCGTGTCTAGGGGGCAGACATCGGGACAAAAGGTGTATCCGAAATAAATCAAGGCTGGCCGGTCGATCAGCGAGGCGGACGAAACCCGTGCGCCAGTTTCCGAGGTGAGTTCGAACGGTCCGCCGATATCGGCGCCCCCGATATCGAGCCGTGCGCCGGAAGGCGCGGACACTGGGGCAGACGGGCCGAGCATCAGCAGATAAATCGCGGCGGCAAGCACCAGGGCAGTGGTCGCAGCGGCAATAGCGAGTATGGGTTTCAGCATGGATCACGTCTCCTCGCGGGGATCTAGCTTGGACGAAGGTGCGACAGCCCGCAACGTCAACGCGACATCTCGCCCAAGTCGCGACCGCGCCGTGAATCCGAGCCCGTGCGCTTTGCCGGACCGTGCAGCCCCGACCTGTTTGGCTTAGGACAGAAGCATGGAGATCGACACGGCACCAGGTTTCTTTAACGCGCGCGCCCGGGGTGACTGGGTCCGGTTGCGCACATTGGTGGTGTTGCGCTGGGTCGCGGTAACGGGCCAGAGCGGGGCGGTTCTGTTTGCCGATCGCGCCCTCGACTTTCAGTTGCCCTTGTCGCTTTGCGCGCTCGTGGTCTCCGCCTCGGTCTGCGTCAATCTGATCGCCTATCTGGTGCACCCGGCGGAGAAGCGGCTCTCCGAAGCGGGCACCTGGGCCTCCTTGGCCTTCGATTTGCTGCAACTCTCCGCCCTGCTGATGCTCACGGGGGGGCTCAACAACCCCTTCGCCGTGCTCATCCTTGCCCCGGTGACAATCTCGGCCACGGCTTTGCGGATCCGCTCGACACTTTTCTTGGGGCTCCTGGCCATCGGGATGATCCCGGTGATCGAGTTTGTGCATCTGCCCCTCGTCGATGCAGACGGGTTGCCCCTGGAGGTTCCCGCGCTTTACCGGGCAGGGCTCGCCGCGGGCCTTGTGACCGGGGTTGTCTTCCTCGCCGTTTATGCCCGGCGGGTAACGGTCGAGGTCTACCGGATGTCGCAGGCGTTGTCGGCCACGCAAATCGCCCTTGCCCGGGAGCAACGCCTGGCGGCCATCGGCGGGATCGCGGCGGCCACCGCCCATGAGCTCGGCACACCGTTGGCCACGATCAAGCTGGTCGCGGGCGAACTTTCCCGCGAGCTCGACGCGGATCCCGATCTCAAGGCGGATGCGGCGCTCATTCGGGAGCAGGCGGAGCGTTGCGGCGAAATTCTTGCGGATCTGTCGCGCAGCCGTCGGCAGGACTCGCATGTTCGCTATGCGCCAATCTCGGCGGTGATCGCAGAGGCAGCGGAGCCCCATGCCGATCGCGGCAAGGAGATCGTTGTGCGCTTCGGCGGCCGGCAGATGGATCAGACGGGGCCCGAGCAGCCCGAGGTCGGCCGGACGCCGGAGTTGATCCACGGGTTGCGCAACCTCATTCAAAACGCCGTCGATTTCGCTGAGAGCGCGGTTTGGATCGATGTCGCCGAACGCGAGGGGGGGTTGCGGATCGCTGTTGGGGACGACGGTCCCGGCTTCTCGACCGACATTCTGCCCCGGTTGGGCGAGCCGTATGTGACCACCCGGGGCCGCGGAGATCTGGAGGACGGCGACCCCTATGACGGAATGGGTCTGGGCCTGTTTATCGCCCGAACACTTCTTGAGCGCACCGGCGCGGAGATCTCGTTCGCGAATGGGGCGGACAGCCGACGTCGGCGCTTGCAAGGGGAACGGCCCGTCGCCTCGGCGCAGCCGCCGGGGGCGATCATCGAGCTTGTCTGGCCGCCGGGCACTCTTGTCGCCACACGTCAGACCGTGCGCCGGGCACTCGGTCGCAACCCCGGCGAGACCGTGACCGCCAATCCCGCTGCTGCAATGCGGCGCGGACGGGCCGGGAAGATCCGTCCTGGTCAATGATTTGACCCCTCCCAGCTGCGTGTTAGGCTTATAACAAACCTGAGGCGTGGTTGGAGTCGGTGTGGGTGGTTACGATTGAGGAAGCGCTCGGCCTCGGCCTGACCGCGGCTGCGCTGGTCGCGGCCGGATTTCTCGTGGGGCGCGCCACCAGACCGAGCGGCCAGACGCCGCAGGTCCTCCTCCGAGCCGACAGCCTGAGCGCGGTTGCCGTGCTGGATCGCGGCATGGTGGTCGAGGCAACAGCCGCCGCGGGGCGCATCATTGGCCTCAAACCCGGCGTCGACGCCGAGGAGGTGCTCGGCAAGGCGTTTGGCGAGCCCGCACGGGCGAAGTTTCACTTGGCGATACGGATGGGCCAGGGTGGCACTGGGTTCTACCGGACACAGGACGGCCGCCCATTCGAACTGCGGTTTTCCCCCCTTGGCGGGCAATTCTGCATCGAGGTCATCGAGGCGACCGAGATCGAGGAGGCGCTAACGCGGACCAGCGACGCTTCAGTGGCGGCGGAGACCGGGTCCGAGGTCAGCGGCGAAGCGCTCGTGAGCATGCACAAGCTTCTCGACCAAGGCGTCTTGATCCTCTGGCATACCGATGCCCTTGGCCGCGTGATCTGGAGCCGCGGCAGCCTTGCCGCTGCTAGCGGTACCGTAACGGCGCGCGAGGCGCTTGAGCTGATCGAGATCCGCCGACGCAGCTTGAACGGGGCGAGTTCGGAGAGCGGTCCAGAGCTCGGGCCGGGGACAGCGACCCAGGGCTACCGTGTCGAAGTCTTCCGCAACACCGAGGTCCTGCCACTCACCGTGGTTGAAATCGACGACGGCGAAGGCGGACACTACGGCTATGCCGTGGATGCGACAGCCATGGTCGCGGCGGAGCGAACGCTCACACGGTTTGTGCAAACCATGACCGAGACCTTCGCGCATCTGACCGTTGGCCTTGCGATCTTCGACCGCAATCGCGCGCTGGCGCTTTTCAACCCGGCGCTGCTGCGGACCTGGAAGCAGGACCCCGCCTGGCTCGCCCGCCAGCCCGGCCTGCGCGAGATCCTCGACCGCCTCCGGGCCGACCGCAGGCTGCCGGAAACCCGCGACTACCACGGCTTCCGGGAAGAGCTGCTCGGGCTCTTCGCCGACACAGAGCGGGCGGAGTACGAGCAGCTGTGGAACTTGACCGATGGGAAGACTTACAGGGTGTTGGGCCGTCCCCATCCCCATGGCAGTCTGGCGCTGATCTTCGACGACGTAACCGAGCGGATCGAGCTGGAGCGGCGCACCCGCCATCTGGATGAGATGATCACCTCGACGCTCGAATATCTCGACGAGGGCCTTGCCGTCTTCGGGCCCGATGGCTCCATGCAATTCGTCAATGCCTCATTCCATACGATTTGGAACACCGACGCCGAGTTGGTCACGCCGAATATGCACGCTTCGGATCTCGGCGCTCTGTGTTCTCGTCTCACTGTAGAGACCGATGTCTGGGACCGGATGGTCACGTTCGCCACCGGGGAGCAGGGCCGTTCGGCCTGGACGACCCGGCTGTCGCTGGGCTCCGGGCGGATCCTGTCCGCGCGCTTCGCGCCCTTGCCGGACGGCTCGACGATGGCACTGTTCTCGGACATCACCGACAGCGAACGGATTGCCGCAGCGCTGCGGGAGCGCAACGAGGCGTTGGAGGCGGCGGAGCAGATGCGTTCGGCCGTTCTCGACCAGATAAGCCACCGGCTGCGGACCCCGCTCAATACGATCTTCGGCTTCGCCGAGCTGTTGGCAGACGGCCGGGAGGGGCGCTTAAGCGCGACCCAGGGCCATTATGTGTCCGGGATCTTGGAGGCAGCGGCGCAGCTTCTCGACACGGTCGGCACGGTGACGGAACTCGCCTCGCTACAGATCGATCCGCTCGACGGTGAAGAAGCCGATGTGAGCATGGAGGAGTTGATGAGCACCACCATCAGCCTTCTGGAGAAGCGGGCGGCTGAGATCCGGGTCAAGCTGGACTTCGAAGTGGAGAACGCGATCGGCATCTGCGCGCGCAATCCTGTGCGGCTGCGGCAGATCTTGTTCAACCTAACAGCCGATGCGATCCATCGCTGCCCGGAGGTCGGGCAAGTGCGGTTGACCGCCTGGCGGCAGCCAGATGGCACGGTGGAGATCGCGACCACCGAGACCGCAGAGCCCGACATGCTGCGCGAGCTGCCCGCCCTCGACCGCGTCGAGCTGTGCAGTCTCACCCTGTCGCTCGTTCGCCGGCTCGTCGCGCAGGAAGGGGGCTTGCTCGACATCACCGGCGACGCGCAAGCGGGCACACTTCGGGTGGCCTGTCGCTTCCCGGAGATCGTGGAAGCTTGGCCTGCCGCTCTCGATGCCGGCTGACATCGCGCCGCGCCTGGGCTACGAAAACAGCCGATGCCAGGTGCCTCTCCAGACAGTGCACCCTTCTGGGTGTGGCGGCGCGAGCTTCCCAGCGAAGCCGCGACAGATCGGCTTGGCCGGGCGTTGGGCCCCGCCCTCGTCCCCGGCGATGTGGTGACGCTCTCCGGGCCGCTTGGGGCGGGGAAGTCGGTCCTGGCGCGGGCGCTGATCCGGTCTGTGCGCGGGGTGCCCGATCTCGAGGTGCCCTCGCCCAGCTACACGCTGGTCAATGTTTACGGCGAGGACGCGCAGGCGGTGTGGCATGCGGATCTGTATCGGCTCTCTGGGTCGGAGGAAGTGACGGAACTCGGGCTAGAGGAGGCGTATGCCACCCTGCGGCTCGTCGTCGAATGGCCCGAGCGCTGGGGGAGCGGGTTGCCCGCGCGGCGGCTCGAGATCGCCCTGGCGGTTCTGGGCGACACCCGGCGATCGGTGGAGATCCGCGCCAGGGGGGGCGGCTGGTCGCGGGTCGCCGAGGCGCTTGCTGCCGAGTTGGAGCCCCGCGCGTGACGCCCCGGTCGGTCCGCATCGCCGCTTTCCTCGAGGCCGCCGGCTGGGGCGGTGCGCGGCGGGCGCCGCTCGCGGGCGACGCCTCTGCGCGGTGCTATCTGCGCCTTATAGATGGGGCCCGCCGCGCTGTTCTGATGGATGCGCCGCCGGATCAAGGCGAGGATGTCCGTCCCTTCATGGATGTTACCGCAATTTTGCGGGCACGGGGCCTGTCGGCGCCGGAGATCCTCGCGGCCGACGCGGAGGCCGGACTGCTCCTGCTAGAGGACCTGGGCGACCGTCTGTTTGCCGCTGTTTGCGCCGCCGCGCCGCGCGAGGAACCGCAGCTCTATGCCGCGGCCGTCGATCTTCTTGCCGCCCATGCCGAGCCCGCGCCGGATGGGCTTCCGGCTTATGATTGGCCCACGCTCTTGCGCGAAGCGCGTTTGGCGACCGACTGGTATCAGGCCGCGCTTCAACCCCTCTCCGCCGATCTCTGCGCTGCCTACGAGGCATGCTTGGCAGAGGCCCTCGCCGGGATCGCCGACTGTCGCACGGCGTTGGTCTTGCGCGACTATCACGCGGAGAACCTCATATGGCTGCCAGGGCGGGCCGGCGATGCCCGTGTCGGGCTCCTCGACTATCAGGACGCGCTGGCGGGCCACCCGGCCTACGACTTGGTTTCCTTGCTGGAGGACGCCCGGCGCGACACTTCTGCCGAGCTGCGGGCCACCATGATCGAGCGCTATCTCGCCGCGCGCCCGGAACTCGACCGGGAGGCCTTCGCCGCCGCTTATGCCGCGCTTGGCGCCCAACGGAACCTCAAAATCGTCGGCATCTTCGCCCGCTTGGCATTGCGTGATGGCAAGTCGCGCTATTTGGCGCTGATCCCGCGGGTTTGGGACCATTTGATGCGAGATTTGACCCATCCCCGGCTGGCGCAGTTGGCGCGCCTCGTCGAAGAGCGGATCTCGCCGCCGACGCCTCAGGCGCTGGCCCGGATCGCGGACCGCGTGCCGTGAGCGCGGCTCCGATCGGCGCTGCGATGGTCTTGGCGGCCGGGTTCGGCACCCGGATGCAGCCGCTGACCCTCACCCGCCCCAAGGCGCTGGTTGAGGTCGCGGGCCGGGCGCTCATCGACCACGCGCTCGACAGGGTCGCGGAGGCAAGCGTGCCTCGGGCGGTCGTCAATCTCCATTATCTCGGCGATCAAATCAGGGCCCATCTCGCGGGGCGCCACCGCCCGGCAGTTCTGTTCTCGGAGGAGGCGCCGGCGATCCTGGAGACCGGAGGCGGCCTCCAACAGGCCTGGCCATTGCTCGCGACATCACCGGTCTTTGCGCTCAATTCGGACGCGATTTGGGCCGGACCGAACCCGCTGAGCTGTTTGCTCGCAGGATGGGACGGGCGCACCCCGCGTCTGCTTCTGCTGCCGCGCGGTCGCGCGCGCAGTCATGCCGGCCCCGGCGACTTCTTTATCGACGCGGACGGTCGTCTCACCCGCCGAGGCGAAGCTGCGGCCGCGCCCTTCGTCTATACCGGCGCTCAGATTATCGACCGCGAAGCCTTCGAGGGCGCGCCGCCGGGGGCGTTTTCCCTCAATCCCCTCTGGGACCGGCTGATCGCCCAAGACCGGATCCGCGGCTGCGTCTATCCCGGCACCTGGGTGGATGTCGGCACGCCCGAGGGGATCTCCACCGCGGAGGCTGCGCTCGCCGAGGCCGCGGCCCAGGGCGGATGAGAGGGCTCTACGCGATCCCGCCGGGCCTGGATGTGGCCGAGGGCTTTGCCCATGGCTTTTGGGCCCGCTTTGGCAAAGATCACCTGCGCGTCGCGCGGACCGAGGTCTTCGTCAACACCCCGCGGGCGGCCCGGCGCATCGAGGCAGCACTTGCCGATGGCGGGCAGGGCTCAGCGCTGTTGCCGCGTCTTCGTCTGATCGACGAGCTTGGGACCGATCCGCTACTCTTGCCCGATCTGCCCCCCCCGGCGGACCCGCTGCGCCGCCATCTGACGCTGATCAGGCTCGTCGAGGCATATCTTTCTGCGCGCGAGGGGGAGGCTGCTCCGGCCGCCGCAGCGCCGGGGCTGGCCGGGGCGCTTGAGCGGTTGGTCGATGAGATCGACGAGGAAGGGCTGGCCCCGGCCGCGCTCGACGCCCTGGGCGATACGGCGCCCGCAGGTCACTGGCAGCGGATGCACCGCTTTATCGGGCTGATACAGCGCGAATGGCCCAAGATCCGCGATGCCGGCTCGGGCGCAAACCCGGATCCGAAAGCGCGGCAGCGGCGGGCGGTCGCGGCGCTCTGCGCGCGTTGGGCGGCGCGTCCGCCCGAGTATCCGGTGCTCGCCGTCGGCTCCACGGGGGCCGTGGCGTCGACGGCGCGGCTCCTGGCCGCGATCGCGCGGCTGCCGGTGGGGGCGGTGGTTCTGCCCGGGATCGACACGGATCTGGACGCTGCGCTGTGGGCGGAGATCTGCGGCGGTGCCCAGGGGGCCGAGGCTGACGCAGGCAGTGTGGCGCAACTCGCGGCCCCAGAGCATCCGATGGCACCCTTTGCCCGGCTTCTGGGGCTCTTGGGCGCGCGGCCGGCGGATGTGGCTCCCTGGCTCACCCAGGCGCGGGGCGCGGCACCATCCGAAGGTCCCGCTGCGGCGCGGGCCCGGCTCCTGCGCGAGGCGTTCCGGCCGGCGCCGGTGACCGATGCTTGGGCCGCCGCGGCGCCACGGCTGGCCAGGGAGGATCTGGCGGCCACAGCCGGGCTTACCCTGCTCACCGCCCCACATCCCAGGCTCGAAGCTGCGGCGATCGCTGTCGCCATCCGCGAGGCGCTGGAGACGCCCGGTCGCCAGATCGCGTTGGTCACGGCGGAGGCCGCCCTCGCCAGACGGGTGAGCGCCGTGCTGGCGGGTTTCGGCGTGATGCCCGATGACAGCTTCGGGCGCCCGCTTGCTGGCACGGCGCCGGCGGTGTTCCTCCGCCTGTTGGCCGATGTGGCGATGGCACCCGATCCGGTGGGCCTCGCCGCGCTGTTGCAACATCCGCTCATGCGCAACGGGCTGTCGCGGCTGGACCACTTGGCTCTCGCGCGGTCCTATGAACGGGCGGTGCTTCGGGAACCCCAGGGGCTCGGCGCCGCCGGTCCGACGCTGCCGCCCTGGCCCCAGTCGCCGCAGGCCGAGGACGCCGACCCGGATGGGGCCGATCGCGAGGCCTGGCGCGCGCGGATCGACCAGGCCCTCGCCCCGCTGCGCTCGGCGGTTGGGCGCTGTGCGCCGCTGACAACGCTCCTGGCTGCCCATATCGCAGCGGCGGTGCAGCTCTCGACGGGGCCGGAGGATGGTCCTCAAATCTGGCACGGCCCGGCGGGCGCGGCGCTTGACGCCCATCTGGCCCGACTGACAGCGGCGGCGGACGCCCATGGCGATGCCTCGGTCGCTGCGTATAGGGCGCTCTTGGCCGATCTGCTCGATGGCGTGGAGTTGCGGCCGAGCCCGGGCTCCCCCCATCCCAGAGTGGCGATCCTGGGTCCGCGAGAGGCGCGCACTGCGCCGGCGGATCTGCTGATCCTCGGCGGTCTCGTCGAGGGGGTTTGGCCAAGTCTGCCGGATCCCGATCCCTGGCTGTCGCGACCGATGCGCCGCCGGCTCGGCTTACCCGCGCCCGAGCTCAGGATCGGCCTCGCGGCGCTCGACCTCTATCAGGTGCTCGCCCGGCCGGAGGTGCTGCTCACCCGCTCTGTCCGACGGGGGGGCGCGCCCGCGATGGCGTCGCGCTGGCTGGTGCGCTTGGAGAGCCTCCTCGGCGGCGTGGCCGAGGGGCGTGCGCTTGCGGCGATGCAGGGCCGGGGCCGTGGGCTCCGTGCGTTGGCGGATAGGCTCCCGGCGCCGGACCGGCCCACGGCCCCCGCCCCCCCCCCCCCCCCCCGGGCCCCACAACCCCCCCCCCCCCCCCCCCAACCCCGGGCCGCAGTGGGGCGGCAGGGGGCCCCCCCCCAAACCCACAAATCCCCCCCCGGGCGAGCGGATTGCCCGCCCACCCCACAA
>JBHJGY010000112.1:0-18198 GCA_050331335.1 Pikeienuella sp.
GAGGCCGGGCGGCCCGTTCACGGGCCGGGCGCCGGGGGCGCGGGGTTACCAGGCTTTCGGCGGGGCGCCTCGGGCGGCCTCGGCGAGGGCGGGCTCGGCTTGCGCGTCGGCGCGCGACACGGAGCAGGCGGAGAACTTGAACTCCGGGATCTTGCCGTAGGGGTCGAGCTGCGGGTTGGTGAGGATGTTGGCCGCTGCCTCGACATAGGCAAACGGGATGAACACCATGTCCGGCGCCACCGCCCGGTCGGCGCGGGCCGCGATCGCCAGTTCGCCCCGCCGGGTGCGCACCCGCACCCGCTCGCCGGGGGCGACGCCGAGCCGGCGCAGCGTCGAGGGGTGGAGCGAGGCATGGGCCTCCGGTTCCGCCCAGTCGAGGACATGCGCGCGGCGGGTCATCGTGCCCGTGTGCCAATGCTCGAGCTGGCGCCCTGTGGTCAAGATCATCGGGTATTCCGCATCCGGCACCTCGGCGGGCGGTGTCACTTGCGCCGGCGTGAACTTCCCCCGACCACCCGGCCGCGGGAAGCCGTCGCCGAACACCACGGCCTGGCCCGGATCGTCGGTCGAAAGGGACGGATAGGTGACCGCGCCCTCCGCCTCGAGCCGGCCCCAGGTGATATTTTTGAGCGACTGCATCGACATCTTCATCTCGGAGAAGACTTCCGAGGGGTGCTCATAGCGCCAGTCAAGGCCGAGCCGGCGAGCGAGCTGGACGATGATCCACCAATCCTCTTTCGCATCGCCGGGCGCGTCGAGCGCGCGGCGCCCCATCTGCACCTGACGGTTGGTGTTGGTCACGGTCCCGGTTTTCTCGGGCCAGGCGGAGGCGGGGAAGATGACATCGGCGAAATTCGCGGTCTCGGTGAGGAAGATGTCCTGCACCACCAGATGGTCGAGCTGGGCCAAGGCCTCGCGGGCATGCTCGACATCCGGGTCCGACATCGCCGGGTTCTCGCCGAGGATGTACATGCCGCGGATCTGCCCGCGATACATCGCATCCACCATTTCGACGACCGTGAGGCCCGGCTCGTCCGAGAGCTCCGTGTGCCAGATCGAGCGGAAAAACTCGCGCACGGTCTCGGATTTCACTGTTTGATAGTCCGGCAGCACCTGCGGGATCAGCCCGGCATCGGAGGCGCCCTGGACGTTGTTTTGCCCGCGCAGCGGATGGAGCCCCGTGCCGGGCCGGCCGACTTGGCCGCAGAGAAGCGCGAGGGAGATCAGGCAGCGGGCGTTGTCGGTGCCGTGAATGTGCTGGCTGACCCCCATACCCCAGAAGATCATGCCGGCTTTGGCGCCTGCGAAGGTGCGGGCGACCTTGCGCAGGGTCTCGGCATCGATCCCGCAGATCGGCGCCATCTTTTCGGGCGGGAAGCCCTTCAGATGGTCGCGGAGCTGGAAGAAGCCCTCGGTGAAGCCCTCGACATAGTTCCGGTCGTAGAGCTTTTCCTCGACGATCACATGCATGATCGCGTTCAGCATCGCGACATCGGTGCCGGGGCGGAACTGCAGCATGTGGGTTGCGTGGCGGGCAAGGCCCTGGCCGCGGGGATCCATGACGATGAGCGTGCCGCCGTTCTTGACGAATTGCTTGAAATAGGTGGCGGCGACGGGGTGGTTCTCGGTCGGGTTGCAGCCGATGGCGATGGCCACATCGGCGTTCTCGATCTCGTTGAAGGTGGCCGTGACGGCGCCGGAGCCGACATTCTCCATGAGCGCCGCCACCGAGGAGGCGTGGCAGAGCCGGGTGCAGTGGTCCACGTTGTTATGGCCGAAGGCGGTTCGGATCAGCTTCTGGAAGAGATAAGCCTCTTCGTTGGAGCATTTCGCGGAGCCGAAGCCCGCCACCGAGCGCCCGCCATAGAAGCCGCGCAGCCGCAGGAAACCGCCGGCGGCTGCGTCCAGCGCCTCTTCCCAGGTCGCTTCGCGGAAATGGGTCCAGGGGTTTGCGGGATCGACGTTCAGCCCCTTCGCCGGCGCGTCGGGCTTGCGGATGAGCGGCTTGGTCAGCCGGTGCGGGTGGCGCACATAGTCGAAGCCGAAGCGGCCCTTGACGCAGAGGCGGTTCTCGTTGGCCGGGCCTTCGATGCCATCGACCCAGGCGATCTTCTCGCCGTCCGCATCTTTCTTGATCTTGAAAGAAAGTTGGCAGCCCACCCCGCAATAGGGGCAGACGGAGGAGACTTCGCGGTCGTAGGCGCGCGACGACCCGCGCTGCGCATCGTCGACCGCCGCCGCCGGCATCAGCGCGCCGGTGGGGCAGGCCTGGACGCATTCGCCGCAGGCCACGCAGGTGGAGGCCCCCATGGGGTCGTCCATGTCGAACACGATCTTCTCGCCGGCCCCGCGCCCGGCCATGCCGATCACGTCGTTGACCTGGACCTCGCGGCAGGCCCGCACGCAGAGATTGCAGTGGATGCAGGCGTCGAGATTGACCGTCATCGCGAGATGGCTCGCATCGAGGAGCGGGACCTGCGCGGGGTCCTTCTCGGGGAAGCGGGAGGTCTCTAGGCCCTGCATATCCGCCATGTCCCAGAGATGGGAGGACCGGTCATGGGCGTCCTCGCGGGAGGGCTGGTCGGCCAGCAGGAGCTCCATCACGAGGCTGCGAGCTTTGGTGGCGCGTTCGGAGGCGGTGCGCACCACCTGGCCCTCGCGCGGCATGCGGATGCAGGACGCGGCCAGTGTTCGTTCGCCGTCGATCTCGACCATGCAGGCGCGGCAATTGCCATCCGGGCGGTAGCCAGGCGCGTCCTTGTGGCAGAGATGCGGGATCGTGGTGCCGGCGCGCTTGGCGACCTGCCAGATCGTCTCGCCGGCGCGGGCGGTCACCTCGCGCCCGTCCAGGGTAAAGGTGATGGTCGGGGCGTTTGCGCCGTCTGCGGCCATGGCGTGCTCCGTTCGGTCTCGCGTTACTATGGGACGAGGGCGGGATCGAGGCGGATTGTGCCGCCACCGCCTCTAAAGGTCGCGTGTTCGGGGTTGAAGATCAGGCGTTGCCGTCCGGTGGCGGTGCTGAACATGCCGGTGCCGCCATCGTAACGCCCGGAGAGCATGAAGCGCGGCGGTTCCGGTGAGGTCTGGCCGCCGTCTGCACCGCCGTCGGTCTCGGCATCGAGCGCAAGAAACAATGCGCCCGCGGTGCGGTCGGTATCGAGCGCATCGCTCAGGTCGAAGACGACGAGCCCATGCGTCCTGCTGCGCGCGCCGTCGGCGCTGTCCAGCGTCATCAGCAGGCCCGACACCGTCGCAGTGTAGAGGCCTGCCACCTCGACATAGACCGAGGCGCGTCCGCTGAGCCGCTCGGCTCGTGCAGTCGACGGGCCGCCGGGGGTGCCGACCTCGCCGAGGCTCTTTAGGCTGTAGTGCCCGCCATTGATCGCGACGATGCCCCCGCCCCGCGCCGCCGCCGCCGGCGCCGTGGCCAGGCACAGGGCGATCGCAAGGGCAGCGAGCGGGCGCATCACGAGATCTCGTCCGGGAAGTGCTGCATCACCAGGCGGATCGGGTTGGGGGCTGCCTGGCCGAGCCCGCAGATGGAGGCGTCCACCATCACCTGGCAGAGCTCTTCGAGAAGCGGCTGATCCCAGGTCTCTGCCTCCATCAGCTTCACGGCCTTCTCGCAGCCGACCCGGCAGGGGGTGCACTGTCCGCAGCTCTCGTCCTCGAAGAAGCGGAGCATGTTGAGAGCGGCGTCTTTCATGCTGTCCTGGTCGGAGAGCACGACGACGGCGGCCGAGCCGATGAAGCTCCCATGCGGCTGGAGGGTATCAAAATCGAGCGGCACGTCGTCCAGCGATGCTGGAAGGATCCCAGAGGACGGCCCGCCCGGCTGGAAGGCCTTGAAGACATGGCCCTCTGCCATGCCGCCTGCTGCCTCGAGGATGTCTGTGATTGTCGAACCCGCCGGCAGCAGATAGACGCCCGGTTTCGCCACGCGCCCCGAGACGGAGTAGGAGCGCAGGCCGCGCCGACCGTTCTTCTCCATTGTCCAGAGGATCTGCGGGCCTTCCCGGCAGATCCGGGCGATCCATTTGAGCGTTTCGACATTGTGCACCAGCGTCGGCCGGTTGAAGACCCCGACCTGCGCCACATAGGGCGGACGGTGGCGCGGCAGCCCCCGCTTGCCCTCGATCGATTCGATCATCGCGCTCTCTTCGCCGCAGATATAGGCGCCCGCGCCGCGGCGCAGGTCGATATGGCCCGGCGCGACGATGCCGGCCGCCTCGATGGCCGCGATCTCACGGCGCAGGATCTCGATGGAGACGGGGTATTCGTCACGCATATAGAGAAAACAGGTCTCCGCCTCGACCGCCCAGGCGGCGATCAGCACGCCTTCGAGGAAGAGATGAGGGTGACGCTCGAGCCAGTAGCGGTCCTTGAAGGTGCCGGGCTCGCCCTCGTCGCCATTGACCGCGAGATACCGCGGCCCGGGCTCGGCGCGCACGAAAGACCACTTCTTGCCGGACGGGAAGCCGGCGCCGCCGAGGCCGCGGAGTCCCGCGTCGAGGAGCATCTGCTGCACCTCGTCCGGGGTCTTCTCGCCGCGCCGGAAGCTCTCGAGTGCGCTGTAGCCGCCGCCGGCGCGGTAGGCGTCGAGGTCCTCATAGTCCGGGATGCGCGGTTCGAAGGCTTGAGCCGCGATCGCTTCGGCGATGCTCTGTGGCGTGGCGCGGTCGATATGGTTGTGGCCGAGTTCGACAACCGGGGCGGTGTCGCAACGCCCCATACAGGGCGCGCGCAGGATGCGCACCTCCGCGGGGTCGTAGCCCTCTTCGAGCGCGGCCTTGAGCGCCTGGGCCCCGGCGAGCTCGCAGCTGAGGCTGTCGCAGACCCGGATGGTCAGCGCGGGCGGGGGTGTCTCGCCCTCTTTCACCACATCGAAATGGGCGTAGAAGGTCGCGACCTCGTAGACCTCCGCCTGAGCCATCCGCATCTCCTCGGCCAGCGCCCGCAGATGGGCGGCAGAGAGGTGGCCGTGGGCGTCCTGGATCAGGTGCAGGAACTCGATCAACAGATCTGGCCGCCGTGGCCGGTCTCCAAGCAGCCTCTTGATCTCCGCCAGCGCGGGATCTTCGAGTTGCCGGCCCTTCGGCGTGTGGCGCCCGCGGCCGGCGCCTTCCTTCCAGATGCCCGACTTCGTATCGAGTGGCGACATGCCATATTCTCCCAGGGTTTTAACCTAGACTGGCGGGCGGTGGCGTGCTGGGCAAATCGAAAGAGCGGAAGACGCGGCCGGCCCTGCTTATGGTGCGTTGCAGCGAGCGTCGTCCTTCGACCTCTTAGCGGACCAGACGGCGCGCGGCCTCGCGGAAGGCTTGCATCACCGGTAAGGGGGGCTCGCGATCAGAGGTCACCAGCCCGATCGGTTTCTCGACCACAGGGTCGGCCAGCGGCAGATGCACCACCTCGGCGGCAAGCGGCAGGCGCTCGGCAAGCACCTCGGGGGCGATCGTCGCCGCGATGCCGGCCGTGACCTGAAGCAGGGCGACGGTGAAGGTGTTGCTTTCCATCACCGGGATCGGCGCGGCGCCGACGCTTTCGAAGGCGGCGTCCAGGATCCGTCGGTTGCGCATGTTTCGGCTGAGCAGGCAGAGGGGGAGATCGGCCGCCTCCGCCCAGGAAACCGTACCCGTGCGCCGCGGGGCCATCGCAGGCGGGGCCACCAAGACGTAGCGCTCGGCATAGAGGGGCTCGGCCAGGCTGGCTGCCGGAGCCTCCACATCCAAATAGGTGACGCCCGCATCGAAGGAAAAGTCCTCCAGCCCGGCACGGATCTCCGTCGACGAAGCCGAGACGATCTCAACCAGAAGCTTGGGGTGCGCTTGCTGCAGCATTTGCGGGGCGCGAGCGACAAAGGACAGCGCCGTTGGGACTGCGCCCACCCGCAGCCGGCCTTCCAACGCGCCCTTCGCAGCGGCCATCTCCTGGCGCAGTCCGTCGCGGTCGGCCAAAATGCGTCGCGCCCAGGACAGCGCGATCTCGCCCTCCCGCGTGAAGCCGAGGAAGCGGTTGCCGCGCTTGACGATGGGCGCCCCGAGTCCGCGTTCCAAATTGCGAATGCGGGCGGAGAAGGCAGGCTGGGATATCCCGCAAGCCTCGGCCGCTCGGGCGAAATGGCCATAATGGGCGAGGGCTGCCAGGAGCTCCATGTCGCGCAGGTCGATCACCGACGGTCCTCTCCGTCCAAAGCCGGCCCGAGCCGACCGACGATCCGCCCGATGAAGATCGCCACATAGAGCGTGCCGACAGAGGCTTGCAGCCCCGCCAGAACCCGGGCGAGCGGCGCGACAGGCGTGATGTCGCCATAGCCCAAGGTGGTCAGTGTCACGAGGGAGAAATAGGTGAGCTGCGCCCCCGGCTCGCCTTGGGCGAGTTGAAAAGCATCGGGATCTGCGACGAGCAGCTGGATATAGAGCAAGGCCCAGGCGAGCGCGATCAGGAAATAGCCGAAGACGGCACCGACCAGCCTCTCCAGATCCAGTGTCGGCGCCCAGATCAACACGCGGAAGACCACGACCAGTGTTCCGAAGGCGATCGCCAGGGAGAGCAGCAACAGCCAGCCCTCCAAACCCGCAAGCCCCAGCCCGACGCGCTCGAGCCGGGTGACTGTCCAAATCGCGACCATCACAAGCCCAGTGCGCTGCCAGATCCGCCCGAGCTCGGCACTGGCGATGGCGCCGGCGAAAACCCCCGCCTGAAGCGCGATCAGCCCGGCTTCCGAGCCGGCCGTGTCGACCAGGGCGGCATCCAGTAGGATGGTGCCGACCAGCGCGGTCAGCAGGACGCTCCACCGCCGCGCGGCGAGGCGGTTGACGAGGTTCGCGATAAGCCGGCGCATCGGCGCCTCCCCTCCTGCCCTGGACAGGTCGACCGCGCGCGAAATGTCGCAATCGCTCGGCCCGTGACCCGCCTCTCACAGCCTCGCTAGCCGGGCTGCGTTGGATTTCAAGCCCTTGTCGGCGAACGATCTGCATGCACCCGTCAGAACTGTCGCGCCGGGCCGAGATGTCTGTAGAAAATGGTCATTGATTTGAAGCCCTTAGTCACGTCTTGATCCAGGTCATACGCGCCAGTGTTCCGGGCCCCTAGACCAGTTCGGCGGTTTGGTCGCGCAAGCGCGGCCGCCCGGCATGCTTAGAGAGACAAAAGGCGGCCGTCCGCGCGGGCGGTTCGTCTTCCGCCCAAGGCGGAAAATGGGAGGAGAAACAAGATGACCGAGACCACACCGAGCACCGGCGAGGACCGGCTCGACGCGGTATTCCCTGTGCCCGAGGCCATTGCCGGCCAAGCACACGCCAATGCGGCCAAGTACGAGGAAATGTACACCGCCTCGGTCGACGATCCTGAGGCGTTCTGGCGCGAACACGGCCAGCGTATCGACTGGATCAAGCCCTACACCAAGGTGAAAAACACTTCCTACGATTATCACAACGTCTCGATCAAATGGTTCGAAGACGGTACGCTGAATGTTTGTGAAAACTGCGTTGACCGACATTTGAAGACCCGCGCGCATCAAACTGCGATCATCTGGGAGGCGGACGATCCAAGCATCTCTCAGCACATCACCTATCAGGAACTTTACGAGCAAGTCTCGAAGTTCGGTAATGTCTTGCATGCGATGGGCGTGAAGAAGGGCGACCGGGTCATCCTGTATCTGCCGATGATCCCGGCTGCGGCCTATGCCATGCTCGCCTGCGCCCGGATCGGCGCCATCCACTCCATCGTGTTTGCCGGCTTTTCGCCGGACGCGCTGGCCGACCGGGTCAACGGCGCCGACGCCAAGCTCGTGATCACCGCCGACGAGGCGCCCCGCGGCGGGCGCAACACGCCGCTCAAGGCCAATGTCGACAAGGCGCTGGCGAAATGTGGCTCCGATGTGCGCTGCCTCGTCGTGCGCCGCACCGGCGGCGAAGTGCCGATGACCGCGGACCGCGATGTCTGGTATCATGACGAGGTCGAGCGCGTTACCGATCACTGCGCCCCTGTCGAGATGAACGCGGAAGATCCACTGTTTATCCTTTACACGTCGGGGTCGACCGGCAAACCGAAAGGCGTCGTGCACTCCTCGGGTGGCTACCTCGTCTATGCCTCGATGACCCACCAATATGTCTTCGACTATAAAGATGGCGAGGTCTACTGGTGCACAGCCGATGTCGGTTGGGTCACCGGGCACAGCTACATCGTCTACGGCCCGCTCTCGAATGGCGGGACCACAGTGATGTTCGAGGGCGTGCCGACTTATCCCGATGCCGGCCGCTTCTGGCAGGTCTGCGCCAAGCACAACGTCAACATCTTCTACACCGCGCCGACCGCGATCCGCGCGCTGATGGGGCAGGGCGAAGAATTCGTCACCAAGCACGATCTGTCCTCGCTCCGGGTCCTGGGTTCGGTCGGCGAGCCGATCAATCCCGAGGCCTGGCGGTGGTATTACGAGGTCGTCGGCAAGTCCCGCTGCCCGATCGTCGACACCTGGTGGCAGACCGAGACGGGCGGGATCCTGATCAGTCCGCTGCCCGGCGCGACGCCCCTCAAGCCCGGCTCCGCGACGCGGCCCTTCTTCGGAGTGCAACCGGTGGTGCTCGACGAGCGCGGCGAGGAGATCGCCGAGACCGAGTGCTCCGGTGTGCTCGCGCTGCGGGACAGCTGGCCGGGCCAGATGCGCACGGTCTACGGCGATCACGACCGCTTCGTCTCGACCTATTTCGAGATGTTCAAGGGGTATTATTTCTCCGGTGACGGCTGCAAGCGCGACAAAGACGGCTATTACTGGATCACTGGCCGGGTCGACGACGTTATCAACGTCTCGGGGCACCGGATGGGCACGGCGGAGATCGAGTCGGCGCTCGTCGCGCATCCCGCGGTCGCCGAGGCCGCTGTTGTCGGGTATCCTCATGAGATCAAGGGTCAGGGCATCTACTGCTATGTGACCCTGATGACCGGCTACGAGCAGTCGGACGAGCTGCTGAAAGAGCTGCAAGCGCATGTCCGCAAGGTGATCGGCCCGATCGGCAAGCCGGATGTCATCCAGTGGGCGCCCGGCCTGCCGAAAACCCGGTCGGGCAAGATCATGCGTCGCATCTTGCGCAAGATCGCGGAGAACGACACCGGTGCGCTCGGCGACACCTCGACGCTAGCCGATCCGTCGGTCGTCGACGATCTGATCGAGCACCGCGCGGTGAAGTGATCCGGACCTGATCGGGCGGCGCGCGCGGCCAGGGGGCCGTCGGGGGGATACCCGGCGGCCTTTCGCCATTTCAGGGGCGTTCCGCGGCGTCCCTGGCCAGGGCCATCGTGCGGTAGATGCCGTGGACGAACTTGCCGTAGGGCAGGGTCACGAAGAGCGCCAGCACCACCCCGAGATGGATCGCCAGCAGCCAGCCCATCGCCGAGGTGTGGCGCCAGAATAGAAGCGCGAGACCCGTGGTGGCGGAGAGGAAGAGGAGCGCGAGCAGCGCGTGGCCCATCCCCCAATCCTGCCGCGCGACCGGCGCCGGATCGGCCGAGATCTTCAGCCAGAAGAGCCCCGCCGTCCCGATGGTGAGCCCGACGCCGCCGACCGTGCCGAGCACCACGGGCGCTGAGTACCAGGAATAAGGCGCGTCCCAGCCCAGCCCGTAATGCATCAGCGTGCCGACGGAGGTGGAGGCGAAACACAACAAAAAGCCCCAGAGCGTCGCCATATGGAACCGCCGCCGCCCGAGGCCGAAGCGTTCGTCGATGTCGTTGCAGCCCTCGCCGGCGCCCGCGAGATGGCGGGTGGTGGCGGCCTCCCGAAACGCGGTCAGCACATGGCCGAGCCGCACCCCAGGCGCGCCATGCGTCCGCCAATAGCGGACCGCGCCGAAGGCCATGGCGACGACCGCGAAGCCGAAGGTCAGCCCTCCGAGCGCCACCATCACCTCATGCGGGATGACGGCGTAGAAGGCGCCGGGCCCGCGATGGACCCCGGTCATCGCCGCTGGATCCACGAGCAGCGCGGCGCCGATCATCACGGCCGCAAGCGCTGCGGCAAGCGCCAGCGCCGTCCAGAGCCCCGCCCGGTCGAAGAGGTGCCCGGCGCCCGCCGGCCAAGACGCGTCGGCATAGGTTTCCGTTCGCAGCTCGGCGAAGGCCTTTGGCAGGTTCAGCCCGAATTCGTGCGGCGGCGCGTATTGGCAGGCATACCAGCAGCCCTTGCAGTTGTGGCAGAGATTGGCGAGGTGGCCGAGATCGCCGGCGGAGAAGGCGCGGCGGCGCTCCATCGCGGGGAAGACCGGGCAATAGCCCTCGCAATAGCGACAGGCGTTGCAGATCTCCATCGTCCGGCGCGCCTCCAACGTGGCAGCGCTCTCTTGCGGCTCAGTGTGGTCGGGCGGGGCCATGGGCGTCTCCCTTGGGCGATGCTGTGAGGGCCGCGCAGGCGGCGGCGTGGTCGGCGGGAGACTCCATCGAGGGGCTGGGACCGTGGCTCGGCTCGAGGCGCTCCAGCGGGAGGGCGAGCGGTCCGAGCCACCAGCGCGGGGCGGCGGCCAGGCCGTCTCTCAGGCCCGGGTTGCGCGAGGCGGGTGCCGAGAGATAGGCCGAGACCCAGGCGTAGAAACGGTCCTCCGCCGCCGCGGCCCGGGCGGCCTCTGTGCCGAACGCAGGGTCTAGGGGCTCAGTTGCGCACATGAGCCGCCGCCTGCGCGCCCGCGATCCGCCCGAAGACCGAGCCGATGGTCATCCCGATCCCCGCGAGATAGCCCTGGCCGAGGATGTTGCCGGCCATGATTTCCCCTGCCGCCCAAACATTGCCCGAGGGCCGACCGTCGGCCATGCGCACCTTGGCGTCCTCCGAGATCGTCACGCCGAGATAGGTGAACGTGATGCCGGGGCGGAGCGGATAGCCGTAGAAGGGGGGCTTGGAGATCGGCCGGGCCCAGTTCGTCTTCTCGGGACTGAGGCCGCGGGTGCGCCGTCCGTCATGGATTCCGGGTTCCACCGCTGTGTCACTGCCGCAGGCGGCGTTGTAAGCCGCCACCGTCGCGTCGAGCGCCGCGCCGTCGATCCCCAATTTGTCGGCGAGCCCGGCGATGGTGTCGGCGCGCTCGGGCGGAAAGATCGACGGCATGAAAAGTTCGAGCGCGCGGGCATCGAGTATCGCGAAGGCAACCTGATCCGGTTCTTTGGCCACGAGCCGGCCCCAGATCGCGTAGCGCTTGGGCCAGAAATCCTCGCCCTCGTCGTAGAAGCGCTCGGCGCGCTTGTTCACCACGATCGAGAAGGGCACGCAGTCGAGCCGGGTCGCGATGCCGCCGTCGAACTTGGGCGCACGCGCGTCGATGGCGACCGCGTGACACTGGTCCGCCTCGCCCACGGGAGCCATCCCCGCATCGAGGAGTTGGCGCAGCAGCGTGCCTGTCGCATAGGGCGTGCCACGGATCAGGAAGTTACGCGCCGCCGGCCCCCAGGCCTCTTCCAGCCAGTCGAGATTGGCCTGAAACCCGCCGGCCGCGGCCACGAATGCCCGGCAGCGGACCACCTCGCGAAAACCGCGTGTTCGCAGTTCCACTGCGCGCACATGGCCGTCGACGATGTCGAGCCCCACCACTTCGCTGTCGTAGAGAACCCGGACCCCCAGACGGTCGGCGGTCAGGTAATAGGCGTTGAGCAGCGCCTTGCCGCCGCCGAGGAAGAACGGATTGGTTCGCGACAACGACAAAGTTCCGCCGAGCGAGCGCTGGAACCGCACGCCGCGGGCCCGCATCCAACTGGGCATATGCGTCGATTCGCGGATCGCCAGGCGCGCGAGGGTTTCGTTGGTCTTGCCGGCGGTCACCCGCATCAGATCGTCGAGATACTCTTCCTCGGAGTAGCTTTCGGTCAGCACCTCGGTGGGGCCGTCGTGGGCGGTGCGCAGATTGCGGGTATGACGCGAATTGCCGCCGCGAAAGCCCTGCGGCGCCGCCTCGCAGACCAGCACCGACACGCCGCGCTCGGCCGCCGCCATCGCTGCGGTCAGCGCTGCGTTGCCGCCGCCAGCCACCACCACATCGACCTGCTCTGGAACTTGGGTCATCCGGTCCCTCCTCTTGCGCATTGTATCCAAGCGTATACAGTGCTTCAAGCCATGAGACCTCAGATCCTCCTTCGCACCCTCGTCTTGGCGGGACTCGGCGCCGCCCTCTGCGCCGGTCTGGGAATTCCGCTGCCGTTCCTCTTGGGGCCGATGTTCGCCTGTTTGATCGCCGCGCTCGCCGGGCTCGAGCTTGAGGGACCGCCGCTCGCCTCGAACGCCATGCGCGCGGTGCTCGGGGTCGCGGTCGGCGCCTCGGTGACGCCGGAGCTCGTCGGCCGGCTCGGGGATTTTGCACTTTCGGTGGCGCTGGTGCCGCTCTTCGTCGCGGTGATCGGGCTGATCGGCTACCCCTATTTCCGGCGGATCTGCGGGTTCGATCGTCCGACCGCCTATTACGCGGCGATGCCGGGGGGCCTGCAGGACATGATCCTCTTCGGCATCGAAGCGGGTGGGCAAGGGCGCGCGCTCTCGTTGGTGCATGCGACGCGCGTCCTGATCATCGTGGCGCTGATGCCGGTGCTGCTGGTCCTTCTGTGGGGGTTGAAGCTCGACAATCCCCCCGGCGTCCCCGCGATGGACATCCCCCTCGACGAGCTTGCGCTGATGGCGCTTTGCGGCCTGATCGGCTGGAAGGTGGCAGGCGCGGTCGGGCTCTTTGGCGCGCCGATCTTGGGGCCGATGATCGCGACGGCGCCTTTCGCGCTCGGCGGGCTCATCGAAACTCGGCCCCCCGCCGAGGCGATCCTGGTGGCGCAGTTCTTCATCGGGATCGGCATCGGCACCTATTATGTGGGGATCACCGCGGCTGAGCTGCGCCGCGTCGTCGTCGCCGCCGCTGGCTATTGTCTGATCCTTGCGGCGCTTGCGCTGGTCTTCGCCGAGATCGCTTATCAGGGGGGGCTGGCACCGGGGGTCGAAGCAGCCCTCGCCTTCGCGCCGGGCGGGCAGGCGGAGATGATCGTGCTCGCCATCGTCGCCGGCGCCGACATGACCTATGTCGTGACGCTGCATCTGGCCCGTCTGCTCATCGTGATCCTCGGGGCGCCCATTGCGATGCGGCTCACCCGGCCGAGCTCTGGCAAAGGCGAGGTTGATGGAAGCTGAGGGTGTCTCGGATGTCTATGCGGCGCTACTCGACGCGATCGATGCCGGGCTCTATCGCCCCGGCGAACGCCTGAAGGAAATCGAGCTCGCCGCCCGTTTCGGGGTCAGTCGCACACCGGTGCGCGAGGCGCTTGGCCGGCTCGAGAGCCAGGGCCTGGTGGCGCGCGACGGCCGTCGGGGGCTCACCGTCGCGGCCCTCGACGCCCATGAACTCGGGGAGCTCTACGATCTCCGCGAGATGCTCGAAGGCTTTGCCGCGCGCCTGGCGGCCCGGCGGGCGAGCCCGGCCGAGATCGAGGTGCTTGCCGAGATGGTGGCGGCAGACCGAGGCTTAGTTGGGACGGGAGATGTCTCGGCGCTGGCCCGGGCCAACAAGCGGTTTCACCGGGCGTTGCATCTCGCCGCGCATAATCGTTTCCTCGAACAGGCGCTCGACGGCATGCGGCGGTCGCTTGCGCTGCTTTCCGGCACAACTCTCGGGGAGACCCACCGGCAAGGCGCCTCGATCGACGAGCATGCGGCCATCGTCGCCGCCATTGCGGCGCGCGACGAAGCGGCGGCCGAGGCGGCGGCCCGCCTTCATATCGTCAACGCGTATAAGACACGGCTCAAACGCAGCGCCGAGGCCCGCGGTGCGTGAGGCCCACGCGGTAAAGGAGGCCCCGCGATGACGCTCAGGATCGGCGTTCTCGACGATTATCAAGGCGTCGCTCTGGTGCTCGCCGATTGGGACCGAGCTGGCTGGGAGGTGACGGTCTTCCGCGACACGCTGACGGGCCCGGCGCTCGCCGAGCGCCTCCGCCCGTTTCACGTGCTGTGCCTGATGCGGGAGCGCACGCCCATGCCGGCCGAACTGATCGCGACGCTTCCGGAACTGCGCCTGATCGTCACCACCGGCGGGCGTAATCTCTCAATCGACATCGCTGCAGCACGGGCCCGGGGCATCCCTGTCTGCGGCACCCGCTCCCATGCGCCCGCCACCGCACAGCACGCCATGGGCCTTATCCTCGCCGCCAATCGGGGTCTCGTGGCGGAGGCGCTCTCGATGCGTTCGGGGGGCTGGCAGCAGGGTCTCGGGCGCGATCTCCACGGGCTGACGCTGGGGCTCCTCGGCCTGGGTCGGCTCGGGTCGGCGGTGGCCGATCTCGCCCGGCCCTTCGGCATGCGCCTCATCGCTTGGAGCGAGAACCTGACCGAAGCCCGTTGCGCCGAGCTTGGCGTCGAACGGGCCTCGAGCCTTGCGGCGCTGCTGGCCGAGGCGGACACGGTCTCGGTCCATCTGGTGCTCTCGGAGCGAACGCATGGGGTTCTCGGCGCGGCGGCGCTGGCAGCCATGAAAGCCGACGCGGTTTTGGTCAACACGTCCCGCGGCCCGATCCTCGATTGGCAGGCTTTGCTCGATGGTCTGCGCGCGGGCCGCCCCGCCATCGCCGCCATCGATGTCTATGACGACGAGCCCCTGCCCGCCGACCACCCCTTGCGCGACAGGGCGCTGATCGATGCGGGGCGGCTCATCTTGACCCCCCATATCGGCTATGTTGCGCGCCAGACCTACCGGATTTTCTATGAGGACACGGTCGAGGCGATCGATGCCTGGGCCCAGGGCATGCCAATCAGGGAGCTCACGCCATGACGCAGACCAATCCCGCTCAAGCCTTCGCCGAAGAACTCGCCCGGGTGAAGGCCGAGATCCACGCCTATCCCCGGCCCATCGCGGGCTGCGACGCGCAATTCAACCACCTTCTCGCGCGCCGCTCCGAACTCCTGTCCGCCTTAGCCCAGGCTCAGCGCGCGGGCGACCAGACCGCGGCTGGCACGTAAAGCTCGCCCCGGGCCAGCAACCGTGCGGTGCGGGTGAGCCCGGCGGAGCGGACCTCGAGCCCGTCATCGCTGCGCTGAAACGCCATGCCTACCTCGATCTTGCCCATCGGATGCTCGATCTCGATCAGGGTCGGGCTCTTTGGGACAGGCATCAGCCCGTCCGCGACCGATCCAGGCAAGAGGGCACAAGCGCTCAGGCACTGAGCGCCGGTAACCGCCATTGAGGGGTGGCAGGCGAAAGGCGTGAAATAGCGCGCGGCAAAGGCGCCGCCGCCTCGGGCCTCGGCCAAGACGGCGAATTTCGGCGTGACGGATTTCGACACATCGCCGAGCCCCATGCGACGCCCGGCTTCGCGTCGGAGCGGCTCGAAGCGCGCGAAAAGTTCTGGATCCGCATCGAGCGCTTCCCGGCTCTCGTGGCCGGTCAGCCCCAAGTCGCGGGCGCGGGCGATGCAGATCGGCATGGCGACGTCGATCAGCGTGACCTCGATGCCGTCGATCTGCTCGCGCGCCTGGCCGGTGGGGAGCATCGCGCCGGTCACCGAGCCGGCGACATCGAAGAAGTCGAGCCTGACGGGCGCTGCGGTGCCCGGCACGCCGTCGATTGCCGTTTCGCCCGCATAGCGCACTCGGCCGCCCGGGGTCTGCACCGTCGCAGCGACCCGGGCCTCCGTGTTGACCGCCCGGATGCGCACGGTCGTCTCGCCTTCCGTCGCGTTTACGAGACCCATTTCGATCGCTGCCGGCCCGACCCCGGCCAGGATATTCCCGCAAGTCGGCTTGTAGTCGACGATCCGCTCCTCGACCGCGACCTGGGCGAAGAAATAATCGACATCCGCATCCTCGGCCGCTGAGCGCGCGAGCATGGCCACCTTCGTGGTGACCGCTGCGCCGCCGCCGATCCCGTCGATGGTGAGCGGGTGGCCGGCCCCGATGGCGGCGATGAGGACCTCGGTCAGGGTTTCAAGGTCTTCGGGCAACGCGTCGCGCCGGAAATAGGGCCCGCGCGAGGTGCCGCCTCGGAAGAAGTGGAATGGGATCGCCGTTTGGCTCATTCGGGTGCTCTCCTATCGCCGGTCTGACGGACCACCGCGCCCGCTGCCGGGTTGCTGGCGCATGCTTTGGTTCCTGGCATCAACCGTCGCCGAAGGGCCAGGGCAGCCGGACGAGGTCCTGCAAGACCCCGGGTGGGAAGTCTCGATTGAGCGCCGAGGCCATGGTCAGGACGAAGACCAACGCACCTGTCGTAAGGATCGCCGTTATTTTCAGGCGGCAGCCGGCCCGGATCGTGAGGAACGCCACGAAGAACAGGGTCAGCGCGATCACGAAGCCGAACAACGCGGTGAGCACGAGAAGCGCCACGAGCCAGCCGAAACTCTCCGCCAGGCTGTGCGGCGCCTCGTGGCCTTGGCGCTCGGTGTCGGCGAACAGGGGATCGCCCACGGGCCGTCGGCGCATCCGCCACAAGAGGATCAGCGCGGCGAAGAGCGCGAGGCCGCCGACGGTTGCGGGGAACACCTTGTCGATCAACACCCGCACGAGCATCGCATCGATGAAGACGGCGGCAAGAAAAACGGTGATGGCCACCGCGAAGCCGATCGGCGCGCCGCGTCCGCCGCCCTCTGCCACGGGCTCGTCGGCATGGATCCGCGCCGCCCCCCGCGCGCCCATCCAGACCGAGACGCCGATGATCAGGATGAGCACCGCCCCGAGCGGGGTGACGAGATAGGACATCGCCGCATCGAACCCGCCGGTGCGGGCCTTGAGCAGCGCGATTTGCGTGGCCTGATAGGTATAGACCTCTGCCTGGTCCGCCAGCACGAAGCCGATGAGAAAAGCCGGTCGCGACCAATCAAACCGCTTCATCATGATGCCGAGAAGCCCGAGGGTCGCCAGCGCCAGAAGATCCCACAGCGTCTGCTTCGACTGAAAGGCCGCAAACGAGATCATCATCAGCAGGAATGGCGCCAGCAGCGCGAAGCGGATCGTGGTCAGCCGCGCGATGGGACCGGCCAGGAAGATGCAGAGCCCGGCGCCCACGACATTGGCGATCGCGAGCGACCAGACGATGGTGTAGGTCGTCGGCAACTCGTATTGGATCAGCGACGGGCCTGCCTCGTAGCCAAGAAGCACCAACCCGCCGATGAAAACCGCCATCGAGCCGGAGCCGGGAATGCCGAACAGCAACGTCGGCACGAGGCCACCGCCCTCCTTGGCGTTGTTGGAGCTCTCCGGTCCGATGACGCCGCGGATCTCGCCCTTACCGAAGTTCTCGCGGTTTCGGGTGGTTTGCATGGTGTGGCCATAGGCCAGCCAATCGACCACCGAGCCGCCGAGCCCGGGGATCACCCCGACGATCACCCCGAGGCCGGCGCAGCGCGCGCTCAGCCATTTGTTGCGCCACCAGTCGCGCACCCCGTCCCACCAGCCGGCGCCGAGACGCCCTTCCTCGGAAATCGAGCGATCCTGGCGCAAAAGCTGCACGATCTCTGGGATGGCGAAGATCGCAAGACCGACGATCACCAGTTGCAGCCCGTCCTGAAGATACCAAGAGCCGAAATCCATGCGCGGCGAGCCTTGCGCCGGGGCCTCCCCGATGGCGCCGATGCTCATGCCGAGACCGACCGCAACCAGCCCTTTCAACAGCGACCGCCCCGCCAGCACGCCCACCATGGAAAAGCCGAGGATGGTGAGGAGCAGAAGCTCCGGCACGCCGAAGGAGAGCACCAGGGGACGGGCCACGAGGATAAAGAAGGTGAGGATCACCGCGCCCACCAGCCCGCCGAAGAGCGACGCCGCAAAGGCGGCAGCGAGCGCGCGGGCCGCCTGTCCGCGCCGCGCGAGGGGAAAGCCGTCGAGCACGGTCGCCTGGCTGGCCGAGGACCCGGGGATCCCTAACAGGACGCTGGCGAAGGTGTCGGAGGTGGGGATAACGGCGATCAGCCCCACCATCAGCGACAGACCGGATACCGGGTCCATTCCGTAGACGAAGGGCAACACCAAGGAGAGCCCGGCGATCCCGCCGAGCCCCGGAAAGACGCCGACGCAGAGCCCGAGCAGGACGCCGGTGACGAGATAAATCAGGGCGTCGGGGGCTAGGATCAGCGAGAAGGCCTCGCCAAGGGCCGGCAGCGCAGTAGCAAAGATGTCGGTCATGCGGGATCTTTCATGCGGTCGGCTGGGGTGCAGCAGGCGGCCAGGCTGCCATCAGGCAGCGCCCCCCCCCCCCC
>JBHJGY010000113.1:0-14332 GCA_050331335.1 Pikeienuella sp.
GGTATGGCCCCCCCGCGCCCCAAAAACCACCCCCGGGGGGGGGCGGCCCCCCCGGGGGGCCCATTCCCCACCCCGGGGCGCGCCGGGGGCTAGGCCCCGCCCCCGACGGTCGCTCCGCCGGATAAGCCTGCCGGCGTCGACACGACGCCCGCGCTCGAATAGGAACTACACATGGCTGCAAAGAACCTGAACCCCTGGGTGAAGCTCGCGCTGGAGATCGGCCCGCTCGCCGTCTTCTTCCTGTCGTTCCGCTATGGGGAGGACATCCTCGCCGTGCCGTCGCTCGCAGAGCCGCTGGCGGCGGTGACGGGGCCCGAGGTGCTCGCGGGCACTGGGGGACCGCTCTTCGTGGCCACCGCGACCTTTATGGTGGCCATCGCGATCTCATTGGGCACCTCCTGGGCGCTTACCCGTACCCTGCCGCGCATGGCGGTCGTCACCGGGGTGGTTGTCGCGGTCTTCGGGACGCTCACGCTCATCTTGCAGGATGAGACCTTCATCAAAATGAAGCCGACGGTGGTGAACGGGCTCTTCGCGCTTATTCTCCTCATCGGGCTATTGCAGGGGCGGTCTTATCTCAAGTATCTACTTGAGGAAACCATGCCGCTTGACGATCAGGGCTGGATGATTTTCACGTGGCGTTGGGCGGGCTTCTTCATTTTTCTGGCGGTTCTTAATGAAGTAATATGGAGAACTCAGTCAGATGCATTCTGGGTAAGCTTCAAGACTTTCGGCAATCTACCGTTGACCCTTCTCTTTATGGTGCTCCAGCTGCCGCTGCTCAAGCGCCACATGCTCGAGGAGTCTCCGGAGACCGACCCAGGCAGGGAGGAACGACGTGGCTAAATCGAACGTTGTCGGGGCTCGCCTTGGGCTGGCCTCATGCGTCTTGCTTCTCGGTGCCACTCTCTTGTCGTCGCCGGCAAAGGCCGACCCTGTCGCGGCGATCTTGGCGGAGGCGGAGCAGACCTGCACGGAGTGGGATGGGGGGCGGTTTTCGCAAGGCGATGCCGTTGTCGAGCTGGATCTCACCGGTGATGGCGCCGCGGACCGATTGGTTGATGCAAGCCGCTTTGCCTGCGCGCCGCATCCGTCGATGTGGTGCGGCTCCGGCGGTTGCACGCTCCATGCGGTGGTCGGCTCGCGCAGCTGGCGCTTTCAGGCCGAGGGTTGGCGGCTCGTCGATTGGGACGGCCGCCCGATCTTGCTCATCGCCCGAGACGGTGGGTGGTGCGGCGGGGCCGGCGCCCAGCTCTGCTACGAAGCGGTGGTGTGGAGCGGGGGCGAGATGCTCACCGTGATGCCTCGGCCCTGAGCCTGCAGCTTACTCGGGGGTCGCAGCCGCGCCGCGCCGCGCGGCTTCCTCCAGCGCCGGCTTGATCTTCGCCGAGACGTCGCCCGCCATGATCGGGCCGACATGTCGGTAGACGATGTGTCCTTTGCCATCGATCACATAGGTCTCGGGTACGCCGTAGACGCCGAAATCGATCGCCGTGCGGCCGCTTTCATCGACGCCGATGCGCTCATACGGGTCGCCGAGCTCGGCCAGGAACCGCTGTGCGTTGTCCGCCTCGTCCTTGTAGTTAATGCCGAAGACCGTGTGCCCCTCGGCCGCGAGCCCCTCGATCCAGGGATGCTCCACCCGGCAAGGCCCACACCAGCTCGCCCAGAAATTCACAAGCTTCACACCCGGTGCCGTAAGATCCGCCGAAGTCAGGCCGGGCCTGTCGCCCAATCCGTCGAGGGCGAGTTCAGGCGCCGGCCGGTCGATCAGCGCAGAGGGCAGGACATCGGCATCCTCCCGGCCCAAGCCCAAGAAGAAGGTCGAGAGCACGGCGACCGCCCCCAGAAGTGGCACTGCCATCCAGGGCCGGAACCCACCGCTGGCCGACTGCTGCGACGCGCCGACCATTGGCTCGTCGTTTTGCCGCGCGACCTCATGGTTCTCGCTCATCTCGCGTCCTCCGAAATCTTGGTCTTGGTCTCAGCGTGCCGCTCACTGATCCGGCGCCGCCCCATGTTCGGATCCTAGCCCTGGTCACGTCCAGGCCCCGGACGGCTCAGCCGTGGCGGTCTTTTTCCACCTCTTCGAGCTCGCGCCTGGCCCGCAAATTGGCCACAAGGCTCGCCCATATCAGTCCGCCAAGGATAACCGCGCTCAACCCATAGGCCCCAACCACATAAGGCGCATAAGGATCGCCGGATATCCGGACCAAAGCGTCGTAAAGCGCGACCACCACCCCGCTCATGCGGCTGCCATCGCCTCGATCCGGAGCCGCTGCGCCCGCCGCTTGCGGATCTCAGTCCGCGCGCGTGTCAGCAGGAGCGCCACGAACAACACATAAAAAGCGGCCATGCACAGATAGAGCGGGGTCCGAAAGACGTCGTCGATCCGCTGGCCCTCGGCGACCGAAAGCGAGGCCGGTTGGTGCAACGTTGCCCAGAAATTCACCGCATACCGAGCGAGGAAGGCGAAGACGACCCCGACAAGACAGGTGATGGCGGTCAGGTCATAGGCCTTCTCGACATCCTCGATGGCCTCCCAAAGTGCGATATACCCCAGGTAAAAGAAGAACATGATGAGGACCGCGGTCAACCGCGCATCCCACACCCACCAGGTCCCCCACATGGGCTCGCCCCAGATCGCGCCGGTGACAAGCGCAACCGCGGTAAAGGCCGCGCCGATCGGTGCGGCCGCCTTGGCGACGAGAAATGAGACATGGTGGCGGCGTATCAGCCCGATAACAGAGGCGACAGCCATGATCGCATAGGTGTTGATCGCGAGCATGGCTGCGGGCACGTGGACGAAAAGGATCTTGACCGTTGTGCCCTGCTGGTAGTCAGGCGGTGTGAGCAGCAGACCCCACCCGAGGCCGACTGCCAAGGACAGCCCCGCAAGCAGCCAAAGCGGTCCCACCAAGGGCGTGGTGAGCCGCATAAACGCGGCAGGGTTTGCGTATTTCCAGACACTCATGGCGTGAAATTAGGCGGCTCTCCGGGCCCGCACAAGCGAGCGAGTGCCGCAGTTGACGAGCTGTTGACCACCCGCCAGAACGCCCTGCCCCGTCGAGGTAGACCTGGGTCCGGTGTCTTGCGCTGTGGTCGCCGTCCTGCCGGCCCTGAGCGGCCGATGGCCTCATCGGTCGCATCGCGGATCCAACAGTCGCACCGGGTCAGGGGCCGGTCGTTGCGCGGTCGTGGACCGAGATGCGAGCGATCCGAGTCACCCGCGTCAGGCCCTCGAAGCCCGCGACCGCGAGCCCGCCGCCGGCATCGAGGGTTGTGACGAGGCGGGTCAGCGGATTGAGGATCGGTGGCGGCGGGGCGTCGAGCGGTGGCGGGGCCGCTAGTCGCAAGGCTTGCGCCTGTCGTGCCGCGCTGTCGATGCCGCGGCTGCGCCAGCCCGCCGCAGGACCCATGCCGTCGAAACCGTTCGCCGCCAACGGCCTGTCGCGCTCAGCCGCTGCCGTCTCGGTGCGCTCGATTGCAAGGCGATCCTCCGGCTTTGTCCCGGCGAGGGTGAAGATTGCCGGCGCGGTGATCGGCGTTTCGCGCAGCATTGCGCGGGCTGTGGCGAAATCCTGGGCTTCCTCGAAGACGCGCCGCAGGAGATGAGCCGGCGGCATCCCGCCGCGTCGCAAAAACTTCAGCCGGCATGCGAGATAATCCGCCGGGCGGCCTAGCCCTGTTCGCCGCTCGGGACCCTGGTTAAGCGCGGCGGCGAACCGTCCCCTGGCCGCGCCGTGCAGAACGCCGAGCACCCCAGGCCAGGTCGCCGTGACCCAAGGGCCGCGGGCGCTTTGCAGTTGCACGATCTCCACCTGATGGCCGAGCCCCCTAAAAGGCCAGTCAAGCGTGCGGAAAAGCACCGGCGGCGTCCCGGCGAAGACTTTGGCCGTGCAACCGAGTTCGAAGGATAGCGCGAAGGCCAGAGCGCCGGGGCGCCCCATCGCATCCCGCACAGATCGGATCTCCGAGAGATAGGGATCTCCCGCCCGCGCCAGCCAGCGAGCAGCGATCCGGTCGCCGATGCCAAGGCCACGCCGCAGCAGCCAGCCGCCGGATCCCATGCCGGCGATGACAGCGTCCATGACCTTTGCGACCGCATCGATCCGGTCGGTGGCAAAGGCGCGCAAGCCATCCTTGCCGTGGCCCCGATAGTCGTGCAGGGGGATTTCCGCATGGAGCTCAGTCATTTGGCTATCTTGCGTTGATCCGCAGGGCCAGTGCCGCGGCGAAGGGGGTCAAGGCGCCCGCGAAGAGCGTCAGCGCCCCCGTCAGCGCCAGGGCGGGCCAGGGGTTGAGGTCGAGCAACGCGTTCTCGACCGCCCGGGCGCCGAAAATCAGGGTGGGGATGTAGAGCGGCAGAACCAAGATCGAGAGCAGCAGCCCGCCGCGGCGGATGCCCACCGTTACGGCCGCCCCAACAGCCCCGAGGAAACTGAGGGCCGGGGTTCCGATCGCGAGGGAAAGCGCCAGGACCGGCGCCACATGGGCCGGCAATTGCAGCATCAGCCCGAGCACCGGCGCCACCAGCGTGAGGGGCAGGCCCGTGGTCAGCCAATGGGCGAGCGCTTTGATCAACACGACGGTCTCGAGCGGCAGCGGGCTGAGCATCATCTGATCGAGCGAGCCGTCCTCGTAATCGGCTTGGAACAGCCGATCGAGGCTCAGCAGCGCCGCGAGCAAGGCCGCCACCCAAATCACCCCGCCGGCGATCCGCGCGAGCACAGCGCCCTCGCGGCCGACCCCGAGCGGGATCAGCACCACCGCCAATACGAAGAAGGCCAGCGCCACGCCCCCGCCGCCGCCGAGGCGCAAGGCCAGTCTCAGATCGCGCCGCAGCAGCCCCAACAGAGCCGTCATCGCCAATCCCCATCGAGGAAAGGATCGGCCGCAGCCTGCGAAACTTTGGCTCCCGTGGCCCGACGGTCCGGCGCGCCGGGGAGGGCCAACACCGGGATCTCGCCCAAGCCCAAATCGGCATGGGTCGCGATTAATGCCATTCCACCCGCCGCACAGTGCGCGCGTACCATATCCGCCACCCAGCCTACCGAGACTGCGTCGAGCGACACCGTGGGCTCGTCCAGCAGCCAAAGCGGTCGGTCGATCAGGGCAAGCCGAGCGAGGCCGAGCCGCCGCCGCTGGCCCGCAGAGCACTCCGCCGCCGGCCGCGCCGCGAGGGCCGACAGCCCGAACTGCGCGAGCGCTGCCGCCACCCTGTCGGGCTGTGCACCGTGGAGGCGCGCCCAGAGCGCGAGGTTGTCGCCGACATCGAGCGCGGACTTCACGGCATCCAGATGCCCGGCATAGGCAATCTTCTCGGCGAAAAGGCTCCGGTCTTGGCTCAAGCGCGCCCCGTCTAGCTGCACGTCGCCGCCAGCGGGCCGCAAGAACCCCGCGAGCACCCTCAGAAGCGTGGATTTCCCGGCGCCGTTGGGCCCGCGCAGCGCAGCGGCCATGCCGGGCGCGAGGGTGAAGTCGATCGGGCCGAAGATCGGCCGACCGTTGCGGGCGCCAATGAGCTGTTCGATCGCCAAGGTCATGGCGGTGTCCTAGCGGGCCGCCGGGGCGACGTCCATGCGCGGAACCGCAGACCACAGCCCGTCGACCAAGGCCTGGAGACCACCGCCCGTCGACCACAGCCTGGTGCCTGCTCGCTGCGACGACGCGGCCGCTTGCGTCGCACTCGCCTTGTTTCTTAAGGGGCATTCAGAGAAACTTGGCCAAAAAGCCTGAGGTGACGCCGCGCCGACTCGGCACCACGCCTGACATCGTGGTTTGCGTGCAGGCCCGTATCGAAGGTCGCACCGATACCCGCATTGAGGAGGGGAGAGCCCATGCCCATCACCGTCGGACAGGACAGCGCCAAAACGCGCCGAGAGCTCTCGGTCGGCCCGGCTACCGTCGCTTACTACTCCATCGCGGCTGCGGAAGGGGCGGGCCTCGGCGCCCTCTCTAAGCTGCCGGCGGTGCTCAAGGTTCTGCTGGAGAACATGCTGCGCTTCGAGGACGGCAAGACCGTCACCCTCGAGGACGTGAAAGCTTTCGGCGATTGGGCGGCAAATGGCGGCAAGACCGCACGGGAAATCGCCTATCGCCCGGCCCGCGTGCTGCTTCAGGACTTCACCGGCGTGCCGGCTGTCGTCGATCTCGCGGCGATGCGCGACGCCATCATCAAACTCGGGGGCGATCCGGAGAAGATCAATCCGCTCAACCCGGTGGACCTCGTCATCGACCACTCGGTGATGGTCGACGAGTTCGGCAACCCCCGCGCCTTCCAGCTTAATGTCGAGCGTGAGTATCAGCGCAACGGCGAGCGGTACGAGTTCCTCAAATGGGGGCAGGGGGCGTTCGACAACTTCCGCGTGGTGCCGCCGGGCACGGGTATCTGCCACCAGGTCAACCTCGAATACCTGGCGCAGACGGTCTGGACCGACACCGACCAAACCGGCGCCCAGGTCGCCTATCCCGACACCCTCGTCGGCACCGACAGCCACACGACGATGGTCAACGGCATGGGCGTGCTCGGCTGGGGCGTCGGCGGGATCGAGGCGGAAGCCGCGATGCTTGGCCAGCCGGTCTCGATGCTGATCCCCGAGGTCATCGGCTTCGAACTCACCGGCAAGCTCAAAGAGGGCGTGACCGCGACCGACCTCGTGCTCACCGTGACCCAGATGCTGCGCGCCAAGGGCGTTGTCGGCAAGTTCGTGGAGTTCTACGGCGCCGGGCTCGACCATCTGCCGCTCGCCGACCGCGCGACCATCGGCAACATGGCGCCCGAATACGGCGCGACCTGCGGGTTCTTCCCCGTCGACGACGAGACCCTGCGCTACTTGCGCGTCTCGGGCCGCGACGAAGACCGCATCGCCCTCGTCGAGGCGTATGCCAAGGAAAACGGCTTCTGGCGGGGCGCCGACTATGCGCCGGTCTACACCGACACGCTCAGCCTCGATATGGCCGATGTCGAGCCCTCGCTCGCAGGGCCGAAGCGCCCGCAGGACCGGGTGCCGCTCGCGCAGGCCGCGCCGAAGTTCATGGATGTCGTCGCCGAGTTCCGCGGCGCCGAGCCGGGCACCGATGCGCGCAAATCCGCCGCCGTCGAGGGGGCCGACTACGAGGTGCGCGACGGCTCTGTGGTGATCGCAGCGATCACCTCCTGCACCAACACGTCGAACCCCTATGTGATGATGGCCGCCGGCCTCGTCGCGCAAAAAGCCAATGCGCTGGGGCTGAAGTCCAAGCCCTGGGTCAAGACCTCGCTGGCGCCGGGCTCTCAGGTGGTCTCCGACTATCTCGAAAAGGCCGGGCTCCAGGGCGATCTCGACGCGCTCGGCTTCAACCTCGTCGGCTATGGCTGCACCACCTGCATCGGCAACTCCGGCCCGCTGCCGGAGCCGATTTCGAAGGCGGTCAACGATGCCGACCTCGTCGCCTGCTCGGTGCTCTCGGGCAACCGCAACTTCGAGGGCCGGGTCAACCCGGATGTCCGCGCCAACTACCTCGCCTCGCCGCCGCTCTGCGTCGTCTACGCGATCGCCGGGGATATGAGCATCGACGTGACCCGCGACCCGATCGGACAGACCCCTGACGGCAAGGACGTCTACCTCAAGGATGTCTGGCCGACCGCCCTCGAGGTCGCCGATCTCGTGGAGAAGACCGTCACCCGCGAGAGCTTCCAGTCGAAATACGCGGATGTCTTCAAGGGCGACGACCGCTGGGCCGGCATCGAGACCACCGAGAGCCTCACCTATGACTGGCCCTCGACCTCGACCTATGTTCAAAATCCGCCCTATTTCGAGGGGATGGGAACCGAGCCCGGGACCATCGACGATGTCACCGGCGCGCGCATCCTCGCGATCCTCGGCGACTCGGTGACCACCGACCACATTTCCCCCGCCGGCTCCTTCAAGGAGGCGACGCCCGCAGGCCGCTACCTCGTCGACCGCCAGGTGACCCCGCGCGAGTTCAACTCCTACGGCGCGCGCCGCGGCAACCACCAGGTGATGATGCGCGGCACCTTCGCCAATATCCGCATCCGCAACGAGATGCTCGACGGCGTCGAGGGTGGATACACCAAGGGCCCCGATGGCAGCCAGATGCCGATCTACGACGCGGCGATGGCCTATAAAGAGGCGGGCGTGCCGCTCGTCGTCGTGGCCGGGAAGGAGTACGGCACCGGCTCGTCGCGCGACTGGGCGGCGAAGGGGACGGCGCTCCTCGGGGTCAAGGCTGTGATCGCGGAGAGCTTCGAGCGCATCCACCGCTCCAACCTCGTCGGCATGGGCGTCATCCCGCTCGAATTCGCCGCGGGCGACACCCGCCAGTCGCTGGGCATCACCGGCGCCGAGACGATCTCGGTCGCTGGCCTGTCGGGCGACCTGGAGCCGCGCCAGATGGTCAAGGGCACGATCACCTACGCCGATGGCACCACCAAGGAGATCGATCTCCTCTGCCGGATCGATACCGAGGTCGAGAAGACTTATGTCGAGAACGGTGGAGTGCTCCACTACGTCCTGCGCAATCTCGCCGCTGCGTGAGTCTCGCAACCTGGGTCGGCCCTGTACTTTGCGCGGGGCCGCCTTAGCCCAAGACATTCTGCCGATGCGCCACGGCTGGGGGCAGGGCGCCCCCGGAGTTTCCACCCGAATTAAACGCGATTTGTTCGGTTCAGCCCGATCGGCTGATATCTATCGACCACCCGTGTCAGTGCGCCGCCGAGTGACCCCAAGATGCTGGGCGATCGGCGTCCGCTGCTCTTCTTTGGTGATCTATTGAATAATTAAGGAATCTTCGATCCTGTTTTAGGCGATGGCAGGGGCCAGCTACTCTGTCTGGTCGAGATCGCCGGTGTCGACGTCGCGGTGCGGCAGCGCCGCAGGCCACTCGGCACGTCGCGCAGAACCTTCGAGCCGCCCTGGCAACACCTTTCCGGCCTCAGTGGCGCGCGCATGGCGGCGAGGGCCGTGCCTCGCGCTTGTCACGGGGCTTTGAGTTGTCGGCATGACCCAACCGCGGCAGGTTGGGCGCATGAGATCACAGCTTTCCATACTCGCCGCGCGCCTCGCGGCCCCGCTCGTCGCCCTTGCGGTGCCCCTCATCGCTGGGGAGGCTGCTCGGGCCGGTGGCAATGACGTGCTCGTCGAGCTGTTCACCAGCCAGGGGTGCAATTCTTGCCCGCCCGCCGATGCAGCACTCGGGGAGTACGCCGCCCTAGAAGGCGTCGTCGCGCTTTCGCTTCATGTCGACTATTGGGACTATCTCGGATGGCGCGACACCTTTGCCGACAGCGCGCATACCAAGCGTCAATATGCTTATCGCGCCGCCTTCGGAGAGCGGGCGGTCTACACGCCGCAGATCGTGGTCGACGGGCGGACCGGTGTGGTCGGCAGCAAGAAAGCCCAGGTGGCGGCGCTGATCGCGGATGCGCAGCACACTTCGCCCGGCGCTGGCATCCGCCTCGACGCCACTGATGACGGGCTTGTCGCCATGCTGTCCCCAGGTGCGGTCGAGGGGCCTTTCACCGTCTGGTGCGCGGTCTATGACCGCTCCCGGACCGTTGCGATCGGGCGCGGCGAGAACCGCGGCAAGACCCTTACTTACTCAAATGTCGTGCGCGAATTGCGGCGGTTGGCGGAATGGACAGCTCAGGCGCCGCAACGGGTCAAGGTTTTGCGCCCGGCGTCGGGCCAAGGCGTTGCGGTCTGGGTGCAGCGCGGCGAGGGAGGCCCCGTCCTTGGGGCGGCCAAGTACGAACCCTGAGCCGCCAGCGGGTTGTCAGCGGGTCGGTTGAGCGCGGGACCGGCTCGTCGCCCGCCACCGTCGGTGGAACCACAACCACTGGCCGGGCTCGTCGGTGATCCAGGCACCGATCCGCGCGTTCACCCGGGTCATGGCGGCGCGCGCATCGGCGTTCTCTATCGGCGGTTCGAACCACACCTTGAACTTTCGGCCCACCGGGTCCCGACGGGCCATCGCCGGGATCAACGCCGCACCGGTCCTGGCGGCGATCTCGGCGGGGGCAAGCACCGTCTCGGCGGGATGGCCGAGGAACGGCAGGAACGGGGCACCCGTATTGCGTTGATCGACGAGGATCAGCACCGCACCGCCGCGGCGAACATGACCGATCAACTCACGCAGTCCGGCGGGGCCTTTGTGCAGCACCGGAGTGCCGCAGCAAGGGATTAGGCCAAGCGCGAACCGGTCCAGATAGCGGTTGTTGAAGGCTCGATAGATGATGCCGATCTCCAGCCCAGCGCGCAGCGCAGCCAGCCGAACCGCTTCCCAGTTCCCGTAATGCGCCGAGACGACCACAACTCCCCGGCCACGGTCGTGGGCGTCGCGCAGGGTCTCGATCCCCTTAGCCGTGATGTCGACGCCTCGCGCCCAGCGGTCGAGATGGGCGTATTCGATCATCAGCCGCAGGAATTGGCGCCCCGCCTCGGCAGTGACAGCACGGCGGGCATGTGGATCCAGATCGGGGCGCACCAATGCGAGATTGCGCAGTGCCCGCCGGCGAAAACCCGGGACCGCGAGTGCCGCCCAACCGCCAAGGGGAGCAAGCAGGCCGGAGAGCGTCCAAACTCCGATCGGCCAAGTCACAACGCGGAACCCGTAGGCAAGGGCATAGCTCATCCATTCGCGCGCCCGCACCCGCCATCTGGCGCGGGTGTGGACGTAGGCCTGCCCTGCCGGGCGGCTCATGGGGCGACCGCCCCGCGCGTCAGCACGCGGAAGCGTCCAGCCAGCAACACCGTCGCCAACACACAAGAAAGGATGATCGCATAGACCAGCCCCCGCTCGTCGAAGCCCCAGATATTCACCATCGCCCAGCCGAGCGGGATCAGCACCACCACGAAGCAAAGCGCATAGATCCCGATCGCCACCCAGGCATCGCCGAGAGCGCGCACCGACTGGCCCAGCACCACCTGGGTGGTGTCAGGGAGGAAAACGAAAGCGGCGACGACGAAAAGCAGGGCGGTCCGGGTCTGGATTGCCGGATCGTCCGTATACACGAGAGCGATGGTGTCGCGGAACAGGATGACGAGGCCACCCAGGATCGCCATGATGACGAAGGCCGTGGCAAGCCCCGACCAGCCGGCGAAAGCGGCTTCATCCGGCCGGCCCCGCCCGGTCTCGTGACCCACCCGCACGCCTGTCGCGATGCCGAGGCCCAGTCCCACCATGAAGAGGGTGGAGACGAGGTTGTGGGAGATCGAGTAGGCGTCCAACGCGATCAGCGAGATTTGCCCCGCGAAAACGGTCATCGCCGCGAACCCCACGGTCTCGAACCCGTTGCCGAGCCCCGCCGAGAGCCCGAGTTTGCGCATCAGGGCGCCGGCGCGCCACCCGCCCGGGCCCCAGACCGTATCCCACGGACCCCGAACCCCGCGCGCATGGGCGTTGGGTTGGTAGAGGATGAAGATCACCATTGCCCCGGCCGCGACAAAGCGCACGATCGTCGACGCCACTGCGGCGCCCACTGCCCCGAGTTCCGGCGCGCCGAGATTGCCCCAGATGAACACCCAGTTGAGCCCGACATTCAGCAAATTGGCGAAGATCATCACCAAAAGCGCGAAAATTGGCCGCCGGGTGGCCTCGAGATAGAAAGCCGAGATCGCGAAGATCACCTGTGCCAAAAGGCCGGGCGCGAGCGCCTGGGCCACCGCCCCCCCTTCCGCTGCGAGCTCGCCCTGCTGACCGGCGAGCGCCAGGATCGCCTCGGCTTGCCAAACGCCATAGCCGGCGAAGAGCGAGATCACCGCCCCCCATACCAGCGCCCGGCACCAGGCATGACCGGCCTCGCGGTGGTCCCCGGCCCCGTGGGCCCGTGCTGCGACCGCGACCAGCCCGGTGCAAAGACCGATCGACATCACCAAAAGCGGGATGAACACCGCGAGCCCTAGATTGGCAACGCCCACGGCTCCCGGCGAATATCGCCCCAACATGGCGATATCTGCAAAAGCCATGGCGAGGATCCCGGCACGGGAGAGCATCACCGGCCAGGCGAGGCGCAACAGATCGCCGACATGCCAGGCCAGGCGCGCGGCGAAAGGGCGGTCTTGACTGGCTTGCGGGTGCATGGCGGGGGCCTCTAGCGCTGGCGCCGCCCGTTCATCCTCCCCTGGGGGAGCCCGGCTGCTCGGCCGGCGTGCTGCGCATCCGTTCTCTATGCCAAACATAAATGCCCGCGCCAACGATCACCGCAGCGCCGAGGAGCGTGAGACCATCCAGGAATTCGCCGAACACCAGCCAGCCGATCAAAATCGACCAGACGAGCTGGGAGTAATTGAACGGCGCAAGCACCGAGGCGGGCGCCTGCGCCAGCGCCCAGACCAGGCAGAGATGGCCCAGAAAGCCGATTGCCCCGATCAGCGCCATCCAAGGCAGGCTCGCGACCGGCGGCGTCTCCCAGACCGCGGGCATGGCGAGCGAGGCGGCGATGCTGCCAACCAGGGTGGTATAGAGCATGGTCGTCCAGATGCTGTCGGCGCCGGACATCGCCCGCGTCGCCACCTGATAGCACGCAAGGCAGAGGGCAGCCGCAACCACCAGCAGCGCCTCGGGTTGGAACACGCCCAAGCCGGGCCGCAAAATGATCAGCGCGCCGACAAGCCCCGCGACAACGCCGGCCCAGCGCCGCGGCCCGACCTGTTCGCCGAGGACGAGAGCGGCGAGGAGCGTGATGAGAAGTGGCCCGGTGTTCATCAGCGCCGTGGCTTCGGCGAGCGGGATGACCTCCAGCCCCGTGAAGAACAGCGAGGTCGCGGCAAAGAGGAACACCGAGCGCAAGAGCTGGATCCGCAGATTGCCGGTTCGGAAGAGCCGGGGGAGCGACGGCAGGAAGATCGCGAGGATTATCAGCGTCTGCCCGGTGTAGCGCGCCCAGACGACCTGCATCGGCGGGAGCTGGCCTGCGAGAAACTTCGCGACGGCATCCATGCAGATGAAGACCAGCATGGCGGTGCACATGCCGATGGCGCCGCGGGTCTCGGCCGAGAGGTGGGTGAGGGGAGAGGAGCGTGTCACAGGGAGCGGCCTTGATCGCGAGGGGGGCCGCGCTCCCGGAGGCCCGGGCGCCGCCGCCCGGGCAGTCTAGCCGCCGGATCAGCCGGCTGTCACGCGCCGCCGTGCGATGAAGGTGAGCGCGCCAAGGCTAAGGAGGAGGAGCCCCGCCGGGGCCGGCAGCGGCACGACCGCGGCAGGCACCGCCGCCGAAGGGGTGGCCGCGAACCCGCGCACACCACCGAAGCCCAGCGGCCCGACATTGGTTACTACGCCGGTAAGTGGGTCGATTGTTACGAGCTGATTTATAAGGTTGTCTGTAGCGAAAAAGGTACCGTCTTCGGTGATCGAAAGATTGACAATAGTGCTTTCAAGCGTGCCCTCTGTAAGAGAGACCAGCCTGTTCGCCGCCCCGGTCGCCCGGTCGATGGTCAGCAGATCGTCGAAGCCGAAATCAATGCCGTAGAGCGTGCCGTCCGCCGCGAATTCCAGCCCGAGGACCTGGGAGAACCCGAGCGCGCCCACAGTCGTCGCGGCCCCGGTCGCGGTGTCGATTGTCAGCAGTTGACCCGAAACGCGATCGAGGCCGAAGAGCGTCCCGTCCGCCCGAAACGCCAGATCCTCCGGGGTGGAGACCCCGAGCGGCCCGACCTCTGTCGCAGCACCCGTGGCCGTGTCGATCGTCACCAGCGTGTCAAGGTCTCGGTCGACCCCGAAAAGCGTTCCGTCGGGCGCGAAGGCGAGCCCGGTGATGGCCGGATCGGCCGCCCCGGTCGGGCCAATGGCCGTGCCCGCCCCTGTTGCCGGGTCGATGCTGATCAGCTGATCGCTTCCTACGTCGACGCCGAAAAGGGACACGGCCTGGGCCGGCCCAGCAGCGACGAGCCCGACGAGTGCTGCCGCAAGTGTTCGTAAAATCCCCATTGTACCCTCCAAAAAATCCTTAGACGGTACGATGCCACAATTCTCCGTCAGTCACAACCTCGAAACTAAACGGGCGGCCCAGCTCCGGGCGGTCAGGGGGCGAGCGGGAGCCCGACGCCGATCATGGCATCGCGGGTGACGAGGGCGCCGAGCGCGGCCTCGTAGAGCGCGTCAGTGCCGGCGGGGCGCGCGGGCAGCACGAGATAGCGCATATCGGCGGTGCTGTCGTGGACGCGGACCGACACGCCCTCGGGCAGTCTCTCCCCGAATTCGGCGAGCACCTTGCGCGGCTCGGCCACCGTGCGGCTGCGATAGGCGCGGGACTTGTACCACTCTGGCGGCAAGCCCAACAGCATCCGCGGATAGCAGGAGCAGAGCGTGCAGACGACGACGTTATGCACCT
>JBHJGY010000114.1:0-23004 GCA_050331335.1 Pikeienuella sp.
GCTTCAGGTTCTCGCGGCCGAAGATGCCGTAGGTGCGTTCGACGTCCTCGCGTGCGGCAACGATGTAGATGTCGTCACCAGGCAGCAGCTGATCCTCGCGCCCGGCCGCCCAGATCTTCCACTGTCGCCGGACCGCAACGACGACCGCGCGCAAGGTCGAGAAAAGCTCTGAGAGCTGGGCCAGCGGCGTGTGAATGACTGGGCAATTGCTGTCGAGATGCAGACCGAGGAAGTCGACGCGCCCGTCGAGGAAGGGCTCGATGTCAAAAGCGGCGTTAGCGGTCAGCCGACGCAACGTGACTTTGGCGACCTCGGTCTCCGGCGAAATGATCACGTCGATCGGCATGTGGTCGCGGCGGAAGAGGTCTGAGAATTCGGCCTCCAGATAGCTGTCCGTGCGGATGCGGGCGATCTTCGTCGGCACCTCGAACACCGAATGCGCCACCTGGCAGGCGACCATATTGACCTCGTCCATCGAGGTCGCGGCGATCAGCATATCCGCATCCTGAGCGCCCGCTCTGGCCAGCACGGTCGGATGCGAGGCAAACCCCGTGACGCCCGAGACGTCGAATGCATCGGTCACACGCCGCACCAGCGCTGCATCCTGATCGATCACGGTGACCGCGTTACCCTCATCGGAGAGCGTGCGGGCGATCTGGCTGCCTACTTGGCCCGCGCCACAGACGATGGCCTTCATCGCTGGCCCCGGCGGCCGTTCCGGTCAGCCCTCAGCGGCCAGGCCGTCATCCTCGAGCGTTCCGGTCTCATCCACCACCGCCATGCGCACGCCGCCCCGGGAGGTGGTCACGACATTGAGCATCTTCAGCTTCCGATGCAAGGCGGAACGCTCCATGCCCACGAAGCTCGCGGTTTTCGAGATATTGCCGCCGAAGCGGTTGATCTGGGCAATAAGGTACTCGCGCTCGAACAGCTCGCGCGCCTCCCGCAGCGGCAAATTCGCCACGAGGCCCATAAGGTCGCCCAAGCCCGGCTCAGCCGTGTCGCTGGGGCCGGAGCCGGGCAACTCGCAGGCGGCGATCTCTGGGCTCTCGGCGCCGAGGATCAGGAGCTGCTCCATCACATTGCGGAGCTGGCGTACATTGCCAGGCCAGGCCCGGGTCTGCAGCGCTGCGATCGCCCCGTCGGAGAGATGGCGGCGCGGCAGACCCTGCTCGCGTGCGAAGAGCTCCAGGAAATGCGCCGCGAGCAGCGGAATGTCCTCACGCCGGTGCTCGAGCGTCGGCAGCTCGATGGGCACCACATTGAGCCGGTGATAGAGGTCCTCCCGGAAGCGGCCAGCATGGATCTCGCCTTGCAGGTTGCGGTTGGTCGCCGAGATCACGCGCACATCTACCCGCACCGTGTTCGCACCGCCCAGACGGCTGAATGCCTGGTCGATCAACACCCGCAGGATCTTGGACTGCGTCCCAAGCGGCATATCGCCGATTTCGTCGATGAAGAGCGAGCCGCCATGGGCCTTCTCGAACAGGCCGATCGTTACCCCGCCGCCTTGGTCCTCGCGGCCGAAAAGCACCTCCTCCATCCGATCTGCCTCCATCGAGGCGGCGTTGACCACGACGAACGGCTGCTCGCAGCGGCTTGAATTCGAATGGATGTACCGGGCCGAGACTTCCTTGCCGGTACCGGGCCCGCCGGTCAGCATCACTCGGCTGCCGGTTCGCGCGACACGTTCGAGTTTTGAGCGCAGGGCGTTCATGGCGGGGCTTTGGCCGATCAGCTCAGCGCCCGACTCAGCCTTGGTTCGCAAGGCGAGATTCTCCCGCCTCAGCCGCGACGTCTCGAGCGCCCGTCCCGTCACGACGAGCAACTGGTCTTGGTTGAACGGCTTTTCGATGAAGTCGTAGGCGCCTTGCTTCACGGCTGCCACGGCGAGTTCGATATTGCCGTGGCCTGAGATGATGACGATCGGCAGGTCCGGATTATCCCGTTTCACCGCCTTCAGGATCTCGATCCCGTCCATCCGGCTGCCCTGTAGCCAGATGTCGAGGATCACGAGATCGGGCGCCGCCGCATCGATTTCGGTCAGCGCACCGTCTGCGTCGACGGCGGACCGCACCCGGTGGCCTTCGTCTTCCAACAGATCGGAGAGCAGGTCGCGGATATCCGCCTCGTCGTCCACGATCAGGATGTTGGCCATGGGGTGTTTGTCCTCTTCTGGTCTCATACGGTAGGCGCGGCTTGGCTCAGCTCTGCGCCGGCGCCTTCAGGGGCAGGACGGGGCAAGCGCAACACGACGCGGGCCCCGTCGAGGCCGCGCTCGCCCGTTGCGTCGCCGAGCACGATCTCGCCCCCATGCTGCTCCATGATCTTGGTCACGATGGCGAGTCCGAGCCCGGTTCCGGTCTTCCGTGTGGTGACATAAGGGTCGGTAAGCTGGCCGCGCTCGATCTTGGGCAAACCGGGGCCATTGTCGCTCACGCTGATGCGGTAGTTGCGCCGCCCGCAATGGAGCGCGACGGCGATCTGTCCCCGCGGGGCTTTAGGATCCGCTTCATGGCGGGCGTCGATGGCATCCGCGGCGTTTTGCAACAGGTTGGTCAGGCATTGCAGGATCATGCCCCGATCGCAGTGTAGCGGATGCGCGCCGTCCGGCAGCTCAAGATGGTAGTCGATGTCGCTGCGGCCCTCCTGCTGCAGGAGCACCGCATCCTGCAAGATGCCCGCAAGCGATTCCGACCGCAGCGCAGGCTCGGGCATTCGGGCGAAGCGGGAGAACTCGTCAACCATGCGCCGGATCTCCGCGGCTTGGCGCGTGATGACGGCAATGTAATGCTCGAACCGCGGCGCCTCGTCGCCGAGCTTATCGGCATATTTTCGACGCATCCGGTCAGCTGAAAGCTGGATCGGGGTCAGCGGGTTCTTGATCTCGTGGGCGATGCGCCGCGCCACATCTCCCCAAGCGGCCATGCGCTGGGCGGTGGCGAGTGCCGTGATGTCCTCGAAGGTCAGCACCAGCCCCTCCTCAGGCCGGCCAGGCACGCGCTGGGCACATCGGGCAAGGAATTCACAGGCCTGGCCGTCCACCATTTGACGAACCTCGGCCCGGGCGAGGCCGCCGGGCCCCGACCGCCCACGCGCCACCACCTCCGCGAAACCCGGGGCAACCCCCTCGATCCGCTGCCCCCAGATCTCCCGGCCCTCGAGCGCCAGCATGTCTCTCGCCGCGCCATTGGCGAGATCGATCCGTCCGTCCGCATTGATCCCCAGAACGCCTGAAGACACCCCAGCAAGCACGGCCTCGGAAAATTGTCGACGGCGCTCGGTCTCCCGGTGCGCTGTCACAAGGGCATCGCGCTGATCACGGACCTGGTCAGCCATCCAGTTGAAGCCGCGGCTCAGCAGCGCGATCTCGTCGCGTCCCCGCTCTTCCTTAACCCGGGCGTCGAGATCCCCTGCGCCGATCCGTTCCGCCGCGGCGGCGAGCCGGCCCACGGGTTTGGCCAACCGCTCCGCGAACCATAACCCCAACAAAATCGCAGCCACGATCACCAGTGCCGCGAAACCCAAGTAGATCAGGGCGAAGTCGAACAGGAGCTGATTGCGGTTGGCCTCGAGCTGCTCATAGAGCTGAACCGTCGCCCGGGTCTCGTCGAGCAGGCCCAGCACATCGCCCTGAACGTCCCGGCTGACATAGAGGAATGCGTCGAAAAAGTTCGTGAGATAGACGAGCGCGCGGATCTCATTGTTCGCCTCATCCTCCATGATGACAACCTCGCCGGCGCGGGCCCGCTCGAGATGGGCCGCGGTCGGGGGCTCGAAGCCGAAGAGGTAACTGAACTCGCCGCGGGCCAGGATCTCCTTCTGGCTGTTGAAGACAAAGGCCTCCGGGAGTTCGCGGATCAGCGCCTGTTGCCGGACCAGCTCGCCGAGCCTGGGGGTCGCGATGCCTTCCGCCGCCGCGCGGTTGAGATCGTTGGCCATCGCGAGCACGTCGCCGCGGATGTTATCGCGGTGCTCGCGCTCATAGGCCTCGGCGGTCTCCAGCGCGTTGCGAACCACGCTGCCAACGCGGTCCGAGAACCAGGTTTCGATCCCGAGATTCACCGACAGCGTGGCGAAGATTGCAACGATGATCGCCGGCACGAGGGCGACCAACGCAAAGACGCCGGTGAGGCGCAAATGGAGCCTTGAGCCGATCCGATGCCGCCGCCGCGCCAGGATCAGCGAGCCGACGCGAACGCCGATCAGCGCGATGAGGGTGAGCAGGTAGCACAGATCGACCAGCAGCACGAGCCGGACCATCTCGGGCTGCACCGCGGTTTCCCCAAGCACCCAGGCGGTGAGCCCCGCGAGGATCGGCCCAAGAAGGACGAGGGCGATGATCCCCTGTCGCCGGAGCCATTCCGGAAGCCGAAAGCCCCCGTCGCTGTCCTCCGAACCGTCACCGGCCTGCATCCGCGTCTGATCCCTCCGGGGCCCCGCGCCCCGCCTCAAGCGGAGCTCTATGTTGCCGAACTACATCAGCCTCTTGCCACGTGTGATCGGAATGTCAAGCTCGCGGATCTTCTTTCGCAGGGTGTTCCGGTTGATGCCGAGAAGCTCGGCGGCCTTCACCTGATTGCCACGGGTCGCCGAGAGGGTGAGCGCAATGAGCGGCAGTTCCACCTCTCGAAGCACCCGATCGTAAAGCCCCGGCGGCGGGAGCTGGTCGCCATGCATGGCGAGATAACGAGAAATGTGATGCTCCACGGCGGCGCCCAGGGTGCGCCCCGTCTCATCGACCCGGACGCCGCCGGCCCGGTCTTCGGGTCCGCGTGCGGCGAGCTCAGTCTCAACGGCGGTGGCGGGGATCGCTTCATCTGGACAAAGCGCCGCAAGCCGCTTCACGATGTTTTCGAGTTCTCGGACATTGCCGGGCCACTCATGAGCTTTGAGGGCATCGATCGCCTCCGTGGACAAGGTCTTCTGCGGCAAGCCTTCCGATACGGCGCGGCGCAAGAAGTCACGGGCGAGATCGGGGATGTCTTCGCGGCGCTCGCGCAGCGACGGCAGGCGGATTGGGACCACGTTAAGCCGGTAGTAGAGATCCTCGCGGAACCGCCCCTCCTGGATCAACACCCGCAAATTTTGATGCGTGGCCGCAACGATGCGGACATCCATGCGCCGGGATTGCCGTCCGCCGACGGCGGTGAACTCGCCCTCCTGCAGCACCCGCAGCAGCCGTGTCTGAGCTTCGAGCGGCATGTCGCCGATCTCATCTAGGAACAGAGTGCCGCCTTGGGCCAATTCAAACTTGCCGGCCGCCCGTTCGGTTGCGCCGGTGAAGGCGCCCTTCTCATGGCCGAAGAGTTCGGATTCGATCAGCTCGCGCGGGATCGCCGCCATATTGATCGCAAGGAAAGGTCCCTTGGCGCGCTTGCCAAAATTGTGAAGCGCGCGGGCCACGAGTTCCTTGCCGGTACCCGATTCGCCCCAGATCATCACGGTCAGGTCTGTGTGCATCAGCCGCGCCATCACCCGATACACCTCTTGCATCGCCTGGCTGCGGCCGATGAGCGGCAGGGCTTGAGGCTCGTCCTTCGCCTCATTTGCCGCCGGCTCCCGGCGGGCCTTGCTATGCTCCAAGGACTTCTCAACGGATTGAATCAATTCCTTGAGATCAAAAGGCTTCGGGAGATACTCATATGCGCCGACCTCGGTGGCGCGGATCGCCGTCAGCACCGTGTTCTGGGCACTCATCACGATGATCGGCATATCCGGACGGCGCTTGCGGATCGCCGGCAGCAGATCGAGCGCGTCGCCGTCCGGCATATGCACGTCCGTGACGATCACGTCGCCTTCGCCCGCCTCCACCATCCGCCAAAGCGCCGAGGCCGAACCGGTCGCACGCACGCGACAGCCGATGCGGGAAAGCGCCTGGGAGAGTACGGTTCGGATCGATCGGTCGTCGTCGGCAAGCAGGACCGTTGCCCCTGCCATCATGCCGCGTCCTCCGCGTCGCGCCGTTCGGCCTCCGAGATTGCCTCGGCCGAAGCCACGGGGAGCGCGAGCCGAAATCGGGTCCAGCCGGGTTCACTGTCGCAGGCAATAATCCCGCCATGATCGGCCACGATCTTGGAGACCAAAGCCAAGCCGAGTCCCGACCCCGAGGCTTTCGAGCTGACGAAGGGCTCGAAGATGTGCCGCCGGAGCTCCTCGGGCACACCCGCCCCGTTATCGGTGATGGCGACATGCAAGGGCAGCGACTCGCGGCGGCCGGAGGGTGTGCGCAGCTTCATCCCCACCGAGTAGGCGGTTTTGATGCGGATCACGCCGCCGACTTGCGGCGCCGCCTCGCCGGCATTTTTCAACAGGTTGAGCAGCGCCTGCATCAGCTGGTCCGGATCGCCGATTGTCGGCGGCAGCGATGGGTCGAACTCCTCGACGAAGCGCACATGGGACGCAAAGCCGGCCTGGGCCGCGCGGCGCGCCCGGTCGAGCACATCGTGGATGTTCACCGCAAGCCGCCGGCCGGGCACGATGTCGCCGAATTGCTCGACCCGCGCAGTGAGCGCGCCGATGCGCTTCGCCTCGTCCCGGATCAGCCGGGTGAGCTCCTTGTCCGCCTCATCGACCGATTGCTCTAGAAGCTCCGCCGCGCCGGAGATGCCGGCGAGCGGGTTCTTGACCTCATGGGCGAGCATCGCGGCCATGCCGGCGACGGAACGCGCGGCGGTGCGATGGCTTAGGGAGCGGTCCATGGTCTCGGCGATTGCGCGGGGTTGGATTAAGACAATCACACCGTCCGGAACCCCGGCGAAGGGGGCTGCATGAATGTCGACAAGCCGCGGCAATGTTTCGGGCCAGAGGAACTCGACATCGTATTCCGCGGTCTTGGTGCCGACCAGGAGCACCTGCCGCACCAGATCGACCATGCGACTGTCCTCGCCGGCCAATCCGGCAAGGCCGCGGCCTTCGAGCTGGCGCTGCGAGGCGCCGAAAAAGGTCTCTGCCGCGGTGTTGACCGCTTTGATCGCGAGCGTTTTGTCGACGAGCAAGGCGGGGGCCGGCAGGCTCTGCCAAAGCTGGTCATCGGGGCTCGGGGCGCAACGCTCGGTCATGCGGCTCTCCTCTCAGGCGGTGGTTCGAGCGCGGCCAACTCGGTAACCAGTGCCCTGATCACCCGGTCGGCCGAGGTCTCTCGGATCAGCCGGTCGCGCAGCGGTTTGGCACCGGGGATATCCGCGAGATAGGCGTCGAGATGCTTGCGGAAGGCGCGCAGGCCGACATCTGCGCCATAGAACTCGGCCTGGGCGGCACAATGGGCCGCGATCAGCTCAGCGCGCGCCTGTCCGTTGGGCACATCCGGGGCCGAGCGGCCTGCGAGCCCAGCCGCCACCTGCGCGAGCCGCCAGGGCGCGCCGACGCTGCCACGGCCGATCATCACCCCATCTGCCCCGGAAAGCGCGAGGGCCTGTCGGGCGTCCTCGGCCGAGCGGATATCGCCATTGGCAACGAGCGAGAGCCGGGTTGCGGCGCGCACGGCCCGGATCGCGGCCCAGTCGGCTTGCCCCTTGTAGAACTGCGCCCGCGTGCGCCCATGCACGGTCACCATGCGAATGCCCGCCGCCTCGGCCCGCGCCGCGATTTCGGGCGCATTGATCCGATCGTGGTCCCAGCCGAGCCGCATCTTGAGCGTCACCGGGACCGCGACCGCCGCCACGACCGCCTCGATCAAGCCGAGCGCATGGTCCGGCTCGCGCATCAGCGCCGCACCGGAGGCGCCAGAGGTCACCTTTTTCGCTGGACAGCCCATGTTGATGTCGATGATCCGCGCGCCCTGGTCGACGGCGCGCCGCGCCGCTTCGGCCATCGGTCGGGCCTCGCGGCCGGCGATTTGGACCGCGGTACGCGCGGCATCGGCGCCAAGCGCGGCTTTTGCCCGCACGGACGGCTTCTCCGCCAGCGCCTCCTGGCTCGCCACCATCTCCGAGACGACGAGACCCGCGCCGAAGCTGGTCACAAGATCGCGAAACGGTCGGTCGGTGATGCCCGCCATTGGAGCGAGCAGCACAGGCGGAGTGACCACGAGATCGCCAATCTTTAAGCTCATGCCCAAATCCTCATCATGCAGACCGATTACCCTGACCTCTTGAGCCGCGCAAGGGCTGAGCCTATGAGACCGGCAGTGTCGTGCAGGGCGGCGCAGCCGGGAGAGCAGATGGCGCTGGTCGTGGTGATCGTGGCAGCGGGGTCAGGTCTGAGATTGGGCGGGCCGGTGCCGAAGCAATACCAGAAATTGGCCGGCCGCGCCGTGTTGGCGCGCAGCGTCGACGCTGCACTTGCCGCGCGCATCGATCGCGTGGTCGTCGCGATCAATCCCGAGGCACGCGACCTGTACGACGCCGCAATGGCGGGCACGCAAGATCCGCGGCTCGCAGGTCCGGTGGATGGCGGCCCCAGCCGCGCAGAGACAGTCGCCCGGGCACTCGAAGCCCTTGCGCCCACCGCGCCTCGGACCGTGCTGATCCATGACGCCGCCCGCCCCTTCGCGCCCCCTGCGCTCTTCGAGACGCTTGCCGCGACGACCGGGCCCGGGCTCGGCGCGATCGCGGCGGAGCCAGTGGTGGACGCGCTCTGGTACGGCCCGGAGGGCGATGCGCTCGAGCCGCGTCCGCGCGATGGTCTCTGGCGGGCGCAGACGCCGCAGGCTTTCCCCTTCGCCGACCTGCTCGCCGCACATCGGCGCCAGGCCGGTGCCGAGACGCCGGCCCTCGACGATGCGGAGGTATTTCGTCGGGCGGGCCACCGCCTGCGCCTCGTCGCGGGGACGACCGAGAACTACAAGATCACCCGGCCGGAGGATATGCTGCGCGCCGAGACGATGCTCGCGAAGGGAGCGGGGATGGATTTGCGCGTGGGCCACGGTTTCGACGTCCACATTTTTTGCCCGGGCGAGCATGTGTGGCTGTGCGGGGTGAGGATCCCGCATTCCGCCGGGTTGAAGGGGCATTCCGACGCCGATGTGGGCCTCCATGCGCTGGCGGACGCGCTCTATGGTGCCATCGCGGAGGGCGATATCGGCCAACATTTCCCGCCCTCCGACCCGCAGTGGAAAGGCGCCGAGAGCCACATCTTCCTCGCGCATGCCGGGCGGCGGGTGGCCGAGCGCGGCGGGCGGATTGCCAATCTCGATGTAACCCTCCTCTGCGAGCGCCCCAAGATCGGTCCCCATGCGCCGGCCATGCGGGCGCGGATCGGGGAAATCCTCGGCCTCGATCCCGGGCGCGTCAGCATCAAGGCCACCACGATGGAGAAGATGGGCTTCGTCGGCCGCGAAGAGGGGATGGGCGCACTCGCGACCGCAACGGTGGTCCTGGACGGACTTGGCGGGGGCATGTCGTGATCGCCTACCAGATCGTCATCGGCTTCGGGCTCGGGAAGCTGCCGGAGATGCCAGGAACCTGGGCCTCGCTCGCCGCGATCCCGCTCGCCTGGGGGCTCCACGCGTTGGGCGGCTTCGCGCTTGTGGCCGCGGCCACGGTGGCGCTGGTCGGACTGGGGATTTGGGCTTTGGCGCAGGTACCCGGTGCGGCGGATGACCCCGGCGAGATCGTCATCGACGAACTTGCGGGCATGATGCTCGCGATCTGGCCGCTTTCCCTAGGGCTGACGCTCGCGGGCACCGGCCCTTGGGTGTTTCCTTGGCCCGGCTGGGTCCTCGCCTTCGTGGTCTTCCGGGCGCTCGACATCTTCAAACCCTGGCCGGTGAGCCGAGCGGAGCGGGTCGGCGGCATCTGGGGCGTGATGCTCGACGATCTCGTGGCCGGTGGGATCACCGCGCTTCTGGCAACGCTTGCAGCGGCGGTGGCGCATGGCTGGATCTGAGCGGGCGGCGGAGGTCCGGGCTGCGGCCGAGGCGGTTTTGGCGGCCGCAGAGGCGGCGGGGCTGATGGTCGCCACGGCCGAGAGTTGCACAGGCGGGCTCGTAGCGGCGGCGCTGACCGACATTCCCGGTTCCTCTGCGGTGGTGGATCGGGGCTTCGTCACCTATTCGAACGCGGCCAAGACCGAGATGCTCGGCGTGGACCCGGCGTTGATCGCGACACATGGTGCGGTTTCCGAGCCGGTCGCTGCTGCGATGGCCGCTGGCGCGCTCGCTCTGAGCCGCGGGGGGCTCTCAGTCGCGATAACCGGGGTGGCGGGGCCCGGTGGCGGCAGTCCGGAGAAGCCTGTCGGCCTCGTCTGGTTCGCGACCGCGCGCAAGGGGCAGACGGTGGAGACACAACGCTGCGTGTTTGCTGAAAGCGCGGGTCGGGTGGGGATCCGCGAGGCGGCCCGGCTCGAGGCGTTGCGTCTGCTTCTTGCGCGGGCCGCGGCGCCGGGTCAGTGAGCGGGCCGGGGCGCGCGGAAGCGTCTCCTTCCGTTACTCCGCGGGACGGGGCACCGGGCGCGTCGTGACCGCCGCCGCGGCGTTAGGGTCTCGGGCATAGAGCTCCTCGGCCCGTTTCTCGAAGGCGCGGACAATCCGCTGCATGGCCTGGTTGAAAACTGCGCCGATCAGCACCTGCAGCGCCCGCGACCGAAACTCGAAATCGACGTAAAAATCCACGTCACAACGCTCGGCGTCGATCGGCTCGAACCGCCAATGGTTGTCGAGATGGCGAAACGGCCCGTCGAGATACGCAACATCGATCTCGTTGTTGGCGCGGTCGAGCACGACCCGAGAGGTGAAACGTTCGCGGTACACCTTGAACGACACCACGAGGTCGGCGTCGATCACCACGCTCCCATCGCCCCGTTCGGTACGCGAGCGGATCCGCGCCGCAGAGCACCAGGGCAGGAACTCCGGATACTTTTCCACCCGCGCGATCAGATCGAACATCTGCTCGGCACTGTACGGCATCTGGCGGCGTTCGGCGTGGGTTGGCATCGGCAAGCGCCTCCCTCTGGCTTTGAGCCGGGGAGATAGGCCCGCCTGCACTGCGGGATCAAGGGCGCAATGACGCACCGTGACCGGGCGCCGCGGCTCGGAGGATCACTCTTTCCGGATTACCGCGTCGGAGGTGAACACATAAATGCTGCCTCCCGTCGCCGTCTGTGTGTATTTCGTCTCTCCGACGAGGAGTGTCGCCGCTACAAAGTAGTATTCATTGTCATCCCCCCAGTCGAGGCCCCGTTCTTGCACGAGATCTATCGCGTCAACCGGCAGGGTTGGGACATAAATTGAGACAATGAAGCTGCAATCGTAGCGGCGATTTTGGCCGAAATCGTCACTGAACCCGCGCAGCAGGCGGGCGACGCGGGGTCGGGCCTCCGCCATGTACAACTCACGAAACTGCGTCAGCAGGTCCAGCGCATCGCCGCGGGAAAAACAGATCAGGTTCTTTTGCTCATCGGGAAGATAGAGCAGGCTGAAATTCTGCGCCGTTTGCGCCCGGGCCGCGAGGCCAAAAGCCAACAACGCCGAGACCGCCATGATCACGCAACACTTCGGCATCCGAGATCGATGCTGGACCATCCCAATGCCTCCTAGAACACAACCGAAGAGAGGGGAGGAGCGTACCGTCTTGCCGCAGCTGCTCACGGGCGGAAAATACGCAAGGGCGGGCCGATATGCCCGTGAAATATCTATGACACCGCTGCAACGGGGCTTGTGCGGGACGCAGGTGCTGTAATGCGACCGCTCGGAGGCACAGGCCACCGGCTCACGATCCGCACGCCGGCCTGCGACAGACGGCGCAACCCGATGCGGCCTGCGCGGCATTGACCCCGCGCGCGGCACACGCACACTCGACAAAGCAAAACAGGAGGCCAAGGATGAGCACCGCCGAGGAATTCGATCCCACTACGGGCACCTTCCGTCCGATCGCTAAACCCAACGCCGCCGCGCCTGGGGCGCCTCGCGCCGGCACGCCGACCGGCGGGGCCAGCCGTCCTGAAATAAGCCGTTACGGCGTGCTGTTCGACGCCTTCGAGGACGGGATGAAGTCCGACGGCGCGAAATACGTCGAGTTGGGGGCGAAGGCGATCATCGTCATCGTGTTCCTTCTCCTGCTCTACGAAGCGATCAGCTATCGCATCTCGCTGATGTGAGGGGTCGCGCGGAGGCCGGGGAGACCCTTCGGCCCGCGCCCGTCGGTAAGGGGCGCTCACCGAGCAGTGAGCTTTGCGCGTGCAAACCCGGTTTGCGGTTGCGGCGCAACAGCCGGTTGCCCACCTGCGGCGACATGAAGGGGGCGCTCGGATTGCGCCCTCCGCCGGAGAGGGTCCCGCCCGCGCCGGCCTCATGCCGACGGAGATCGCCATGACCGATTTCACCCGTTACACGATCGAAACTGCCACTGCCGAGGCAAAGCCGCTGCTCGAAGGCTCGCTCAAAGCCTATGGCATGATCCCCAACCTTCACGCGGTCCTCGCCGAGAGCCCGGAGATCTACGAGGCCTACCGGGAGCTAAACCGCTTGTTCGCGGCCTCCTCGCTCTCGACGGTAGAAACGCATGTCGTCTGGCTGACGCTGAACGTATACCACCGCTGCCACTACTGTGTCCCGGCCCACACGTTCCTCGCCTACAAGGACGGGGTGTCCGAGGAGATCGTTACCGCCCTCCGCGAAGAGCGGGAATTGCCGGATGCTCGCCTCGAAGCACTGCGCCAGTTCACCCTCGCAGTGGCCCGCGAGCGCGGTTTCGTAGCGCCTGAAACGGTCGATGCCTTCATCGCTGCAGGCTTCACGAAGCGTAATGTGTTCGACGTGATCCTCGGGCTCAGCCACAAGGTGATCTCGAACTACGTTAACCACATCGTGGACACGCCAGTCGACGCGCCCTTCGCGAAATTCGACTGGCAGCCGGTTCGGGCAGCGGCGGAGTAAGCCGGGGCCGTCACCTGGCCGGGGAAGGCATCAGCCCCGGCCAACCGATAATGGGCACCGCATCGCGAGGCTTATTGACGGCGGGTCTGCCCTTCGGTGTTTTCGGCTTTCTCGTCCTCAGTGGTGAAGAGGCCGAAGAAGCTGAACCCCATCGAGGGCTGTGCGTCGCCCCGGGCCTCTGCCGCCGCGCGGGCCTGGGCACGGGCCTCTTTGAGCGCCTTGCGGCTCTCGCCACCATCGCCGCCTTTTGCCAGAGCACTCTCTGCCGCGCCGAAGATCATGAGGGTGGCAACAAACGCCGTCATCAGGGTTTTCATGGGTCTCTCCGCTCACTTCCAAGGGCCGTGCGGGGTCTCCGCGCCGGTGCGGCGTCTGCCGCGACCTCGAGATGGGGCGGCGGGCCCGGCTGCGACACCCCTGCCCCGAGCACAGCTCCTGACGGCCCGGAGAGGCCCCGTGAGCAGCCGTCGTGGCAGGGCAAGACCCAACTGCGGCAGCGCAGGCCCGGAGCCTTGATCCGCGGCCGGCGCATGCTCACTTTGAAGTGACGAGAGCAGGAGGCCGTCATGAGCGACACCAAAACTTCCCGCGGTACGATGCCGCCCCCGGGGACATCGCCGTCGCGGCGGCCGATTTGGATCCGCGGCGGCATCTGCCTGGCGTTTCTCGTAGCCTTGAGCTTGGCTCAGACGCTGCTCACGCTGCTCACGATCGTTCAGTTTGCCTTCCTGTTGGTGAGCGGGGCGCCCAACGAGCACCTCGTGCGCTTCGGCCGTGGGCTGGCAATTTGGCTCGCAGAGGTTACCGGTTTCTTGACCGCGGCAACCGACGCCCGGCCCTTCCCGTTTTCCCCGTGGCCCGACGCGGGCTAGGACGGGGTGCAGTCCTTCGCGTCGAACAAGGCGAGGAGATAATCGCGCCGCTCCTGTGACGCGATTTGCGCCCGGCCGACGCCCTGGCGATTGAGGGCCGCGTTGGGGTTCACGGTCGTCCTTGTTCGGGGCGATCCGAGCGATCCGACCTGGATGCCCTGCAGGCTTCGGTTCTGACCGTCAGCGAGGACGATCTCGGTTTCGAGCTCGGCACAGGAGAGCTGGTCGTCGCCCGGCTGCACCACCTCGACAACCTGCGGGCTCGCACAGGCCGCCACGGCCAACGCCAGGGGCAGCAAGAGAGTTGGCGCCCGCATCAGAAGGTTGACCGACTTTGGGTAAAGCCTTGAAAAACAAGGTCGCTGTCGAAATTCATGATCACCACATTGGTGCTCATCCCGGAGAAGACGTTGCCGCTGCCACTGCTGTAGGTCGCGGTCCGGCTGCCGTCTTGAAGCACCGTCTCGCCCGTTGGAGCCCCGAACTGCGACACCACATCGGTGTAGGTCGTCGTGCCGACCTCCAGCTGGCGAAGCGCCAACGCGTCGATCTCCTTGCCGCTGGAAAAGCCGCACGCGCTCAAGCCGAGCGTCGCCAAACCCACAGCTGCGGCGATCTTCGTAAAAACTCCACCTCATCGATGCCCCTCCTGAAGCAGTCCCTGCGACGAGAGTGCGGATCCCAGACCGGGGGTTAATCTGGTCGGCGCTTGGCAGGCGGGGTGCGAGAGGCCTAGATTGCTCCTTATGAGCATCGACCCTATTCATGTGATCGGCGGCGGAATGGCCGGCTCCGAGGCGGCCTGGGCGGCGGCCTCGCTGGGCGTGCCGGTCATCCTCCACGAAATGCGCCCAGAGCGCGGCACTCATGCGCACCAGACCGATGGTCTGGCCGAGCTCGTCTGTTCCAACTCCTTCCGATCCGATGACGATGAGACCAACGCCGTGGGCCTGCTCCATTGGGAGATGCGGGCTGCGGGCTCTTTGCTCATGGATTGCGCGGGGCCTGCCTCGGTCCCGGCCGGCGGGGCCTTAGCGGTCGACCGGGCGGCCTTTTCGGACGCGGTGACGGAGCGCATTGCCGCGCACCCCCGGATCACGCTGGAGCGGGGCGAAGTGGCGGGGCTCCCGCCCGACGCATGGGACAGCGTCATCGTCGCCACCGGGCCGCTTACCTCGCCGGCCCTTGCAGAGGCCATCCGCGCGCTCACCGGGGAGGCGGAGCTCGCCTTCTTCGACGCCATCGCCCCCATCGTCTATGCCGACAGCGTGGACCTCTCCAAAGCCTGGTTCCAGTCGCGCTACGACAAAGGCGAGACCGAGGCGGAGCGCACGGCCTATCTCAATTGCCCGATGAGCCGGCCTGAATACGAGGCTTTCATCGACGCGCTCTTGGCCGCGCCGAAGACCGAGTTCAAGGAGTGGGAGGGCACGCCCTATTTCGAGGGCTGCCTGCCGATTGAGGTGATGGCCGAACGGGGCCGGGAGACCTTGCGCCACGGGCCGCTCAAGCCGGTGGGCCTGACCAATCCGCATGCGCCGGAGGAGAAGCCCTATGCGGTGGTCCAACTCCGGCGGGAAAACCGGCTTGGCACGCTCTACAATCTGGTTGGCTTCCAAACGAAGATGAAGTATGGCGCGCAAGCCGATGTTTTGGCGTTGATCCCAGGGCTCGAGGCCGCGCGCTTTGCCCGCCTGGGGGGCATTCATCGCAACACCTTCCTGAATTCGCCGCGGTTGCTCGACGGCGCAATGCGGCTGCGCGCCCTGCCCCGCTTGCGCTTTGCCGGCCAGATAACCGGGGTCGAAGGTTATGTGGAGTCAGGCGCCATGGGCATCCTCGCGGGCCGCTTCGCTGCAGCCGAGCGGCTGGGGATCGCGATGCCCGCCCCACCTCCGCAGACCGCCATGGGGGCGCTGTTGGCCCATATCACGGGCGGTGCCGATGCGGAACTCTTCCAACCGATGAACGTGAATTTTGGGTTGTTCCCGCCGCTCGAGGACGCAAGGAAGGGCCGGCGGGGTAAGCGCGACCGAGCCCGTGCCTATACCGACCGGGCGAAGCAGGCGTTTCGCGCCTGGCTCGGCGAGATCGCCCCGCCCAGGGCTGCAGCAGAGTGACCGCCTCGCCAGTTGCCTTTTCCGTCCCGGGCCCGATAATCAAAAGCGACATCGGGAGGCGCGAATGGGCGAGACGACGGAAAATCAAAATGACCCTGAGAGCGGCGACTCGCGGCTTCGAGACGTCTACGAGGTGAAGGGTGCCGATGCGGCCGCCGCCTTCTACGACGATTGGGCCGAGGGCTACGAGGCGGAGGTATCTGCGAACGGCTATGCGACGCCCAAGCGCTGCGCCGAGACGCTGGCTGCTCATGCCGCGCTGCCCTGGGCGCCGATCATGGATCTCGGCTGCGGCACCGGACTGTCCGGCTTGGCGCTGAAAGCAGCCGGCTTTGAGTGCATCGACGGGTTCGACATCTCACCGCAGATGTTATCCAAGGCGCGCGATAAGGGTGTGTATCGCGACCTCACGATCGCCGATCTTTCCCAGCCGCTGGCGGTCGAGGAGGGCATCTACCAGAATGCCGCCGCGATCGGGGCGATATCGCCCGATTACATGCCCGCGACGGTGTTGGACGACATCCTGGGCAAACTCCCCTCCGGCGGATGTCTGGTCTTTTCGGTCAACGACAAATCGGCCGCGGATGGCAGCATCGTCGGTCGGATAAATGACCTAATCGATAGCGGCTATGTCGAGTTGTTGTTCGCGGAGCATGGCGAGCACTTGCCGGGGATCGACTTGCGTTCGACTGTTTATTTACTCCGCCGCCGGTGAGGTCGGTCAGATACGCCCCGTGACGACGGCGAAGCTCAAACCCAGGGCGCGGCGCCCTGGACCGGGCGCGAGGTCGCTGAAAACCGTTCGCGGGTCCCGCCAGACTTGGGTGAGGACGCGCTTTGCCTCCCAGAGCGGGAGGAGCGCCGGCCGCGCCGCCGATGGCATCCCGCGGGCCGTCGCCAGCGCCTCACCCTGAGCCGCGAGCCCCCGTTCGACGAGGTCCCGGAGCGCGGCACGCGCCGGGTCTACATGGCCAGAGGCAAGCGCCGTCCGGGCAGACCCAGCCAGACCTGGGACCAATACCCTGCCCTCTGCCGCCATCGCGGCGGCCGACTTCAGCGCAAACGCCGACCCCAAAACCAGCCCCGCCGGCCCGGCGACAGGCTCTGCGGGCATCTCGGGCGCGCCCCCAAGGCACGCCAGCGCTGCGGCCAGTCGCGCGCCGAAGCGCTCTGCCGCCCAGGCATCGAAATCCGCTGGGGGGAGCTCGGGATCGATTTCCCGCGCATGGCCTTCAATCATGCGCAAAAGCGCGTCCGCTGGGAGAATCCCCTGAACGACGGCTTCCGCGAGGGGCTCGCCGATTTCATGCGCCCGCGGCGTGCCGCCCGCTTTGGCATCCAAGACGATATCCCGCCAGAATTGCAGCCGCATCTGGGCGATGAGAGGCCCGGCATCGCTCCGTTTTGCCGGCAGGACCGCGCGCGCGAACTCGATATCCGCCGCATAAAGCAGCAGAAGATGCGTCCGTCCAGGCTCGCGCGCGAAAAGCGCACTCAGAAACAGCCCCGGGTCGTAGCGGCGGACCAACGCGCCTGGTGCACCGCCCGGCGCCGCGTGCTCCGGCCCGAGCGGGCGGCTCATCGCTCGGGCTCGTCGGGTCTGGTGTCGAAAACGCGGGCGAGATTGCGGAACCAGTCGCGATCCTCCGGTGCCGCATCCGACATCCTGCGCTGTGTCGGCGCGATGCCGGCCAGCTCCCCAATCCGAAGCCGCGCCCAATCCGCATCGATCTCGGCGGGTTTGCCTTTGCTCTTCGGGTTCGACGGATCGAGCTTCTTGACCATCATGCGCGCCGGCCCGACGGCCATCAGCCGCAAGGCCGCAACGAACCGCTCCGGGCCGATCTCTTCGACCAGCGCGGCGAGCCGGGGCTGGTTTCGCTCCTTGGCGGGGAGAAGTTTGTCAAGCGGGGTGGGCTTTGCCACCGGCTCCGCATCGCCGGTAACGAGCGCGGCAAGTCTGGCCCGCAGCTCGGCCGGTGTGGGCTTGGGTGCCCCCTTTGCGGTAAGCCTGCTGTGCGGATCGAGCCTTTTGATCGCCGCGGTCGCCGTGGCGGTTGAGACGCCCTCCAGAAGCAGCACTTGCTGATCAGGCTCCAACGCTGCGAAGACGCGGCGGAGTTCCGCTAGGGTCACGGGCTTGGCCCGCAGCAGCGCCTCCGCCAGCCCCAGCGCGGGCTTGCGTGCCGCCGTGCCGAGCCGGTCCAGGGTCTGCGCTTGGCCCGCGAGGGCGACCAGCACGCGGGATGGGTCAAAACTAAGTGCCATGAACTGCGTCCTCAATCTCCCGCATGAGTCCCTCGAGTTGCCCAATGATCGGACCCCAGATCTCTTGGTAGCTCGCGCCCTTGTCAGGATACTCGATGGCACCCGATATGTTCACGCTTTCCGGGATCTGGTTCTCGAAGCGATAGTAAGCGCAATCCTCCCGCCATGTTTCCATTTCAAGCGCCCGGAGGTAGTGCTTGTGCTGCTTGGTGTTGCGGCGGACCTTGGTCGGCAGCACCCAGGGACGACGCAGGGTGTCTGGCCGAGTGTCCGGGTCAAGCGCGCCCCGTCGGAGCTTAGCCGCGACTTTGCAGAACGGGGGCAGCCCAAGCGTCGAGATGAAGTCTGGGATGGTCGGGGTAATCACCAGATCGGCCAGGCGGATCGCGGCCTCCGCGAAGGCTGAGATCCCAGGTGGGCAATCGAAGAAGATCGCGTCGTGCTCCGCCGAGACCAGGTCGATGTCGCGCTCCATCAGACGGGTGAGCTGCCCTTCCAGCGCTTGGAAGCCGTACTCTCGCTGCGTCATATCCACGATCAACTCCCGTTCCAGATGGCGCAATTCTGGCGTGGCCGCGCCGAGGGAGAGGGTGAGCGGCTGTCCCTTATGGGTCAGCCGACCCGTCGGGGCCACGAGGAAGCCGTCGAGCGGGGTGTGAACCTGGCGCGTGACCGGGTGATGGAGGTTCTTGGCGAAGTAGCTCTCTAGGGTTTGGCCCGATCGATAAACGCCCTCCACCCGGTCTTTGCCGAGGAGCGCGAAGGTCGCATTGGCCTGGGCGTCCAGGTCGAGCACGAGGACCCGCTTTCCGGACGCGGCGAAGGTCTCTGCCAGGGCGACTGTCGTGGTCGTCTTGCCGACGCCGCCCTTCATATTGGCGATCGCAACCGAAAAGCTCATCAAACCCGTCTCCCAGAAAATCTTTCGGGAGCTTCGGCTCACGACACAGGGCGCGCAATGCGGCGTCTGCGCCCGGCGTCTCAGCCCGGCGGGGTCGCTCAACCGGGGCCGGCGGTGTCCGGTGCATCGCCTGCCCGCAAGAGCCGGTAGAGGATCGCGTCTTCCAACGCTTGGAAGGAGGCATCGACGATGTTGGCCGACACTCCCAGCGTTGCCCAGCGCGCGCCTGTCTCGTCGGTGCTTTCCAGCAGAACCCGCGTGACCGCCTCGGTCCCCTGCCCGATGATGCGAACCTTGAAGTCGACGAGGCGCACATGGGCGATGTGGGCTTGATAGCGGCCCAGATCCTTACGCAGAGCACGGGCGAGCGCGTTCACCGGCCCCTGATCCGAGCGGCTCACCGGATCGAGGCTCTCCGAGGCAGAGATCCGCCGCTCCCCGTCCACATGCACGACGACAACCGCCTCCGAAGCGGTGACCCGGCGGCCTTCGGCATCGAAACGCCGCTCAACGGAGACACGATAACGGTCGACCGTGAAGTAGTCGGGCATCTGGCCGAGATGGCGTCGGGCCAACAGCTCGAAAGAGGCCTCCGCTTGGTCATAGGCATAGCCTTGGTCCTCACGCAGTTTGACCTCGCCCAAGAGCGCCCCGAGCCGAGGGTCGTCACGCTCGGCGGCAATCCCCGCTTCGGCCAGCCGGCGCAGCAGGTTGGCGCGCCCTGCCTGGTTCGACATCGGGATCACCCGCGCATTGCCGACGGCCTCCGGCGCCACATGCTCGTAGGTCGCGGGGTCCTTCAGGATCGCCGAGGCATGGAGGCCCGCCTTATGGGCGAAGGCGGCGGCGCCGATGTAGGGGGCGTGGCTGTTCGGCGCCCGGTTGAGGATTTCGTCGAGCATCCCCGAGACCCGCCTCAGATCCGCCAGGCGATCAGGCGTCACGCCGGTCTCGAAGCGCTCGGCATAGCGCGGCTTCAGCACGAGCGTCGGGATCAGCGAGCAGAGATTGGCATTGCCGCAGCGCTCCCCAAGCCCGTTGAGCGTTCCCTGGATCTGCCGCGCGCCGGCCTCGACGGCAGCCAGCGTGTTGGCGACCGCCTGCTCTGTGTCGTTATGGGTGTGGATGCCGATCCGCGCCTCCGGCAAGGCCGCAGTGATTTCGGCAACGGTGTCGGCCACCTCCCCGGGCATCGCGCCGCCATTGGTGTCGCACAACACGAGCCATGAGGCCCCCCCCTCCTGCGCTGCCTCCAAACAAGCCAACGCATAGGCAGGATTGGCACGGTAGCCATCGAAGAAATGCTCTGCATCGAACAACGCCTCGCGGCCAAGCGCCACCAGATGGGCGATGCTGTGCCGGATATTCGCCAGGTTCTCCGCAAGCGTGATCCCCAGTGCCCGCTCGACATGAAAGTCGTGGGACTTGCCGACGAGGCAGACGGCGGGCGTCCCGGCATTGGCCACCTCGGCGAGCACGTCGTCATTGGCCGCCGACCGTCCCGTGCGCTTGGTCATCCCGAAGGCGGTCAACTTGGCGCGGAGCTTGGGCGCGCGGGCGAAGAACTCGCTGTCGGTTGGGTTGGCACCGGGCCAGCCGCCTTCGATATGATCGATCCCGAGGGCGTCGAGGGCTTCGGCGATCCTGATCTTGTCGGCGACCGAGAACGCCACGCCCTGGGTTTGCTGCCCGTCCCGCAGGGTTGTGTCGAAGAGCCAAAGCCGGTCACGGGCGGGCATCTCAGACGTCTGGCGCGGTTGCGGAGAGCTCTGTGCGTCCATCATGCGTCGGTCTCCAGGGCTCTGAGTTTGGTCGGGTCGAAGCCCTGTCCCAGTGTCCATGTCGCGCCTTGCTTGGTGTCTTTGACCTCGACCCCCGCCGCCGCGAGCCCGTCTCTCAGGGCGTCCGCGCGGGCGAAGTTGCGGAGCTTGCGGGCCTGCGCCCGGGCGGTGAGCAGCCGCTCGACCAAGGCGGCCGTCTCGGCATCCGCTTCCGGTGCCGCATCCCAACCCCCGAGTGCGGGGGTCAGCAGCCCCATGAGTTGTGCCCCGGCGGCCAATCCAGCGGCATCCCCCGTGGCGGCCAGGCGGTGCAGCTCGGCGATGGCTTTGGGCGTGTTCAGATCATCTGCCAAGGCCGTCAAGACCACCTCCGGAACGGCGCTGGGGGCCGTCTCACCGGCAACCGCCCGCCACTTTCGCAAGCTCGCCTCGGCATCGGCGAGCCGGCTCTCGGTCCAGTCGAGCGGCTGGCGGTAATGTGTCGAGAGCAGAACGAGGCGCGTGACCTCGCCCGGCACGCCCCGATCGCGCAAGTCCTTGACCGTGAAGAAATTGCCGAGCGATTTGGACATCTTTTCGCCCTCGACGGTCAGGAAGCCGTTATGCATCCAAATTTCGGCCATTTCGCTGGTCCCGTTGGCGCAGCAGGATTGCGCACGCTCGTTCTCGTGATGCGGGAAGACGAGGTCGACGCCGCCGCCATGGATCTGGAAGGTCTCGCCCAGATGCTCCTTGGCCATGGCCGAGCACTCGATATGCCAGCCGGGGCGACCGCGGCCCCAGGGGCTGTCCCAGCCGGGCTGGTCCGGGCTCGAGGGCTTCCAGATCACGAAATCCATCGGGTTGCGCTTGTAGGGCGCGACCTCGACGCGGGCACCGGCCACCATCTCGTCAGTCGAACGCTTGGAGAGCCCGCCATAGCCCGCCCAACTCTCGACCGCGAAGAGCACATGGCCCTCCGCCGCATAGGCATGGCCCTGCGCGATCAGGCGCTCCGCCATCGCGACCATCTGGGGGATATGCTCGGTGCATCGGGGCAGCACATCGGGGCGCAGCCAGCCGAGGCTGTCCATATCCTCCAGATACCAGGCCAGCGTCTCTTCGGTGATCTCGCCGATCCCGCGGCCGGTCTTCGCCGCGCGGGCCATGATCTTGTCGTCGACATCGGTGATGTTGTGAACGAAACGCAGCTTATCGGCACCGTGCAGATGGCGCACCAGCCGGTTGAGCATGTCGAAGACGATCACCGACCGGGCGTTGCCGATATGCGCTCGGTCGTAGACGGTCGGCCCGCAGACATAGATGCCAATCTTGCCAGCTGCGTCGGGGCGCAAAACGCGCTTCTCGCGGCTCAGGGTGTCGGTCAGCGTAACTTCAGTCATGTCGGCCTCGCACAGGGGCACCCTGCGGCGGGTCTGACATCTGAGAGTAGGGAACAAGGTGACAGGCCGCCGCGGGATAGGGTCAGCGGGGGATGCAAATCTCGTGGATTTTGCCCAGTTCTGTCATGACGACCGTGTGCGCTTTTTGTCGGGTGAGGTCAAGACGCCATTGCTGAGAACTCGGGAACGCGCGTCGCAGGACAGTGATTGCGGCAGCCGCTTGCCGGGCATTCATTCGGCCGCGTCGCAGACACGAGCCGTCAGGCCAGCAGCGGCGGGAGCTGCTGCCAAAACGCAGATCCACACAGCCCGAGCCGACGCCAACGGCACGTAGAGTGTCCAAGCGACACTTCTTGAGATTGCCGACTGCGTACAGAACCGCCCGACGCGCGGCGATTGCTCGAACATTTGTTCTGGGGGGAATGAGTGCCGGCCACGCACCTTTATTCGCGGGCACAGGAGTTTTCATGCGACCCCTCGTCTGCCTCGCTCTGGCTGCCGCTCTGGCGGTCGGCCTCGGCGTTCCGACCGCCGCGCAGTCCCTCGCGGCGCGGCAAAAGCAAGCTGCGAACGAAGAGCGTCTGGCCTCTCCGGCGAACGACATCGCGCACCGCTGCGGCGCGCCCTTCTCGACCGGCTTCGACTGGCAGACCTTCTCAGACGCCGATTACACCGAGCGTCGCCAGCCTCACAGCTTCTGTGAAGGGGCGATTTCGGCCATCCGTGCCCTTTGCGATGACGCGATCGGCAATGAGGCTGTTGCCGCAAAGATCACCTGTCTGGTTTGCGCAAAGGGTCCAGAGCTGACCGGTGAACCCGGCAAGGGCCAAGGCGCGCGGTGGTCTTGGCAAATGGCGCGCGACGCG